>CAZQSQ010000007.1:0-1843 GCA_964596325.1 uncultured Candidatus Saccharibacteria bacterium
CGCGCCGCACAGCTCGCCCTTGATTACGCCAAAAATAATTTGCGAGTTAATGAGGCTAAAATCAAATCTAATACGCTATATGTTTTTAATAAGGCCAGCCTAAATCCCAAAGCTGAAAACAAAGAATATTTGGCCTGGGAGGTAATCCTAAACGGTAAAAATGGTTTTAATTCTTACACGCTTTTTATTGATGCGACCAATGGCAAAATCATTCAAAAAATCAGCAATAATAAAACTATTACTCGCCGGGTCTATGACTGCAATGCCAGCAACTGGACTGCTGCTGACAGCTGCTGGATTACCAATCCCAATGATGCCAGCTTTAAGGGCCGGGAAGAAAACTCCGCGCGAGTAGGCGTGGCTGATGTTGATTTAGCCTACAACCTGCTAGAATCGGCCGAAGCATATTTTAGGATTAATTTTGGAATGAGGGGCGCCAATAAAAAATATGGGACTGCTGCGCCCGAGTCCGGAGAAGCCAACATTTCTACCGCTTTTGCCAGATCAGTTTTATTTGACGATGATGGAAAATATTTTTGCCCCAATGCTCAAGCCGGTTCTTCGGGCTTAGCGTTTTGCACTAGTACTGTAAATGCGGGAACCCTTGGCCATGAATACATGCATCGCGTAACCGAGTATTACGGGCCACAGCCCGCCCTGCCCTACACCGGGGAAAGCGGAGCGCTCGAAGAGGCAGTCTCGGATATTTTTGGCCAAGCGGTGGAGAGGTCGATAAATGGTTTTAGTACTTGGAAAATTGGTCCCAACGTCGGCCCAATATGGCGTGATATTGCTAACCCTGCCGCTACCCCCAATGTCGCGCATCCTGATTCATTGCAAGATGACAAATTCTATTGCGGCGATAATGATGGTTGGAGGGTGCATGTAAATAGTACACCAATCAGCCATATGGTTTATTTGCTCTCCAATGGCGGAACACTGAACGGCTGCCGGATAATGGCCATTGGCCAAACTAAGATAAATAAAATTTTGATGCGCGCTTGGATGCTTTATACTCCTAGCCCGGCCACCTTTAACCAATTTTATGATGGTATGCGCCTAGCTTGCGCCAGTTATTATGGAGCCAGAAGCAATGAATGCCAACAAGTCAGAGCCGCTATGCAAGCCGCTTTCCTTAATCAAAAAAGCCGCTGCGATGAAGATATGGTTGCTCCCACTGCTACCTGTGCTCTCGGAATAAAAACCGATGTCTTTGAACTTGCCAATAATGCCAAAATTACCATCCCCACTACTACCCGCTTAATAATTCCCAAACTCCCACCGACAACAAATACTTCTACACCTTCTCAGCCACTTCCCTTGCCAACCCAACCGCTACCCCTACCAGAAATTTCTACCCCAACAACTGAAAAACAAACCCGCAACCCGTCTTTCGAGGCCACTCTATCGGGCACTAGTCCCTCCTTTACCGTGACTGGAAAAATCTCCAGCTTTGGCAATGCCAAGGGTTGCGGTGTGCCACGCCCGTTTGACCCGGTTATCATTGCTTGGCGCGGAGGCAATGGTGGCACCAGTTTACCCAAAATCAATCCGGATAATACTTTCTCGGCCAATTACACCTACCCGCGCTTTACCGGACCAATTGAAGTACGAATCACCGTGCATACCAGCTGCTATGGCAGCCTGACAAAAATTTTGAAACCGTAAATTATAATCCCCCTGCCAGTTGGCGGGGAGATTATTTTAATAAGGTCTTTTATCCAAATCCCTCTCTTCCTGATTGAAGAGGGATTCGCCTCTCGGTCGGCACGGTATTTATGTAGAGAGGGATTTACCAGCTCGCCTGCTGGCTCGCTGGTATAAATTTCAAATCCCTCTCTTT
>CAZQSQ010000007.1:1943-6136 GCA_964596325.1 uncultured Candidatus Saccharibacteria bacterium
GGATTTACCAGCTCGCCTGCTGGCTCGCTGGTATAAATTTCAAATCCCTCTCTTTGTGCCAATTTGATGGCGGGATTCACTGCCGCGTCTGCTGACGCGCCAGTATAAATTTCGAATCCCTTTTCTACTCATACCAATCAAAAAACGCCTTGAAGGCGTTTTTCTGATTGGTGGGCAGAGAGGGATTCGAACCCCCGTAGACCGAAGTCAACTGGTTTACAGCCAGTCCTATTTGGCCACTCTAGCATCTGCCCGTTTTACAAATCAAAATATAACAATATTTTGGTTATTTTGCAATATCAGGGGAAAGTTTTTTGGATTTCCCTTCTTTCCACTCCTGGACTTTTTTGTGGTCCCCGGAAAGCAAAACCTTGGGCACTCGCCACTTCTTGCCCTCTTTAGTAATAAACACTTCCGGCCTTGTGTATTGCGGATATTCCAAAACTCTCTGGCCTTTCACCTTATTAAAAGATTCACTCTCCAGAGAATCACTTTTAATTACTCCCGGCATTAGCCTGGCAATAGAATCAACTACTACCATAGCCGGCAGTTCCCCACCCGTTAAAACATATTCGCCGATAGAAATTTCCTCGTCGGCAATTTTCTCGGCCACGCGATTATCCACGCCTTCATAACGGCCGCAAATCATCACCAAGCGGTCATACTTGGCCCATTTCTTGGCCATATCCTGGTTAAACTTTTTGCCGTTGGCAGAAAATAAAATTATTCTCGTTTTCTTGTCTTTGTCTTTGGCAATTTCTTTTTTGATATCCTCAACCGCCAAATAAATCTGCTCCAATTTCAAAATCATGCCCGCCCCGCCGCTATAGGGATGGTCGTCTACTGATTTATAATTATCCGTAGAATATTGTCTCAAATCCCAAGGCTTAATGGCAATTTTTCCCATTTTTTGCGCACGCAAAACAATGCTCGTATTAAAATACGAATCGAATATCTGCGGGAAAATTGTCACAATATCGAATTTCAACATTTGCTTAAATATAACTTATTACCCTTAAGAATAAAACAACCCCAGCAATAACTGGGGTGGTTTTATTGTTAGAAATTATATATTCAGATCGTCCAAACTTGGCTTTGGAGCATCATCGTGCTTGCGGGGACCTCTGCCACCTTCGGGTTCCTCAATCTTGAGATTAACCCTTGCATGGTTGCGCAGACCCACAATGCGGACCAAGGTCCTAATGGCCTTGGCAGTGGAACCTTGCCTTCCGATCAACTGTCCCATATCTTCGGGATTACACTTGAGCGTGAGCAAAACCCCCATCTCGTCTACATCCCTGCCGATTTTAACATCTTCGGGATGGTCAACCAGAGTCTTTACGATAAACTCCAGAAATTCCTGGTCGTTCACGTTTTTTGTCATGTTCTGAAATATGGTTATTTACTATCGACCTTTGTATTAACAATGGTTAATACGCAAATCAAATCAATCAGCAATCAGGTATCACGGACAGAAAAAATCGGGGATTATTTAGCTTCTTCCCCTTCTTTCTTCTTCGGTTGCTTATGCGAGGCTTTCTTCTTGGCATCAATCAATTTCTCGGCTACTAATGCATTGTGCACCGTATCAGAAACTGTGGCGCCTTGGGAGAGCCAGTGCTTAACCCTTTCAATATTCAACTTTCTCTCTTTGGTCTTGGGGTTATAGTATCCCAATTCCTCCAGAAATTTGCCGGACTTGGCAGACCTGCGTTTATCAGTGACTACTATCTTGAAAAACGCGCTGTTTTTCTTGCCAACCCGAATATATCTGATATTCAGCATATTATTTTTCAGTGTAGATATTTTGTAGCATTAAATGCAAAATAAATCAAGACCCACGGCCATGCCATCCCTTGGCCCGAAACCCGGCTTGGGCAGCAGCCTCCTCGGCTTCCTTTTTAGACATGCCCTGCCCGGTAGCAATCTCCTCTTCTCCCAAATACAGGCCAACCTTAAAATGCTTATCGTGATCTGGCCCCCATTCTTCCAAAACTTTATAAACCGGCGTCAGCTTTTCAATTTCTTGGGCCTTTTCTTGAAAATGGCTTTTGGCATCAATAAAAGAACCATTGGCAATAATCTCCTGTAATTCCTTTTTGATTAATTCTTTTTCAATGAGCCGGCGGCAAGGCTCAATGCCTTGGTCTAAAAATAAAGCTCCGATATAAGATTCAAAAGTATTGGCCAAAATAAAAACCCGCGCCTTACCGGTGTCTTTTTGCTCACCCTTGCTCAAAAGCAAATAATTTTCAAAATTCAATTCCGTGGATTTTTTTGCCAACATCATGGAATTTACCAAAGAAGAGCGCCACACGGTCAGAGTGCCTTCATTTTCATTGGGATAATGCGAGTATAAATATTGCGTAACCACCAATTCCAAAACCGCATCACCTAAAAATTCGAGGCGTTCATTGTGCGGCAAATGCATCCATTCGTTTTCATTCAAAAATGATCGGTGGATAAAAGCAGCGACAAGCAGCTCCTTATTTTGAAAATTAATCCCCAAAGAATCCTCCAGATTCTTAAATTTTACCAATAAATTTTCGAAATTATTATTCATCTTCGTTTTCCTCTTCTTCCTCGCCCTCTTTTTTGGCTTTTCTGGCCGTCTTCTTCTTGGCGGTTTTCTTGGCCTTTTTGGGCTTATCCCCTTCCTCGCCAGCCTCATCCTCCTCGGGCGGCTCCAAGGTTTCGCCCTTGGCCTTGGCTACTTCTTCGAGTTGTTTATAAACCGTGCCTAAAACGCCGTTAATAAAACGGCCCGAAGATTCTTCTCCGAACATTTTTCCGAGTTCAATGGCTTCATTAATAGCCACCTTAGGCGGGACGGCCTTGCGGTCTCCCATGACCAGCTCATATAAGCCGATTCTTAAAACATTGCGGTCTACTACCGAAATTTGATCAACTGGCCAGAGCGGCGCGGTCTTGGCGATAATCTCATCAAGCTCGGTAAGGTTATCGGCAATATGATGCGACAGCTCATAAACAAAATCCGTTTCTTTGAGCCCGGGGCCGAACTCCTCGATGTTGTGTTTAATTATCTCGTCGAGTAGCTCGGATTTTTTTCCACGGAAGTCCCATTCGAAAAGGGATTGCATTGCTATTGATCTTGCAAGGTGCCTTGATGCCATAAGTAAAGAACTAATTTAGATGCGAAGAAGGGTCTTTTATTCACCCTTCTTGTTGGCGAGTTCTGCCTCTTTCGCTTTCTTTTGCTTTTTATCCAGCTTCTTTAGCACGTCTATGACCTGCCTGCCTTTGTAGGTTCCGCAGTTGGGGCACACTGTGTGCATCATCGCGTCTTTGCCGCACTTGGGGCATTTCTGAGTTTTGGGGCTAGCAAGCCTCAAATTACCTCTCCTCTTGCCTTGGCGGGAACTGGTAAGCCTTCTTTTTGGTGTTGCCATACTGTTATTCTATCTTATTTTTGGAATTTTCCAATCAAGCTAACTTAACATAAAAACCAAAAAAGCGCAAGGGTATAAGCTTAAAATCGGAAGTTCTAAAACCCGAATAAACTTCCAAGGCAGGAAAACAGCATTATTAAACTAGAAGATATTATTACCACGCCATCAAAAAGCTCTTTTGCAATATTGGCTGACATCTCGATTGGCGGTATAATTGCCCTATGAAGTTCACTCACCTTCACGTCCACTCACACTATTCCCTTTTAGATGGCCTCTCCCAAATCCCAAACATGGTCAAATATGCCAAGTCTTTGGGCATGGATTCTCTGGCCATTACCGACCATGGCGTCATGTATGGCGCAGTAGAATTTTACAATGAATGCAAGAAGCAAGGCATAAAACCCATTATTGGCTGCGAAGTTTACGTAGCCCAGGAAAGCAGATTTCTCAAACGCCCCAATATCGATAATGTCCGCCACCACATGATCCTTTTGGCTAAAGATGCGCAAGGCTATAAAAATCTTTCCAAAATCGTTACCAAAGGCCACCTTGAAGGATATTACTACAAACCCAGAATTGATGAAGAACTGCTTTTTGAGCACGCCAAGGGAATCATTTGCTTAACTGCCTGTATCCAAGGAAAAATCCCCCAACAGATTTTAACCAAAGATCTAGAAGGCGCGCGCGCCACGGCCAAAAAATATTTGGAGGTATTTGGCAAAGATAACTTTTATTTGGAGCTCCAGCACCATGCAAGCATTCCCGGACAAAAAGTGGTTAATG
>CAZQSQ010000007.1:6236-24700 GCA_964596325.1 uncultured Candidatus Saccharibacteria bacterium
TTTTATTTGGAGCTCCAGCACCATGCAAGCATTCCCGGACAAAAAGTGGTTAATGATGAGCTTATAAAAATCGGCCAAGAGCTCGGCATTGGCTTAGTAGCCACTAACGACAGCCATTATTTGCACAAAGATGACGACAAGGCCCAAGATGTTTTAATGTGCATTTCTACTGGCACCAAGCTTTCCGAAACCGACAGGCTCACCATGCTCGGAGATGATTTTTCCCTCAAATCCGGCGAGCAGATGGCGCAAGAGTTTGCCCATGTACCAGAAGCGATTTCTAATACCCAAAAAATTGTCGACTCCTGCACTTTTGAATTTGAGCTCGGAAAATATAAACTTCCGCACCTTGCCCTGCCCGACAATAAAAGCCAAAACGATTATTTGAAAGAGCTCTGCGACCAGGGCTTAAAAGAGCGCGGGTTAGATAAAGACGAGCGCGCTATTAAGCAGCTTGATTATGAGCTGGGCGTCATTTACCAAACTGGTTTTGCCTCCTACTTTTTGATTGTGGCCGACTTTGTGAACTGGGCAAAAAATAATGGGATTGTCGTGGGTCCAGGCCGTGGCTCAGCTGCTGGCGCGCTGGTGACGTACTTGATGAAGATTACCGATATCAACCCATTTGATTACAATTTGCTCTTTGAAAGATTTCTAAACCCCGAGCGCATTTCCATGCCTGATATTGATTTAGACTTTGCTGATGAAAGGCGCGACGAGGTTATCCGCCACGTAGAAGAAACTTACGGCAAGAACAACGTTGCCCAGATTATCACCTTTGGAACCATTGCCGCCAGGGTTGGCATCCGCGATGTCGGCCGGGTTATGGATTACCCATACAGCTACTGCGACAAACTCGCCAAGCTCGTTCCCCAATTTAAGAACTTAAAAGAGACTTTGGCCGAAGTTACGGAGTTCAAGCAGATCTATGACACTGACCCCCAAGCCAAAACTCTCATTGATATGGCGATGCGCGTGGAAGGCGTGGCGCGCCATGCCGGGACACACGCTTGCGGTGTGGTAGTTTCCCCTGTGCCTTTGGATGAGTACATTCCTTTGCAATTTTCCGCCCAAAACGAAAATATCGTGGTCACACAGTATGAAATGACCATTATTGAAAAATTAGGCTTTTTGAAAGTGGACTTTTTGGGCTTGCGCAACTTAACGGTTATCGAGCACACTCTAGAGCAAGTAGAAGCCAAGTACGACACAAAGCTTGATATGTCCAAAATCCCACTCGACGATGCTGCCACTTTTAAGCTATTGCAAGAAGGCCATACCACCTCTGTTTTCCAATTGGAGTCCGAGGGCATGAAGCGCTATCTAAAACAGCTTAAGCCTACGGTTATGGAAGATATCATCGCTATGAACGCGCTTTATCGCCCAGGGCCAATGCAATTCATCCCCACCTATATTGCCCGCAAAAACGGCCAAGAAAAAACCACCTACCTGCACCCCAAGCTGGAGCCAGTACTCAAAAATACTTACGGCCTGGCCATTTACCAAGAGCAGATCATGCAAATCTCCCAAGTTATTGCCGGCTTTACTTTGGGTGAAGCAGACACTTTGCGCAAAGCTATCGGCAAAAAAATTATGGATCTTTTGATGGCCCAACGCGAAAAATTCATTGCCGGCGCGCTGAGAAATAATGTCAGCCAAAGCATAGCCCAAGAGATCTGGGAATGGATTATGCCTTTTGCCTCTTATGGCTTTAATAAATCGCACGCGGCCTGCTACGCCACTATTGCCTACCAAACCGCCTACCTTAAAGCCCACTACCCGGCCGAGTATATGGCCGCAGTACTTAACTCAGAATCCAATGATGTAGAACGCATTTCCTTTTTAATTGAAGAATGCAAAGACATGGGCATTGAGGTTCTGGCCCCAGATATAAACGAATCATTTAAGGATTTTGCCGTGTCCAGTGAAATGAAAATCCGCTTTGGCATTGGCGCAATCAAAAACGTCGGCGACAAAGTGGCCGAAGGAATCGTAGCGGAGCGCCAAAAAAACGGCGCCTTCAAAACCATTACTGATTTTGTCACCCGCTTGGATATCAAGCTTTTGAACAAAAAATCCATGGAATCCATGATTAAGGCGGGAGTTTTTGACAGCTTAGAAGAGCGCAACAAACTTTTGCAGAACTTGGAAAAAATGCTTGAGCATGCACGCGCTGAAGAAAAAGCCAAACAATCCGCCCAGCAGGGGCTCTTTGGCAGCGGTTCCTACAAAGCCAAACAAGTTTCTTTGGATGATTGCCCACCCTCCAATAAACAGCAAAACTTAACTTGGGAAAAAGAATTATTAGGCCTTTATGTTTCGGGCCATATCTTGGAAAAATACCGCAAGACATTAGAGAAGCGCGCCATTCCGATTGCCAAAGTTTGCAAAGAACTGACCAATGATGAGCCGGTAAACTTTTTCACCGCCGGCTTCGAAAAGCGCATTATGGAGGGCAGCACGGTCAAAGTGGCCGGCGTCATCCATAAAATGAAAAAAATAATCACCAAGAACGGCAAGGCCATGCTCTTTGTGGAAGTAGAAGACTTGACCAGTAAAATAGAAGTGATCGCCTTCCCGAAAATCTTGGAAGCCAAACCTGAAGTTTTCAAAGACAATAATATTATCTTGGTTTCCGGCAAAGCGGATAATAAAGATGGCGTGCCCAAAATTATTGCCAATGATGTCATCTCATTAGTAAAGCCCGAAGATATGCAGCAGGCATAATAAATTCGAGACCACAAACAAGGCCCGCCTTCTGGCGGGCTTTTTTGTAAAACAATAAGTTTCACAGAATGCTATTGATTTACTGTAGGCTTTATGCTATAATAATATGGTAACCAAAACAGCGGTTATGCTCGATTTTCAAAAAATCGAAATTCAAAATTCTATAAGGAGGAATTTGGTCATGAGCAGCGAAAAATTTAATCTTTGTATGATAATTTTAGGGATAATAATACTTCTCGCCGGCGTCATAATCAGTTTCGTCAATTTGGCAATAATCAATGCACTGTGCAGGATGATACTTGGAGCCGCCTTGGCTTTTGGCGGACTTAGCGTTGTGCTCGTCTTTGCATTTTTTAGTTGATACAAACATCAATCAAAAAAAGGAGGAATAAGTATGAAAGATAGAAAATTCGGACTTACCTTAATGATTACAGGAATAATAATACTTATTATCGGCCTTATTATTGCTTTCAAAGTCAGTATTCTGCCGGGAGTTCCCACAACCGCCGCGGGGTTTGTTATTGCGTTTGCTTCACTATTTACGGAGGGATAAAATGAAAAAAGGTTCTGTTCCATCACTTTTTCTGCTTGATGCTCTAGCAATGGTCGTTTTGGGGCTAATTATTATTAGGTATGCCCTGCTCGCCCAATCATTAGGAAAAGATATTTTTTATTTGATTTGCCTAGCTGTTGCAACAATCAACTTCGCCCATGCTCTCTTTTGCTTCATCTTGTTTATCGTCTATTCTACACCTTCGCCCAAATCCAATAAGGAAGACTAATCTTTCTTCCATCTACCCCTGCCTCGCAGGGGTTTTAATTTATTTACTATTGCTTTTCCTATATATATTTGGTATAATATAAATGATAATTAAGCTGCTTAGCGGCTCTTTTTATTGCCCCAACTATGGAAATCAGAAATATCGCCATTATCGCGCACGTGGACCACGGCAAAACCGCTTTGACTGATGCCCTCTTGCGCCAGACAGGAATGCTCAAGGATATCTCCGCGAGCATGGATTCAAACCCGCTTGAAAAAGAAAGGGGCATTACCATTTACGCCAAAAACACTTCTCTTTTTTATAAGGACGTCAAAATCAATATCGTCGACACTCCAGGCCACGCGGATTTTGGCTCCGAGGTGGAACGCGTACTGCGCGCTATTGATAGCGTCATTTTGGTCGTGGACGCCCAAGAAGGCCCCATGCCTCAAACCAAATTCGTTTTGAAAAAATCTTTGGAGCTCGGCTTAAAGCCCATAGTGGTTATTAATAAAATAGATAAACCCGCCGCCCGCCCAGCCGAGGCTGTGGAGCTTGTCTACGAGCTCTTCTTGGACTTGGGTGCCAATGATGAGCAGCTCAACTTCCCTATTATTTATGCCATTGGCCGCGAAGGCATTGCCAAGAAAAACCTTGCTGATGAAAGTAAAGACTTAACTCCGCTTTTGGATTTGATTTTAGAAAAAGTAAAACCCGCCGGCGGCAATGAAGAGGCGCCATTTGCCTTCCAACCTTTTAACTTGGCTTACGATAATTTCCTGGGCAGAATGGCAGTAGGGCGCGTACACCAAGGAAAAATTGCGCCCAATGCGCCGGTATTTGTAAAAACTCCCGAAGGCCATATCCGCGCCGGCACTTTGACCAAAATTTTCACTTTTGAAGGCTCTAACCGTAAGGAAATAAACGAGGCGGTTTCCGGCGATATTATCATGGTGGCCGGCATTGCCGACATTTATATCGGCGAAACAATTTGTGCAAACGAAAACCAAACCGCCCTGCCCGCCATCCGCGTGGATGAACCGACTGTTTCGGTAAACCTTTTGGTCAATAATTCCCCTTTTGCCGGCAAAGAAGGCAAATTTGTCACCAACCGCCAAATTCGCGATCGCTTAGAAAAAGAATTGGAAGTTAATGTCGGCCTTAAAGTTGATTTTGGCGCCAATGATTACTACAAAGTTTTTGGCCGTGGCGAAATGCACATTGCTATTCTTTTAGAGAACATGCGCCGCGAGGGCTTCGAAATGCAAGTCAGCCAGCCCCAAGTGGTTATCAAGGAAATTAATGGCGAAAAATGCGAGCCCTTTGAGGAGGTGACCATCACTACGCCCAATGAATATACCGGAACCATTATCGAAAAAATGGCCAAGCGCAAAGGCATCATGACAGAAATGAAACCCGAGCATGGGCATATGAAATTGGTTTTTGAAATCCCCACCCGCGGCTATTTGGGCTATCACAGCGCTTTTATGACTGATACGCATGGCGAGGGTATTATGTGCTCGCAGTTTTCCGGTTTTAGGCCCCATGCGGGGAAAATCGAAAAACGTGATTTCGGTTCCATGGTCTCCATGGAAAACGGCACGACCACTGGCTATTCCCTTTTCAATTTGCAAGAACGCGGTTCCCTTTATGTGAGCCCCGGTGTCGAAGTTTATGAAGGCATGATCATCGGCAATACTTCCCGCGGCAATGAAATGGCCGTTAACCCGGTCAGAGGCAAACATTTAACCAACTTTCGCGATGCTGACGCTGATAAAGCCATCATCTTGGAATCCCCCCTTATCCTCTCCTTGGAGCGCGGCTTAGAATGGATGGGCGATGACGAATACTTGGAAATCACTCCGCAAAATATCAGGCTGCGCAAACAGATTTTGCGCGAAGCCCTGCGCTCGTCAAAAGCCCGGCAAGAAAAAAATGCTCAAGCTTCTTAAGTAAAATAAAAAAGGCCCGCAAGGGCCTTTTAGCTAATTATTGCAACCAATGGGAACAACTTGCCGCTCTTTAAGATAGTAGATACCAAGCTCGTCACAGGGTATATCAATATCAAATCCAGATCCCGGATCCTTTTTGACATAAACCCTGTACCAATGTTTCGCCGGGATATTAGTATCATTAATATCCTTCAAATCTGCCTGTTCAAAAGTTTTCGCCTCAGAAACACAAATGGCAACATCTTGCGGACAAACCTCATAAACTCTTTTGTCGGCAAGATGGAAGGTCTTAGCCTTCAAAATTCTGACCATTTTCCCCATCAATGGAATTGGCATATTCCACCCCCTTTCGATTGAAATTACTGCTTATATTATGATTATTTATTTTAGAATTGTCAATATTTGCTTGAAAAAATGATATTTTTTTGTATAATTTAGCCAGCGATATAATATGTCTGATATTCAAACAAAAAGGCACTCTCTGGCCCATATAATGGCTGAAGCCGTAAACGAGCTTTATCCTAAAACCAAAATAGCCATCGGCCCGGATATCGAGCACGGCTTTTACTATGATTTTGATTTTACCGAATCCGGAAGCCAGCCAACCTTGGAAGATTTGCCAAAAATTGAAGGAAAAATGCGCGAGCTGATTGCCAAGGGTAATAATTTTGCCCGCAAAGTCGTTTCGAAAAAAGAAGCTTTGGAGTTTTTCAAAGAGGAGCCATACAAAACCGAACTGATTAATGAATTACCCGAAGGCGAAGAAATCAGCATTTATACCAGTGGAAATTTCACCGATCTTTGCCGCGGCCCGCATATTGAAAACACCAAGGAAATTGATCCGCAGTCTTTTAAGCTGGCAAAAATTGCCGGTGCCTATTGGCGCGGAGATGAGCACAACAAAATGCTCACCCGCATCTATGCCTATGCCTTTGAAAATAAAACCGAACTGGATGACTTTTTGAAAAAATTGGAGGAGGCGGAAAAACGCGACCATCGCAGCTTGGGCCAAAAACTCGACTTGTTCCATTTTGATGAGGAAATCGGCCCGGGCCTTATTTTATGGCACCCTAATGGCGCCATGCTCAAGCGCACTATTGAAAATTACGCGATTGATAAATACTTAGCCAATGGCTATCAGCTTTTAAGCACTCCCCATATTGCCAAGCTCGATCTCTGGAAAACTTCCGGGCACGCCGGCTTTTATAATGCCAGCATGTTCCCGTCTTTTAACCTTTCCTCTAAAGATGAGGGCGAAAAAGTGGACTACCAGCTCAAGCCCATGAATTGCCCTTTTCATATTGCCGTTTACAAGCACGCTCTGCATTCTTATAAAGAGCTGCCTATCCGCTACACGGAACTGGGCACGGTTTACCGCTATGAAAAATCTGGCACGCTCCATGGCTTAACGCGCGTTCGGGGCTTTACCCAAGACGATGCGCACATTTTCTGCACCAAAGAGCAGATTGATAGTGAAATCCACCAATTAATGGACCTCACTTTCTCCATTCTCAGGGATTTTGGCTTTAAGGATTTTAACGTTTATCTCTCCACCAAGCCCGAAGACTCAATCGGCGAAGCGGCTATCTGGGAAATGGCCCAAACCGCTTTGCGGGCGGCTTTGGATAAGATTGTCGATAAATATGAAATTGATGAAGGTGGCGGCGCTTTCTATGGCCCCAAAATCGATATAAAAATCAAAGACGCTTTGGACAGAGAATGGCAATGCACGACTATTCAAGTCGATTTCCAATTACCCGAACGCTTTGATTTGCACTATATTAATGACAAGGGCGAAAAGGTTCGCCCCATCATGATCCACCGCGCGCTTTTGGGCTCCATCGAGCGCTTTATCGGCGTACTCTTGGAATACCATGCCGGCAATTTGCCCTTGTGGCTCGCTCCGGAGCAAGTGCGCATTCTGCCCATCAATGATAAAATGCTTGGTTATGCCAACGAGATAGCGGCTACCCTGCGCCAAAACGGCTTAAAAGTTTCTATTGATGAGAGCATAGAATCCATTGGTAAAAAAATCCGTAATGGCGAAACACACCGGATCCCCTATTTGCTGGTGGTAGGCGCCAAAGAAGCTGAGGCCAAAACCGTCTCTGTGCGCCAAAGAGGCACTGGAGACAAAGGTGCCATGCCCTTGGCCGATTTCTTGGCTCTGGCCAAAAACGATATCGTCCAAAAAATCTGAAATAAAAAACACTCGTAGCCACGAGTGTTTTTGAAATACTTCACTTTTTACCATTTAATGGTATAGTCTGTTAGTCATGAAGACCTACCATATCCAAACTTATGGCTGTGCCATGAATGCCTCGGATAGCGAGCGGATTGCCGCTGTCTTGGAAGGCACCGGCTTCACCAAAGCCTCAAACGGAAATGAGGCTGTTTTGGTAGTGGTTAATATGTGCTCTATCAGGCAATCAGCCGTTGACCGCGTCTTTTCTCTTGCTGACAAAATCCGCCAAAACAACAAAAATTGCAAATTACTTTTAACCGGCTGCATTGTCAAGAAAGACCTTTCCAAATTTTCCCTAAAATACGATTTTATTCTCCCTGTAAAATCCTTGGCCAAGTGGCCGAAGATTCTCAATAAAGAAAAATATTTTGGCTTCCCGGATGAGCGGCGGATGCAGGAAAACGAGCTGCTTAATATCAGCTACCTGAAAACCCAGCCCAAATACTTAAAAAATTTTTCCGTTTCCATTCCCATTTCCTATGGCTGCGACAATTTTTGCACTTATTGCGTAGTGCCCTATACCCGTGGCCCGCTAATTTGCCGCGGTTTTGCCGATATTGTTAACGAGGCCAAGGCAGCAGTAAAAAATGGCGCCAAAGAAATTTGGCTTTTGGGGCAGAACGTCAACGATTATAAATCCAAAGTCCAAATTTCCAATGCCAAATCGATTGGGAAAAAACCTAAAGAATACGATTTTGCGGACTTAATACAGGAGATAAATAAAATTCCGGGAGATTTTTGGGTGCGCTTTACCAGCCCCCACCCCGCCCAAGTCAATGCAAAGTTCATCGAAGCCTTGGCTAAAGCGGAAAAATTTACGCCCTACCTTAATTTGCCAGTCCAGTCCGGAGACGACCAAATCTTAAAAGCCATGAATAGGCCCTATACCGTGGCCAAGTATTTGGACTTGATAAAGAGGCTACGTGGCGCATTTATAAAATACCGCCAAGGCCAGGAAAAAACCTTAGCCATTTCCACCGATACGATTGTGGGCTTTCCCAACGAAAGCGAAAAACAGTTTAATAATACCTGCAAGCTTTACCGCAAGGTAAAATTTGATATGGCCTATTTGGCTGAATATTCTCCCAGACAAGGCACGCCCGCGGCTAAAAACGACAATATAAAAAACTCGGTCAAAAAAGCCCGTTACGACAAACTCAATAAAATTCTCGGGCAGACTGTTTTGGCTAATAACAAACGCTTTGTCGGCAAAACCCTGAAAGCTTTGGTCTTTGATAAAAAATCCAACAAAAATATTTACTTTGCCAAAACCCGCCATTACGCCACGGTTGTTTTTGAATCTGACAAAAATCTCATCGGGCAATTTATCAATCTAAAAATCCAAAAGGCCGAATCTTTTATACTCAAAGGTGAAATTACCCGACAAAATGATTAAACAGTTGCCAAAAGTTATCGTAATCCTTGGGCCCACAGCCAGTGGAAAAACTGCGCTTTCCATCAAGTTGGCCAAAAAATTTAAGGGCGAAATTGTTTCGGCTGATTCGCGCCAAATTTATAAATATTTGGATATTGGCACAGGTAAAGTCACTAAAAAAGAAATGCAAGGCATTAATCACCACATGCTCGATGTGACTTTGCCGAAAAAAAAGTATTCAGTCGGCCAATACCAAAAGACAGCCTATAAAGCCATTAACAATATCCTGAAAAATGGAAACCAGCCTTTTTTGGTGGGCGGCTCGGCCTTCTATCTTTATAGCGTAGCCGATGGCTGGGAGTTCCCCAAAACCAAAACCGATTGGGCACTGAGAAAAAATTTAGAAAAGAAAACCCCGCCGGAACTTTTAGCTATTCTTAACGGCTTGGATAAAAGACGGGCCCAAAATATTGAACAACAAAACCCGCGCCGCCTTATCCGGGCCATTGAAATCGCCACCCAGCTCGGAGGGGTGCCGGAGCGCCAAAACAACCCTAAATACGAGTGTTTATTTTTAGGAATTAAAAAGAACGACGAAGAGCTAAAAAATTTAATAAAAAAGCGCTTACTCAAACGCCTTAAAAGCGGAATGCTAAGCGAAGTAAAAAATCTTTTGAAAAAGAAAATTTTAACGGATAAGCGCGCCAAAGAGCTTGGCTTGGAGTATAAATGGCTCACTATGCATCTTTTAGGTGAAATATCTTACGAGCAAATGGTCGAGCGCCTCGCCACGGATATTTGGCGCTTTTCCAAACATCAGATGAATTGGTTTGGCAAAGACAAGCGCATCCATTGGGTGGCCAGCCAAGAAGAGGCGCAACGATTAGTAAAAACATTTCTAAAATAGAAAGAAGGGGCGCATCGCGCCCCTTTTGGGTATCAAGAAAGAGTCTTACTTGCAAGCTTCTGGTACATCAGCTATGGTGCTTGCCGTTTTTACTGCCCAGATCGTTTTTCGAAAATTTGTCGCCTGGATGGAAATGGTATATTCCCTATCCGACTCCAAACCATAAAAATCGACTTGGGCTTCTCCGTTTACCGCGCACGCCTGGACACTTCTAGCGTTTCCTTCTTCTCCGCTAATTGTCACATTTAAGGCTACGATCTCTCCGCTTGTAACTCCCTCAAGCCCGACAAATAAATAGAGGGATTTGGAGTGGCAAGAAATTCCAAATGTCTGGAAATTCAGCGGATCACTGGGGTCATTATAAATCCTCCAATCACAGTTCTGGCACCATACCAAGGGCTCATGATTTGTCCAGCTCAAACAATCCTTGCCAAGCCAGAAAACCTTTTTATCCTCCTTGCTATAGGCGTAAACATTACCCGGAAACGAGGCGTGGAACTTGAAGGTATATTTATACCTTGAAGGATTCACACCGTAAATTTCCCGGGCAATCCGGTCATTATCGATAGCCTTGCCCGCATTGAGCAAATACATATCAACAACTTCCCACTTCTTGCTGGTCGCGTCAAAACGTTCGACCCTTACCTCAAGGTAAAAATCAACCGGAAGCGGCGCACCGTACGTGTTAACTGGGCAGACATATTCTTCGCAAGTCAGCAGATTAGCTGAAACAACAATCGCGTCGTCGTAACCCTCAAGCATTTGCACTTCGATCTTCGAAATCGAAATTGCCCGGCTGGGGTCGGACGGCCCGCTTGCCCTCACAAAGGAAAGGCCAAAAGCACATACCAATACTGCAACAGCAACACATACTAAAGCTTTTTTCATCAAAAACTCCTCCTTATGAAATTGTTGTACTATCAGGCTTTACCCAATAGCAACAGCCAACTTAAATGTTGACTGTATATATATTATAGCATATATATTCTAGAAAGTCAATAGGTAAAACTTACTTCCCTATTAGCTTTCCCGAAACGGGATTTAGACTCCCAGAGAGTAATTGCAGAGGCATATCTACCACGCTTATGCCTTGGGCAAAGGGCGCAACTTGATAAGGATTGAAAAATATCAAAGCCGAGCTGCCAGAAAACCCAATAACGGAAAAATTCTCTACGGTGGGCTGTGTGCCCTCAATTATCCAATTTTGGGCATCGAGGGGCGCGCCTTCATTTTGGGCCAAAAGCGATTTGGCACAAAATTTTGACGCTTCTTCTTTCCAAGGCCCGGAAAAAATTTCCTCCAGCGCCAGCTCCTTGCCGTTTTGCAAATCTAAATTGACGACAAATACATAGCCATTGGGATGGGCCCCACCCGCCTGATATTGCGAAACATTAAATTTAATACTGGCAAAGGAATCGCTGATCTTTAAGATTTCGTAATCGATAGTCAGCTCGCTTTTTTCCCCGGAGGCAAGGGAAAATTTCTCACTGTCCTTCTCAGTTTCGACAAAATCCGTTTTGGCCGCCAAAACCCGGTTTTTAAGCGCCTCATTGGCCGTCTTAATGGCCGCGCTTGGGGAAATTATTTCTGGATAGCTGATTTTAATCGCGTAGAGCGCTCCGCTTTCCTCCAGCTTAAGTTCTCGGGTTTGGGGACTAGACACTTTATTGGCCGAAACGCCCGGCTTGGCCGGAGGCAAATTATCAGCCGGCTGCTGGCGGCTTTTGATTTCCAAAACAATATAAAACACGGCAATCAGCAAAATGGCAATGATTAAAACCGGAAGGGCCTGTTTTATTTTGAAATCTTTGGGATGCCTGCCCATACCCAAGTTTAGCAAAAACCAAGGCGCGCCACATAGTGGAAAAGTTTTTTGGGCCAAGGCCGAGGTTTGCGTTATAATAGCAATGCCAACTTATGCTTAACAATAAGAACAACCCTGTGTTAATTCCCGCTGATGTCCCCCCTGACAAGGAGTGGGAATATTCGCACAATTACAAGGAGATTACCAAAGGGTCGGGCCGGCTCATGCTTTTTGCCGGCGACCAAAAAATCGAGCACATGAACGGCGATTTTTTTGGCCCCGGAATTGCCAGTGAGGATAGCGACCCGGAGCATCTGTTTAAGATAGCCTCCAAAGCCAATATCGGGGCCTTCGCTACCCAACTGGGGCTGATTGCCAAATACGGGAAGAACTACAAGAATATCCCCTACATCACCAAACTGAATTCCAAGACCAACCTCATCCCATCCAGTGAACTGGAACCTTTTTCAGAATTGCTTTGGACGATTGAGCAAGTATCAGAATTCAAGCGCCAATCCGGGTTAAAAATTTGCGGCGTAGGTTATACGCTTTATCCGGGCAGCCAGTTTGAATCTGAAATGCTGAAAACTGCCGCCCAAGTCATATTCCAGGCCCATCAAAAAGGCTTAGTTGTCGTGCTTTGGATATATCCGCGCGGACAAGCCATAAAGGAGGAGCTCGATCCCCATCTTGTGGCTGGCTGTGCCGGAATCGGGGCCTGCCTTGGGGCGGACTTCTTGAAGGTTAATGCTCCGCAAGCTCCCGGAAAACAATTAAAAGAAATTTTTGCCGAAGCCGTCAAAGCCGCGGGCCGGAGCAAAATAATCTGCGCGGGCGGCCAAACCTGCGATGAAAAAGAATTTTTGACAACACTCGAAGAACAGCTGGAAGCCGGGGCCATGGGCAATGCCACGGGGCGTAACATCCACCAAAAACCCTTGGAAGAGGCTATAAAATTTTGCAATGCCATTTACGCCTTAGTCATCGAAGGCAAAAGCGTGGCAGAAGCCCTAAAATTGCTAAGTAAATAATTTTTTCCCATTAATCTTAAAAAACCCGCACGCTGTGCGGGTTTTTTGCTTAAATCCATTAGACAACAGTTAAAGGAAATTATATAATGCCATTATGCCAGAACAAGGAAACAAAATATTCAAAGATCCGGTCAGCGGCTTTACCCACTTGGGTGGCGCTTTCTTAGCGATTGCCGGCATGACAATTTTAATAGTCTTTTCCGCCATGCAGGGAAAAGTTTGGCACGTGGTTTCTTTTTCCATTTTTGGCGCGGGCATGGTCTTGCTTTATGGCGCCAGCGCGCTTTACCACCTCCCCAATTACAGCGAGCGAGCCAATTCGGTCATGCGCAATTTGGATCACGCCATGATTTATATTCTGATTGCCGGATCATTCACGCCTATTTGTTTAGTGGCCTTGCGTAACTGGATGGGCTGGACCCTTTTTGGCATTGTTTGGGCCGTGGCCGCTACCGGCATTCCCGTGCAATTTATCCCCCAGTTTTTGAAAAAAGTTCCGCGCTGGTTTTACACCGGGGTTTATGTTTCCATGGGCCTTCTTTCTTTGCTGGTGGTTAAGCCACTGGTGGCACGGGTGGGCTGGCCGTTCATTTTCTGGATAGTGGGCGGCGGCGCGCTTTACATTATTGGCGCAATAATTTACACCCTTAAAAAGCCCAATTTCGGTAAACATTTCGGCTTTCATGAGCTTTTCCATATATTCATCTTAGCGGGCACGATTTTACACTACTTTGGTATGCTCTTTCATATCCTGCCCTTGCCCTAAGTGCGATGTTTTTTGACCCCTCTAAAAAATATATGATCGGCCAAAATTGATTTACAAAAAGAGAAGGCTAAACCTTCTCTTTTTTATCCCAAAAGAATAATGCCACAAATAATATTTCCTTTTATTGACTTTAATACAATAACATGTTATAATTGAACAGTGAACATGTATAATTAAATAAAAGCCGAACAGATTAGGAGGAAGAACAGTGGACGATAATAAAAGTTGCCAAGTGAAGCGCTACGATTGCTTCGACGATATAGAAAGAAAATTACGAAATGCTCTAATCAACCTTTGCCTGAAGACTTGGAATGATGAAATCTTTGACCATGGCTTCACGGCTAAGAGTCTTGTGACCGAATTGCGAATCAAACAAAAACAC
Source organism: uncultured Candidatus Saccharibacteria bacterium (assembly GCA_964596325.1). GTDB lineage: Bacteria > Patescibacteriota > Minisyncoccia > Minisyncoccales > JAGOPM01 > JBAZJI01. The sequence goes on from CAZQSQ010000007.1 coordinate 20,187, forward strand.
TATTTTTATCTTGCGCCCGACGATCAAGGAGATATTGCCGGATACTCGGTTATCATTCCCTCAGCCAGAGAGATAGAGGAAAACCGCTACGGAATAATCCCGCTCCCCTTGCCCGACGGCGTTAGCGCCCGCGAAATCGCCTATTTGGCAGCCATCGCGGTTTGGCCAAAGTGCAAAGGAAAAAAGTATGGATACGCAATTTGTGAAAAAATTTTCCAAGACTGCCGGGCCGAAGGATTCAAAAAGGTTACGCTCTACACATTTGGCAATAACTACCATGGATTAAAATTCTTTGAAAAAATCGGATTTAAGGAATTTTTTAGAACCAAGCGCAACATCGCCGGAAGCGAAAAAGAACTGGTTTATTTCTACTACGATCTGTAAACAATTCAAAAAAATAGGATGGCTTTGGCCATCCTCTTTTTATTCTTAGATTATTCAAAGTATAATTTTTTTGCCAAGCCCCCCATAACCGAGTCGCTTACCTCCCGCGGGAAAACTTCTTGGGCGGTTTTGATATACAAATCATATTGCGAAAGGAGTGTTCCTTCGCCGCAATAATCAGTACCGAACATTGTCTTGCGGCAAACATTGGGGTAATACGCAAAAGTCCGCCGCAAATCTTCAATGTATTGCTTAGTCAGCAACTCCATTTCCTTTCGGCTTCCCAAATTAGCAATGGTTCCGGAAATGTCGGTATAAACGTTCTCATTCTTGCCGACAATGGCGGCAGTTTTAAGAAAATCCGGAAAACCAAAATGTGATATGACAATTTTGCAGCGCCGATGTTCGACGGCTAATTTATCGACAAAAATCGATTGGGAATATTCCAAAATCGCATCTCCGCGTAAATCATAAAAGTCCCCGCTATGAAAAACCAAGGGGCGATTGAATTTTTCGCAAAGCGTGGCAAATTGGCCTACGGGGCTGTCGCTGGGATAAATATGCTGATAGCCGGGATAAATTTTTACAGCAAAAATCTTGCCGGCGGCAAAAAGTTCTTCGCAGCGGGCCAACTGCGGCTCCAGGGGCTTCTCAAAATTAGTAATAAATATCGGGGCCAAATCCTTATGGGTCTGAGCTAAGGCTAATAGGCTGGGCATTTCCTCTTCCTGAAAAGGCAAAGGCATGGCCAAGATGCGCTCGGCTTTATTTTTGGCTTTGGCCTGATATTCTTGATAAATTTTTTCGTTAACGATATGGGTATGATTATCAATCATCATAAAAAATATTTTTCTTCTTTTTAATGATAAGAAATTATGCCGCCTTACGCAATGCATTGACAAATTTAATCAAAACCTCTTGACTTTTTAGCAATTTTATGATAAAGTATATCCAGCACCTAAATATTTCAATACTTGTTTACAGATTGAATTGGAGGATATCATAAAACCTTATGAATTGCGCCGCATCCGTTGGGAATACGGAGAGACGCCTGTCGAAAAGCAGCTTGTTGAGCTCTGCAGCAGGACTTTTCCTGAAGAACCGTGGAATCTCTATGAATATTCTGATTCGAAAATAGTAAACACTATCCTGAGCAATGATCTTTCCAAAGAGGGGTCGGCTTGCTTTGGCTTTTTTAATGCCAAGAGCAAACTGATTGCCGCTTGCTGGACTTTTCCAGCAACGCCGCATATTCTCAAGGAGGAATTGCGCAAGGAGCAAGGAATCAGAAAACTCCCCATGGGAATTGCCGCCAAAATGTACGGACGGGAAATTTGCTATTTAGCCGGCATTTTGACAGATAGGGACCATCGCGGAAATGGTTTGGGGGCGAAACTTCTGCATACCTGTTTGGAACATTGCCAAGCAGTGGGAAGCGATATGTTTCTCCTCTACACCTACGGAACCTCGGCTATGCCAAGATAATTCATGGAAAAAACCGGTTTTGAGCTTCTGGAATCAACGATTCCCGGACGCCACGAATTGGAGTTCTACTGCGTTAATTTTAAGAATAAGGGTCGCCGCTAAAGCGCCCTTTTTAATTTATAAAAGGCTAGAAGACCTTGATTTTGAGGATGTTTATCCCGTATAGCTTGTCGCGTGCGGAGCTATACGCGACTCACCTTCGCTCACACGGGACTTCCAGTAAAATCAGGCCAAAAAGCCATTGATTTAGCATGTATACCCCGTAAAACTCACCTTCGGTTCACACGGGGTTATTAACAAAATCAAGCCGAAAGGCCTTGATTTTGTTAATAACTTCGTCTATTTACTTTTATTAAAAACTATGTTATAATATTACCATTAGCGAAAGTAAGAGACCTTTGAAAACCTCAGTTGTTTGCGCCATAGCGGCCAGGATTTGTTCCCTGCCGGTATGGCACAAGCAACTAATATTGTTTGTGACTCCCTTTGTAGGAGGCTTAAATGCCAGGACGTTTATTTGATTCGCTTAATTTGCCGGAAATTTCCGCAGTCGAGCTTGAAGGTATCAATGCTGTTCAACTCAAGTTTAATTTCCCAGGAATCTTTGGGGAAGATCAAAAGAAGCTGATAGCCGAGCTTAAAGCAGCCGGCATCATGTTTCAAGAACGCGACGAAAAAGCGGCTTATGAAAGAATGTCCCAAACCGCACCCGACAGGTATGTGCGCGGGGATCATTTTGACAACGGCGAACGCTTTACTCCGGACAACGGAACTCCCAACGTAACAGTCAGCGGACTGCGCCGAGATCTGGTCAACAATGGTTTTAAGGTGACCAAGTACTTCTGGAAAAAAGCGTTGAAAAACGGACAGGTTGTGGTGGTTCTGGAATATGCCAACTTCAAAAAAGAAGGCAAATCCCCGGAACTCCAAGGCAAACCGCTCACACCCGAGGCTGAAAAATTCTTCAGCAACCTCATCAGGAAAAGCTGGATCTGCCACGGTTGGAACAATCCCAACAAGGTTGACACTGTCAATCTCACCGGCAGAGCGAGTACTCAGCCGGCGCAGAACCGCGTCACCGCCAAGTTCGGCCTGCTCAAAGTTGAGCCGATTACTGCCTGAGCCACAAACATCAAACAAAGCCCCTTCGCATCAGCGCAGGGGCTTCACTTTTTTAATAAACAATTTTATTTATTCTTTAGCCATCTCCTCTATTATATTCTGGCTCTTGGGTTTAATGATTTCGGAAAAATATTGCGCAGTTTTCAAGGTTGTGCCCTCGCCCAAAATGGCTTTGCTGTCTACCGGCACATCAACAATTTTTTCCGGCGGAAAACCCGAAATCATATTGAACAGGTGCGATAAAAAGGTTGTGGCATATTCTCCCTTGCCCAAGGTAAAACTGATAATAATGCCATTATCCATTATCTCGCAACGCTTGATATCGGCGCTTTCGATGGTTTTCACATCCCGATGCCTCATTTGGATTTTTGGAAAAGGCTTAAGATTGGCAAAAGGCGGCGGGAAAAGGCCATTAGCCTGCAAAAGTTTTTCATAAATGCCCCAATCCTTGCGATCAAAGCTCAAGAAAAGCGGCAGCAAGGCCGGCGGTCTTCTTTTCTGCTGGATTAGGGCCGCTAATTTATAATTAAACAGCCAAGAAGAGAAGGCATAAACCCACATTTCAACCTGCTCAATAACCGCCCCAAGCGCCCCCGCATAATCATTGGGGTTCTTAATCAAGTATTCAACAATCTTTATTTCATTGCCAAAAATTATTGGCAATTTTTTGTATTCTTCCAAAATCAGGGCAAAATCTGGAAACATTTTCCCTAGGCGCCGGCGCATTTCCCCGATATAGGGCATTTCCCCGTCAGTGGACTGGAACAAAAACATTTTGACAGCTGCTTCATATTGCCCGCGCATTATGGTATAGCCCAATTGGTGGCTTTGCAGCCGCGGCGTGCCGAATCTCTGCAAATAAAAATAATTGTAAAACCCGTGATCGAAAATATGCTGCACATTTTCTAAAAAGGACTTATCTTCCTGCGCCTCCAAAAGGCTCTGCTCGGTACGCATAAAAACCGTAAACTTATTGCCCAAAAGCCCGCCCTTTTCCACCGCCCCCTTGCCCTGCTCGATATCTTTAAGAAAATAATATTTGGATTTTATCTGCTCAATATCGGCCAAAGGCACATGGCGGAAAGAAATGCGCTGGGCAGTCAGGGCGTCTTTATCTTTGATGCCCGCGTAAGCCACTTGCTTAATATCGCATTTAAGCTGCTTGGCAATATCCTCGATAGCTTCCAAAGTCCCCATGCCGCACTTCACTAAAGTAGCATAAAAAGTATCGCCCTCACCCGTAACTCTCGGCTCCTGTTTTTCTTCCGGCAAATCAATGGTATACACCTGGCCGGTTTGGCTTACTTCTTCTACGATAAAATCCTGCGGAAAAAATTTCAAAAACCCGTTGGGCAGCTTTTCCTTATTGGGAATATGAATGCCGAATTTTTTGAGATATTGGGGGTTTTCATAAAAAGTCTTACGCGTAAAAAGCTGGGGATTATTCTTATATTCCCCGACAAAAAATTCCAACTCCTTCTGTTTCTGCTTAAACCTGTCCATAACAATATTATAACAGAAAA
>CAZQSQ010000007.1:24800-38457 GCA_964596325.1 uncultured Candidatus Saccharibacteria bacterium
AGCCTGATAATCCGCACATACGATTCTTCAATTCTTTCGCGCGGAATTTCACCCTCTACCACCGCATCGTAAATGGCATTATAAGCCCGACTGGCTATGACCGGATCGTATTTTTTCAAATTATTACTGATAAGGATAATATCACAACCCGCATTTATAGATTCGATGATGGCACGCTTCAGCCCGAACTCATCAAGAATCCCCATTTGCATATCATCGGTTATAACCACACCCTCGAAGCCCAGCATTTTGCGCAAAATTTCATTGACGAATTTGCCCGACATCGAGGCGGGATATTTGCTATCAATCCGCCGGTTGTAAATATGGCTTACCATCACGGCGCGGGCAGTCCCATCTTTAATAAGAGATTCAAATGGCTCAATTTCCCGGCTTTGGTATTGCCCGGTTATATCCGCTTTAGCTACATGGTTGTCTACCGTGGCATTGCCCTGCCCGGGAAAATGCTTCAAAGCTGTTACCACGCCCTTTTTATCATGCTCGACGATAAAAACTCGGGCAAAATCAGAAACAACTTTGGGGTCCGAAGAAAATGACCGGCCCAATTTGCCGATTATAGGATTGGCTGGGCTATCCAAATCCAAAACAGGCGCCAGATTAAAATTAATCCCCGCCTCATCAAGCTCTTCAGCCAAACCGGAATAAACTTGTCCGGCATAAGCTAAATCCTTCTTGCTGGCCACTGCTTTGGCTGAAGGAATTTCCTTGAAACCGTATTTACTGGAAAGCCGGTTAACCGGCCCGCCTTCTCCATCAACGGATATTAAAAGTGGAGTCGCGGCATAACTTTGTAATTGATTAGTTAAAGCCAATAACTGTTTGGGGCTTTCGATATTGCGGAGCGCCGCACCATTGGTTAAATCTTTATCAAACAAAATAACTCCCCCAATCCCCAATTCACGCACTGCCACGGCGATATCGGATTCCGCCGGAGCCTGCGTCCCGCGAAAGCCCACCATCAGCATCTGGCCGATCATATTTTCAATCTTAACATTGCGCAAAATTTCCTCCTCTTCCTGCTTGGTCTTAGGGGAATTGGAAACAGAAGCCGACAGCGGATTTTTATCTCCTTTTGAAAAAAAGCGCGAGAAATTGCCCGTGCCGCTGGCCGAAAAATAAATTGCCGCTACTGCCAAAATTAAGGCAATAAAGAGCAAAACTTTTTTTGTAGAAATTTGCGCTCCCATCACCACAATGATAAAAGTTAAAAATGATTAAAGCAAACTGTGGATAATTAGCCCATAAAAACAAATTTTAGGCAAGAAAAAACCCCTTTGACAGGGGTTATAAATAATTGCCGATTTGCGCCTTTTCTGAGTTTTTCCCACCCATGGAAAGGATACCGATCGGAGCGCCGAGTTCGCTTTCGAGATAGCAGTGCAAATCCGCGCCGTTGGAAAATTTTTCCCAAGTTTTCGGTTTAACCTTGAAAAGAATTTCCGCGGCTTGGCTGCGGGCTAGCTTGCTTAAGGCATTCTCGCTGCGTATCCCGGTAATTTCTATCTCACCACAGGACATTTCGCGCCAATGGAAAGCTTGAAGCTTTTCCTTGTCGCCTTTTTGTGGGGAAAAAGAATAAGATGTGCAGACAAGTATCTCTGTCAGGGGCGCTATCTGATCAATGCAGGTCAGGGCTAAAACATCTGGCCGGCCGCCGGCATTAATGGAATATTTAAGTAGAACCATGTCTAGCCAGCCAAAACGCATTTGGCCTTGCCAGGGATTGGGCCCATTGAAATCGTCATGAAATGATTGGGGAATCTTTTCCATAGCCGTAGGCAACGGACCCTCGCCATGGCGCACCACATAACTGCGAATAATGCCAATGGCCTTGCTCTGATAAGTCGGCAAGTATCCGGAAATTAGCTTGCGGGCTGCACTGATTGCCACCTCGGAATTGGTTACATAGGGTAAGAACCCGATGCGCCTATCCAAGAGCGTGCCCTGAGTGCTTTCCAAAACCGCCACTCGGCCCGAATCTTCCAATTCGCCGAAATATTGCCCGTCGTCTTTGATGATTGTGGTATATTCTTGGCAATAAGGCAGCCAATTGTCCAAAACGGCATCCAGAATGCAAGGCTTGGTGGCCTTTTTCCAAATTTCTTCGGCTGACGTTCCAATCTCTTTAGCTAGAGGTTGGGCCTCTAAGAGCAGACGCTCTTGGCAAAGGCGTAATTTCTTGGCCAAAATATCTTGGTCGAGCAAGTCACGGGCCCGAGGGGCATCGCTATAATCCTTGGCATAATCCACAGCTGTGCCCACGCCCATGCCGCAGGTCCCATGCCCCCGCCCTTCAGTTTGGCACCAATAAAATTCTTGGATACGGCGCAAGGCCGTATGCCAAGGCGTCATAATGACACACTCCCCGTCAATCGTCAGGCGATTCATAACATCGTTGATGCCTTTAGTCGCCAAAGCTTCGGCTTCCCGAATAAAATCTCCGGGCTCAATGACCATTCTCCGAGAAATGTGCGTACGTACTCCCGGATTAAGCATGCCCGAGCCGAATTGGGCAAAAGTGTGGTGCAAACCTTGAGCGTGGCAAATATTGTGCGCTGCCTGTGGCCCGCCACAATAGCGGATAACATCAACTTGGGGTGCATATTGGCCGCAAAGCCAATCAACAATACTCCCCTTGCCTTCATCTCCCAAGAATAACCCCGCCGCAATATAAGCTTTCATTACAGCTCTCCAAAACGGATATTCTGCCATGCTTTAATGTGTTCCACCGCTTTAGAAAATAATTCCAAGTTGCAGCAAATCCCATCGGAAAGCATGAAATTTTCATATCCCATTTCTTGGAGCATTTCCAAGTCCGAAAAATCCCTCAAATCCGGTTCAGAATTTTTTTCCAGACTGGTCATAATCCGCGAAGCAACAATAGCATTGGGGTCTTTGGAGATTATAGAATCCAAACAACGGATTATCTCGGCTTTCTGAGCCCCCATGTTAATATACAAATCATCGCGGGCGGCCATTAGCGAGAGACCGGTTTTATCAATCTTTCCCCATTGGCCCAAAACAAACTTCATGCCGCGCCTACTTTCAATTTTGAGCACGGCCTGGGCTTGCGGGTCAAGAGCGCGGAGTTCCTCAATATCCTTTACGCCCTCCACAAAAGAAAGCATATAGTTATGAAAATCTAGCTCCTTCCCGGCTTTAATCCAACGCTTGTCGCTTTCAGTCAAAAAACCATCAATCTCCAAAGACTCATCAAGGATGTTTATCGCTTGGCCCTTGCCCACAATGTAATCAGGCCGGGTTTCCAGAACAAGCTTGTTACCGCCAATAATCTCGGTGACCAAACCCCGGCAATCCTTGAAAAGCACTTCGCAGGGCAAATTGACTTTGATTTTATGACTGATTTCCACCAGCTCATAGCAGGTATCACCAAAAGATGTGATGCGCAGTTGCCGGCATTTCAAATCAACCCAAAGCGGTTTTTTCCCGGCCAAAGCCAACATATCTTTGAGAGTTTCTTTCTCGCTTTTAAGAATTGGCATTGAGGTATTTATTCTCAACCCGTCAATACTTGGACAGCGAGCAATATCAGCCTTGTGCTGGCGTAAGGGCGGCAAAGTAGCAATCAGCATATTTTCCTCCTCTTCTTGGCTATAAATAAAGGGCGGATAGCTCCGCCCCTATGTTTTGCATCGGCTTAGAGCCTGTCTGCACCACCATTATTCTTCCTGGCCGCCTCGCCCAATTCCTTGAAGCTATCAACCTCGGTGATTGAAAGCGTATTGGCCAAAGGCGTCAAAGCCCTTGTAACTTCGTCGATTCTTCCGGTGTCTTGCCCGCGGCTGGCCATATCGATTGCGTAAGCATCAAGATCTCTGGCCTTACTAACCATCGAAATTATACCCAGCATATCATCAACGCAAGCCTTGGGATCTTTGAGCTCAATGAAGCGCTCCCCAATCAGGCTCTTCCATCTTTTACAGACAGTTGAATCATCTCCGTCATATTCTTTGTGCAAAACAAAAAACTTGAATTTGTCGGAAATTTTTTGGAAAATTTTCTCAGACGGGATATCGCTTTGCAGATTTTCACCGATTACTTCCTCGACTTGCTTGCGTTTAAGCTTAGGATAAACGCTTTCGTCCTCCAAAAGGAAAAAGAAAGGCAGTTCGGCCATAGAGATGTCGCAGTGCTCGTTGAAGTAATGGGCAGCCAGTTCATAGGACTCACAATTTTGGGCGCCACCTTTTCCTTCCAAATAAATTTTGGCGATCTGGTCGTCAATGGCTTGGCCCTGGGCAAAATCACAAACCTGAAGCGGAGCATCATCGCTATACGCATCACCAACTGCCACAATGCAGATGGAAGGGTCGGGCAAATATTTATTCTTATCCATCTCACCCCAGAACATAGGGAGCTTGTCATAAATAATCTTGGTCCAATTCCCCATAGAGCCAGTTACATCCACTGCTACTACAATGGGGTTTTTGTGTTCGCAACGAATATCCCTCTTAAAAGGATTGAGATCCATATGAAGGGAATGTTCGTTAAACGCCCTATTCGAATCGTCGCTGTAGTCAAAACCACCGCTAGAACCTTTGCCTTTATAGACATCGCGATCATAAGAATCGCTATAACTTCCGCCACCACCACCCATTATTTCCTCCTTTCAAGGAAACACTTCAAGCTGCCCATGCAGCCTCACGATAACCTGTTCCAAAAAGCCCTTCACACATCAAGTCCCAACGCTCGCATAACCGCCAAGCATCATCAAAACGCTTTCGGGCATCGTCTTCAACCATTCTGGTAATCAGCTCGCGCATTTTTTGCGGCACAATCAAAGGGAAAGTTTTTTTTGCACAATCGCCGCCCAAAAGATTTATGGCGATTTGCCCAATAGAGTAAATATCCATGGCTGGGCTGGGCTTTTCCTTGCGATAAACCTCCGGGGCCGAGTAATCTTTACAGGCGCCCGAGATTTTCTCGCCGGTTTTGGGATTGGCAACCGCAAAAAAGAAATCGCAGAAGTAAATTTTGCGTGAGGTTAAATCCAAAATCGTGTTGTTGGGCGCAATAGAACCATGAATGACGTTTTTGGAATGCAGATTTCCCAAAGAAAACAACGCTGTCAAAATTATCCAGGCGACATGTTTTGGTTCAAGGCCGCTGTGCCTCTGTTGCCTAAGCGTGGCCAAATCTACCCCTTCAGAATAGCGCATAATCAAACCAAGTTTTTTCCCATAGCTTACCTTGTCGAAAACAAGCGGATATCGGGGATCTTCAAACTGTTTGAAAATTGCCATTTCTCTCTGGAGTAAATCATTATCAGCCTCACTTCTGGCGATTTTGGCCACTACCCGAAGATTCTGGCCATTCTTGCAATACGTTTCGCCCAAATAAAGGTCCACAATTTTCCCCTCGAAAAGCTTTTCATAAAAACGATAATCACCATTTTTGGTTGAAAAACTTATCGCGGGATTTTTATTGCAGGGTTGGCGGAATCCGTAAATTCCGCGCTCAATTTTAGCCCGGGCTTCCTCGCGCAAAGCGTTAAGCATCCTGGTCGTTTCTGTGGCCATGGCTAAAATAGCCGGACTCTCGCAGCGATAGCGATCAGGATGACAAACGGCGACCAAGCTCCGATAGCGCTGCCTTAAAACTTCAATGGGGGGATTTGAACCTCCCAAATCACCAAACAAATCCTCGGCCAGTGGCGCAACTCTTAAGGCATCAAAAATTGCCTGAAGGCTGAGCCTCGCAAAATCAATCACGGCAAACCTCCTTTTTTACCACGCTGAGCATACTACAATATCCAGCCACTCTCTTTGAGAATAGCCAAACCTTTCAAAACAACTTTGGGCATGCAAAAAGCGAGAAATTATTTCCGGCTCATCCATGCCATAAATCCTATCGCGGACTAAACGGCGCTGCAAACGAGTGAAAAACGGGGCGTATGCCCAGATATTGAAGGTCTTGGGCAGTAAATCCCGGCAAAACAGGATAGAATAAAGGCCCTCAATAATGATAAGTTTGCTGCTGCGCATTATCCGGTCAAAACTGGGTTGGCGTCTATTGCCAGCCAAATCATAACTAGGATAAATTATCTCCCGGCCGGCCGCCAAGGCCGCCACCGCTTTTCGCAAATCACTATAACGATAGGATTGTGGCCAATCAAAAGAGCTTGCTCCATTTTCCGCTCGAGGCAATTTGCAATCGTCAATGTCGCGGAACCAATCGTCCATCCGCAAAACCGCCGCTGATTGGCCAACTTTTTGGGTATAAACCAGAGCCAATTCCTCTCCGAGAGTAGTTTTCCCAGAGCAAGAAGGCCCGCTAATACATACCAAAAGGGGCGCCGCTCCTGAGCTGGAAATTTGGTTTAGTAAAATGCTTTCCGCTTCCTCCTTACCTATAAAGCATCCTATTCCTTGCATTTTCCTCCTTATTTAGTTATTAATGTACCATTTTTTTACAATAATTATCAGGATTAGTCAATCTAATCGCCCAAAATCCGATTTTTACAAAATCGAGCCGAATTTGTGCAGAATCCCCATCTAATTATGCATTTTAGTCCCAAGTATAAAAAATACTCAGGCTTTTAATTACCTGAGTTTATAAAGAAAAATTCTACCTTAAAATATCAAAATAATTATTATCGTCAGCACAATCAAAACAACGATTCCGATACAAATGTTTTTGGGATTGACCAAAAAATTCTCCCCGCTTGGCCGGTCACTGACCTTTGGCAAGGTGGCTGTGGCTGCTTGCTCGGCCTTTTCTTGGCCTTGAGCTTTTTCAGTATTAAAACCCTCCTGAAGCTCTTTATCTTCGCTTGGAGCCGTGACGGGAATGCCCGCCTCCCCTGTCGGTTTGCTCGAGGAGCTACCATCAAAAAATTCCTTGGGCAATACTGGCTGGCTCTTGGGGCCCGCTAACAAGCTGGGGATTTTTTTAGCCAGTTGGCTTAATAATTCGTCTTTGTCCGGGCTAAAACTTGACTCGACAAAAATACTTTTAATCGGCTCCTTCTGGCTTTGGAAACGGACATAAACTATTTTTTCTCCCACGCCCCCTGAAAGCCGCCACTCCACCTCCGGTTGAAATTTTTCCCACTGGGCGTCCCTGAAACTCGGATCATTGCTTATTTCCAAATGCGTGGCTCCGGGCGCTTCAAATTTCAAAATCACTTTTTGCCCAGAAATCCCCGTTGACCCACCGCTATAGGTTATCTTAAAAGAGGAAACCGGAAATTTATTTTCCCCCACAACCTTCTGCCCGGGCGAAGGCACAAAGCCGCTTTGCGCCGGTGTCGAAGTGGGCTCAACAGGAGGCAAAGCCAAAGTCGTAACGAATATCGCCTCACTTAAAGCCGATTCTACGCCCGCACCATCCAATGAGGAAACCCGATAGCTATAAACGGTCGAAGGCGATAAGGAACTGTCTTGGTAAGTGGTAGTAGAAATTTGAGTAAGTAAAACATCATTGCGGTAAATTCGATACGCACTGGCTCCGGCCACCTCGCCCCAATTCAAAATTACTGATGATGTAGAAACCGCCGAGGAAACCAAATCACCGGGCGCGGGCGTCGAATATACGTTTACCTGCGTTACGGTAGTTTCAGCCAACAAAAAACCTTGCGGTATTAACGCAATCACGGCAAACGCCCAAAGAAAAATTTTAATTATTTTTCCGGCCATACGCCTTTACTTTTGCGTTTAACCGGTTTAGGGGAAAACAATTTGGCGATAATTAAAATCAATTCTAAAGCCACAAGCGCATAAAGCACTAAGGCCAAATAAGAAGTAAAATTCAAATCTCGAATGAATATTTTCCAATAGTTAGTCTCCAAAGCATTACTATCCTTGGCTGTGGCAGTTTGCAAAGGCTCAATGACGGAGAATATCACCCGCTCTTGGCGGACGACTTGAGAATTATTATAAATTTTCAAATCAGCCCAATATGATCCCATTGCCAGGGAGTGCTCAATCGGAATACTTATTAAGCCTCGGGAAAAAGAACCAATTTTTTGATTCGGCACACCTTCCAAACTCGTAAGAAAATTAGTACCGCTTACATCATAAATATCAGCAACAACCTTTTCCGGGGCAACCGGAGCATTGCCTTTATTATCAATGCCCAACCAGACTAAAATAGGAAAATTTTTCCGCACGCGGGGAATCGTTAAGGAATAAATATTAAAATCGCTTATAGCTTGGTCCCCTACAATGAGATTAATGTCGATAATAGCGCCCAGGGCCACGGAAGAACCGCCCGCCACCGCCCCTTTAGGCTGCGATAGATTGGCGCTGATACTGCCCTTATATTGCTTAAGCGGCGCACCAGCCGGGACATCGATGCGCACATTCATGTAAATAAATTTTTCGCCGGCAGGAAAAACAAAAGATGTTCCCTTATCAATAGTTATCCAAGAAGCGATTTCCGGCGCTTCGATATTAACATTAATTCGCCCTTCGGATTTGGCATCCTCTTCGGAACGTACCAAAGTTATCTGCTGCTCATAATGAGAGCCGGGCATCAACTTGTCGCTGGAAACATAAGGAGGTGAAATACCAAAACCGGCCAAGCAGTAATTGGCTGCAGAAAAAAACACGAACAAACATACAAGTAATTTTACTGCTCTTTTCATTATCTAATTATTCACCCATTACCAGTCGGCTGTTTCAGCCATAACTGCGCTAGAAGTAACTGTGCCGCTATAGCTACCAGCCACGGTGCCATCGGGAACTTTCAATCCCCACATCACCACGCCGGCGGGCAAATAAGAGGTTGTTGTAGGCTTTTTAATATTTGTCTCCAATTCTACATCACTGGCAGTCAAAGCGGTTGCATTTTGATATTGAACGCCCGAGGTAGCATATTTTTGTGCTCCAACCACGATATTATTGCTCCCGCCATCATTCATAGCGCTACCTTTCAAATTAATATCTAAACCAGTGTTACCGGTAGACGTCACGTAAGTTGTTTGCGGTAAGGCAGTCGTATCGCTTATCTGGCCTACAGTCAAAGAGCCGTAAGCGATGGCCGTAGTCATATCCATGGAAATAAAACTCTGCAATTCGACCCCACTGCTAACCTCCCCTGATCCCATTTGCGAACCATCTAGGGCATAAACAGTATTTTTCCAAGTTTGTGCCGCTAAAGGAGTATTGTTATCCGTTGGCGAAGCATGGAATTTATAATTGTATGTGCAAGCATATTTTCTAGTCGTCCCAAGAGTGCAACTATCGGCGGCCGAACAAGAAACATTATAGATACAAGTATTGTTATTAGTAGCCGTGCAGCTGGCAGCCCCGACATCGGTAGTATAGGCAGAAGAAGTCACGGACGCCACATCAGCACAACCATTATTATCTGTCACGGTTCCGGTCGCATAAATATTCACATTGCCGGTCGGGCCTTCTCCCCCAGTGGCAACATTGATTGTGGCTCCACTATTTATTTCTACCGCCGAAACAGTCGGCGCCACATCATTAATTGTAAATTGTTCTTCGGTATTCTGCACTGCTCCGCCCGCAGCCATATTGTGACTATCAAAAACATAAACGTAACTACTGGAAGCTCCGTGGGCGGCTGGGGTTGGCACGGTAAAGCCGCAGCTGGGGTTGGAGGCCGCAAGACTGGAGGTGCACCAAGTATCGGCATCCCCGCCATCGCAGGCCGTACCACTGACGCCTTGGGTTCTACAAACTACTAATTTAACAGTATCGGAATGGGTCACATCGGGATCATTGGCGGTTGCCGTAATTGTCAAAGTAGCTCCGGGATCTTTGGGCCCATCATTGGTTGCATCGGTAAAATTCGGCGCGTGATTGATATGCACTGGGGAGCCATTATCGCCCGTACCTTGAGTGGAGGCCGAACATTGGCTGCTGGCCACTTTGTCGCAGGCAAACATATACCAAGTGCTGGTCTCGGCCATATAAGCCGCGGCCGTAGTGGCACAAGTAGCTTGGGTATTATCGTTAGTGGGTACCGAATAACAATATTCCCCGCCCGTACAAGTTGGGGTGGCATTATTATTAGCCGAGATTGCGTCAGTTTTACAAACCGCCAAATAGTATTGGTCACCGTTAGGATCGTCAGCCGTACCCGTAAAAGTAATTGTTGAGCCGACGTTAATAGGATTAGTGGAAGTTATGCCGCCATCACTAACACTGGTGGGCGTACCGGGAGCGCCGCCCGTCACGGTTACCGAGGTCGCAGCCGTATCTGCCTTTACTCCCAGAATATCTTGAAGCAAGAAAATGCACAGCAATATTAGTATAGAAAAAAGCAAAAATTGTCCAATTTTTTGCGACATATGATGACTTATTATACAACAAACATTTTATTTTTGAAAAATTAAGCTGTGGAAAAGTGAAAAATGCCTTAAATATCTCCCATTGTCGCATTGAAAATTTTTCTCAAAACGACAAATAAAAAAATAATTTCGCCACTAAATTTAATTACCAATCCGCCACCTCGGCTTTCACGGCTTCGAAGGTATTGGTACCGCTATATGAGGCAGCCGGGGAATCGGTAGGAATTTGCAATCCCCAATAAATAGACTTGCCCGACAAAGCATTAGTGGTGGTGGTCTTTTTCAAATTAAGTTCCAGCTCCGTGGGCGTAGCACTCAAGGAAATGGCGCTTTGATATTGAACGCCTGAAGTCGCATATTTTTGCTGTGCCACTCCAATGGTTCCGCCCCCGGTCATATCCGTACCCGAAAGCCGGACGTCCAGCCCCGTATTACCGGTTGCCGAAACAACAGTCGTGGTCGACAAAGCGGTCGTATTGGCAATTTCCCCTATCCCTAAAACGCCATAAGGAATAGTTGAACTGGCATTCAAGGCTGAATAACTTTGCAAAGTAACTCCCGAAACACTCTCATCGGTATCGCTTAAAGCTTCATCACTGGAAACGACGGTCAGCATCCAGCTTTCCCCGGCGCGTGGTGTCGACTCGTCAGTAGGATCGGCATGGTATTTGAAATTAGCCGTGCAAGTATAGGTTTTATTGATTCCCGAGCTGCATGTGCCGCCGGTGCAAGAAATATTATAGTAACAGTTATTATTATTTTGGGATGTGCAGCTGGCCGCGCCCAAACCCGAAGGATACATTTTCCCGACTACACTTACCACATCATCACAACCATTATTGTCCGTCACAATCACTGTGCCCGAAATGTCTTTATTGCCGGTCGGGCCTTCCCCGCCGGTAGAGAGATTAATGGTGGCTCCGCCATTAACCAGAAGACTGGAATTGATCGGTGCGGCATTACTGACTTCAAAAAGCACTTGAGTATTTTGCACCCCACCACTGGCGGCTAAATCGTGATTATCAAAAACATAAACATAGGAACTGGTATTGCCGTGCGCAGCCGGAGCGGGCATATTAAAACTGCAGCTGGGGTTGGAGGCAGAAAGGCTGGAGGTGCACCAAGTATCGGCATCCCCGCCATCGCAGGCCGTACCACTGACGCCTTGGGTTTTACAAACTACTAATTTAACAGTATCGGAATACGTTGAATCCGGATCGGAAGCGGTTGAAGAAAAAGTTATGGAGGTGCCCGGAGCTTTGGGGCCGTCAGTAGAGGCGGCGGAAAATGACGGCACATGATTAACCTCAAAGGGGCTGCCACTATCCCCGCTGCCCGAGCTCACCGAAGAGCACATGCTGTTGGCATTGTGGTCACAGATAAAGGCATACCAATTATTCGATTCGCTCATGGCGGCTGCGGTAGTTGTGGCGCAAGTGGCTTGCGCTCCGCTGGCCGTGGAGCCGGAGATACACCATTTGCCGCCGCTGCAAGTGGGCGCGCCGTTGCTGGTTGTGGCAATCACACTAGTTTTACAAACCGCAAAATAATAATTATTGCCATCCGGGTCAGTACCTGTGGCGTAAAAATTAACATCACTACCTACATTGGTAGGAGTGGTGGCGGCCGAGGCCGGGCTTTCAGCTGGGCCGGCCGAGAAAGTCGGAGCATTATTGGGAGATTCCCAAGTAATCGTCACTTTAACGTAATCGGTTTTGAGCGTATTGTGCTTGGTTAAAACTTTTTCGGGCGTGCGCAAAAATAATCCGATCACCAAGGACAAAAGTAGAAAAAAAATATAAATTTTATTTCTATCTAAAAACATTGATTATTAACACTAATTGTAGCAACAACATTCAGTGGTCGGAGGAGTTGAGCAATTCCCCCCGCAAATCATGGAATCGCCAAAATATGGCGGTCCGCTGCATTGGCCCGGGAATACGCAAGTTCCATTAGGATATCCATTACCTTGGCAACACAATTGGCAAACACTAGGAGGAGAAGCACAAACCCCGCTTTGACAGGTTTGCCCGGGCGTACATCCACATTGTTGTCCTTCGCAAAAACTCGTATCGCACCCGCCGCTACCATTACACGTATAACAGGGTCCGCCGGAACAGCTATTGCCCTGGCCTACAAAGCCACAAGTCCCGGCTGGGCTGCAAATATCGCATCCATCCCCGTCCCCGCAGCCCAAATCTTGGGAAGCGGCTCCGGCCGCGGCAGACATGGCCGTGCAAGCCGAGGTAGGAGAAGAAGCTGAGCAACCATAGCAAGTCGGGCAACTGTGTTGCGCCCCGTCAACATAAAAACCGCAAGTATAAGGCGTTTGGCCAATATCAGCCGTAAAGCAATTTCCGGTATAACAAGTGTTGGGCGTGGCAGTGCACTGGTTCCAATAATCAGTGCCTATTTGCGGTGCGCAGCCCAAAGCCACTTCGCCTCCGACCAAATCGGTTCCGGTAGCCTGATAAGCACAAGTCAAATTTGTGGGCGAAGAGGAGCAATTATGCCCCATCTCATATTTTTGCACGATGAAGCGAATATCCTTATCCGCATCAAAAAATTTAGAAATGTCGGTTGTGGTCGTATAGGTCATTGTGCAATCGGCACCATTACAGCTGTTATCCGTTTTGGAATCACCCAAACGGAAAGCATTGCCCGTCTTATCGTAAACGTACAAACGCAAATCATTATAAGCGGCTTTTTCTTGGCCTTGGGTGGCGCGGCCCTCCCAAGAATAATCTATCTGGGTCACTGTGGCCGTGGCCTCATTTATCCGGAATTCAAAATCGTGCACGATTTGCGGGAAAGAAATCATATTCCAATTCGAAGTGGCACTGGTTTCGGCATAAGTGTCATTGGAAGAATTGGCAGCCGTATATTGGGCGGTCGTAAACTGGGTACTTGAAGCCACTGACCAGACGCTTCTGTCCACGCGCACAGGCACAGAGGTGGCATAATCCTGACCTTGGTAAGCAAAACGCGTTACCGAGGAGCTAGCCGACAAGTCATAAACGGTTTGCGAGGAATTATGCGCCAAGGCCAGCTGCTTGCCAAAATTAAATGCCAGCTCGTGATTGCCTAATTTTTTGACCTTAAAAATAATGGCACCCTGCCCGTCGCAAAACCAATTTTTGACAATGATTCTATCCTTTTTAACTTCGGCGGCGCGCTTATCCCCTTTACAGGCGATGTAAGAGAATTCCATATCGTTTACTGTGGGAATATCAGCCAGCCTTATGGATAAGGTTGAAGTATTTTTAGTCTCAAAAAAAACCGTCCAATTACCACCCCGCACCGGGTGAAAGCTGGGGTTGAGAATTTTTATTCGGGAATTGGGAGTATAATCAGCCT
>CAZQSQ010000008.1:0-8749 GCA_964596325.1 uncultured Candidatus Saccharibacteria bacterium
CTTAAATTTCCTTTGATATATGCATTACCAACAGTCTCAAAAATCGTATTTTGTGAAGATGTGACATTGCCGCCAATTATCACGATATGTGCAACGTTAGCCGGATAGAGCCTCTTGTTATCTGAGGTAGTCGCCCAACCTCCGCCAACACCACCACCACCCGAGACATCGGGGCGACAATTTAGCGTTCCGTCAGGGTTAATGCCATAAGCATAATTATCCATCCCGCAATTAGCACCGAAAAAACCGACAATATTAGTGAAGTGCGCATTGGTGGAAGTAAGGTTGGAAATAATCACATCACCAAAGGTGCTCGTTCCATTAAAAGTTGTCGAGGCAAAAATATTGTAACCGGTAAAAATATTATTCCCTGATAAATAAGCTAAACTGCTAGAGCCGGAAATGTAATCCATGCTCAAACCCAAACTGCTCGTCGAAAGCCAGCCTCCCCTGCCCGTACCATCCGATGACCATAATTGCCCGGCTGTTCCGGCTGAGTCAATAAAGTATTGGCTAAGATCAGACCCGGCTATTCTTAAGGCTCCGGAAATATTTATATCACCAGCCACATCAAGGTTATAGGAAGGAGTGCTGGTATTAATTCCGACAAAGCCGGAGCTACTGGCAAAAAGCGCACTATTGCCCGCGGCAGTCAAGATTGAAACAAGGGCAGTCGTGGACGTTCCTTGGACTGTCAGCTGGGCACTGGCCGTGCTTGTGGCGATGGCCACTTTACCCATAATCTCGGCCGCTGTTCCTGCGCCATTTTGCGTAATAGTGAAAAGCGTCGCGGCTGTAGAAGAAGAAATAATAAGCGAATTTTGATGCGTCCAGCTGCCAGTTATTGTTTCTCCTTCGGCCAGGGTGGCAAATTGCGTTTCAGTTTTACCGCCAAGCCTCTTCGCTTCAAAAGCCGAGGCGACCGACCCCAAATGTTTGCGCGGAGACATTTCCCCATCCCAAGAAGGTATACTCGAGGTACCACCAACATCAACGCTCAAATATAAGTCTTGATTAAATATCGTATCAGACAAAGCATTCACCGATCCGAGCATATGCGAGAACAATCCGCTGCGCACATTTACCATATTGGTCGTCGTGCATTCCTCGGTCCAAATCGGCGAGCCGCCAGAGGCAGCTGTATAAAGCCTAAAAGTAAAATTGTAATCGCCATCCGCCACCGCCATTGAAGTAGAGCTAAAGAGCTTTCCTTGATAATTAATCTGCTCATTAAAAGCGGCTAAAGCCTTATTTGGTAAGCCAAAAACCGCCAGGAGTAATAAAGAAAGTATGAATAATATGCAAAAACTCAAAGCACGGAAAATGCTTGGGTTTTGCCTTCCCCTAATATTCGGTTGTGCCTTGTATTTGCGGCCGCAACCCATATAAAGATTTGCCTTAATTATATTGCTTTTAGCTATCCTGACCAAAGATTTTTTCCACATCTGGCAAGGTTTTTTCAATAAAAAGCCTCCCAGCCTCCCGGGGAAGTTTCTGCGGATGAAAAAATGCTTTATCGGCTCAAAAAAATCCCCTCTAACCGGGGGATTATTTGGTAATAATTATCTTTCCGGGACTCTCTAGGGATATTTTTTTCTCCAAGCTTATGGAATAAACCTTAACGGCAAATTCTCCTTCCCGTCCCGGAGGCAAAAACAGAGAGCAATGCATAATATCTTTAATATTGCGACCAAGGAGTAAGAAAGATTTTCTCCCACCAAAAAATAATTCCAAAATAACAGATTTAATATTAACCGGGATATCTTTTTGGCTAGCCATAATTTCTAAGACCATGGAAGCCGAGGCAATTGGCCCCTTAGCGCTTTCGATATTTTGATCATTTTGGAAAAAAGAAAGATCGGAGAACCTTGCCCCCACCCCACTATTTTGCAAAGAGGATTCTAAAAGCGCTGGATGATCTTTAACATAAGGAAGGTCCGAGGTAGCCCCAATACTTTCCCCGGCCGATAATAATGGCTTGGCCCAGGCCAAAGCCCCCGAAGACCATTGCCCCCCATCGTCACAAACAAAGGCCGTATAGAATAACATGGCGGATTCCCGAGGAGTACTGTCAATAAATTGTTCCGCTTCACCGCTGATGGCTGCTTCGTAAACCAAGTCACCGGACAAAACATCAACAATATGCTCGCCTTGCCCCCTGACAATTTTAATTTTTCTGCCGAATTTAGCCGGAGGATTCTTCCAAGTAAGCATGATGCTGCCTACCAAACTAACGGCATTGAATTCCAAAACATTGCAAGGCGCCAAGGCGATATTACTGCCCGGCATTTTCGCACCCCCTCCCTCGATAGAGGTTCTTTTCATGCTCCGCAAGGCCTTAAGTTGCATGGCCCTCCGATATAAAAATGACAAAATAGCCAAAATGATCAGGCTTGGCCAAAAAAGCGGATGATTGGAGAGATTGATAAGGAAAATCAAAGATTTTTTCCAAAAATTGTCGGGAACCTTAATCCGCAAAAATCCCGGGTTTAGGACTTCCATTTCGCCTTGGATTTTTTTAACAATATTATTGTCTTTATCGATAAGAAAAATGGTAACCTTATAAGCGCCACGCTTATCGAGGGGCACCATCAAATCTGAGCGCAATTTGCCTTGCGTATCTTTTTGCAGCAAAAAAGTAAAACGCTTGTCATCCTTCTCAAACATCACCAAAACTGATTTGACGAAATCCGGAATTTGGGTCGAATCAATCTCTATCTCCAAACGGTCCCCGGCTTTAATGTTGGAAATCTTTCCGGAGTTCAGATTGTCTTTCCCCTGCAAAAAGTCAAAATTCAAAAAATCCAAATCTTTTAGCTTCTGTTCCTGCTCCTTTGTATATTTTGTTTCGCTATCCAAAAACTTTGTCGAAGTGGCGCTTCCCGGGGACATTCCTCCCCCGCTTGAGCCGGGCCCCGCCGCGCCTTCAGAAGGAACTTCGGGCGTAGGAACTATCGGTTCAACCGGCTCCTCCTGGGGAGCGGCTAAAGGAATATCATCGCCAACCGCCCCGGAAGAATTGGCGTTAGCGGCATTGAAAGAAAAAGCCGTATAATAATATCTTTTACCGGCAATTAAATTATTGTCGGCATAAGAAAGTTCTAGCCCGTCAGAATCATAAATTAAAGACCCTTCGCTGGGACTTTGCGGATAAAAAGTGCCGGACCGATAAATTTTCACTCTGACAATACTTGGATCTTGCGGCATTTGCCAACCAAGCGTAATTTTTTCTACGCCCGGAGTGGTAATGAGCCCGATAACATTTAAGGGCAGAGCCGGCGGGGGCATCTCTAAAGTCGAAAAAGAATAATCCGGAGAAGTTATGCTTTGGATGTAAGAATCGGTGCAGCTTATTTGGAAATGGTAAGTTTTGGAAGGTGTCAAACCAGTCAAAGAAAGTGCATGCGAGCTTAAGGGCCCGGCTTCATTTACTACCCCCAGGTCATAATTAGTTGTAGTCCCGTAAGAAATGAAGCAATTAGCGGAATTACTCGTTTGCCAAGTCAAATCCGCCTTAGTGGTGGAGGCCGTAATAACGACATTGGAAATTGTCAGGACTGGCTTGGGCTCAATAGGACCCACATCGGGAGGTGCGGTCACGGTTTGCGTAACAGTAAAAGAACTTGTCGCTGCTAAGACAAAAAATGGGGATAACAGCAAAACAAAAATAATTTTAGAAAGCGGCTTGTTCATTAATTAACGATTGCGGTCACAACTACTGTAGCCGAATAGCTGCCCGCGGCCATGCTGTGCCCGGCGGCTGATTCGGTCTTAAATTTAATTGTCGTGGTTGTATAATTTGGACTGTTTGGGCTGCTTGAATAAGCGATTAGCCGGTTGCTGTATAAAGAATAATTCAACCCATACCAGCAGGCATCGGCGCTATCATTTGACCCGGAATTACAAACCGAACCGTTGTCCTTAAAATAAGAAGAAATGTGGCTGCCATCAACCGTAAACCCGAAACTACTTGTGGCCACGGGCGAAACCCAAGCCAAATCCGGAACGCCCGAAACCGCCGGGACATAATCTTTGAAATAGGTCGCCCCGGCGCCGCAGCCGCTTGAACAAGATAAAGCGGGGTTAGAGGGATTGGCTGCAATAGAAAGAGAATAACCAATAGGATTATTAGTGGAGATGCCCACGTCGACAGCCCCGCTAGCTGAGCCGCCAGAGGAACCGCCAATAGCGGGAGATAAAGCCAGATTAGAGGCCGGCAGGGAGACGGAAATAAAATACTGATCCGCGGCTTGCTGATAACCGGCCCGCAACAAATAATTCGTACTAGAAACATAGCCAGTGCCCGGCTCGCCTAAAGTGTCTTCCAAACCAAAATTAGTGGAGCTGGAATAGTCTCCGGCCATATTCAAAGAATCTTGCATAAGCAGATAATTGGTACTACTGGCCACTTGAGCCAAAACCGGAACTTGAACACAAATAAAAATTAAACAAAGAACAAATAATATTTTATTGTTGAAATTTTTTCTTAGCATGCTTGATATTCAAAAATAACAAAACTCCCACTATCAGAGCCAAAATTCCAAGAAGCGTTATCTTGGCCCGCTGGCTCAAAATCCAAAAACTTCCCGAGAGCTGATCGCTTAGCGCCAATCCGTCAGGCCCGACATAACCCCTTTGCACTTTGGCCACAGCCCGGTAATAACCAATATCTGCCGTGTTCTGCCAATCGGCCCGAACCATTTTATAAGAGCCCGGTAAAGAATAAAATTTTGGAATCTCTTTTTGGGCCACTAAACGCCCGAAAATATCAAAAATCTCAATATGACCATTGGGGGCCAAATAAATATTCCCATCATTTTGAAAGTATATTTTTAACCCCACTCCCCTTTGGGCTAAAGCAGACAGGTCTATTTTGAAACTTTTAGTTTCCCCTGATTCCACCACTTTTCCCGGAATTTTTACATAGATCGGAACACCGGCCTGACCAATCATTTTTGCCTCTCCGACAGAAGCATCAAGGGAACGCTGGCTGATTAAAACAATCGCATATAAACCGCCCGGCGGCATTTCCTCGGGCAGAGATATTTCTAATTGCGCCCTAGCCAACTGGCCGGAATTAATAACGATCCGATTATCGGGCACTCTAAGATATTTTTTCAAAGAATACGGATAAGATGCATAATCCCCAAATTCCAAACCATTTTCATTTTCTTCGCTGCCTTTCAAGTCGTTTATCTCTAAGCTGTATTCTTGAGTTTTTCCTGTGCGATTTATAATGGAAATTTCTACTTTTTCCCGCGCGCCACCAGCCATTATTAACTCCTTTTTAGCGGGGAAAACCAAAAAGTCCCCAGCCACCGGCAAATCAGCAATAGTTTCTACCTGCCAAGCCAAAGCGTTCCCGCCCCATATCAAACCAAAAAAAATTATGGCCAAGAAAAATTTTTCCTTCATATCATTCACTGATAACACGATAAACTTCTTCAATGCTGGTAATGCCTTGGGCGGCTTTGACCATGCCGTCTTCCATCATCGTATCCATTCCCTCCTCCATCGCCTTTTTCTGGATTTGCTCGGTCGTGGCATTGTCATGGATGAGCTTTCTAATGCTCTCAGTCACTTCCAAAACTTCATAAATACCCAACCGGCCCTTATAAGCGGATTTCTTATCCACTCCCTCTTTAGGGCGATAAAACGGGATCTCCCCTATCTTGGCTCCAGCTTTAATCACCTTTTCCTTTTCTAAAATTTCCAAAAATCTGGGAACGTCTAAATATTTTTCCAAACTCTCGATATCTTGTTTAGCGAGAAAATATTTTTCCTTTTCGCTGGTCAACCGCCTGACCAAACGTTGAGCCATAACAAAATTAAGAGTAGAGGCTAGCAAGAATGGCTCAATTTTCATATCCAAAAGCCTCGGGATAGCTCCCGCGGCCGTATTGGTATGCAAAGTAGAAAGCACCAAGTGTCCGGTTAGGGCGGCATTAGTTGCCAAGGAGGCCGTTTCATTATCACGGATTTCTCCAACCATTATCACATTAGGATCTTGGCGCAATAAAGAGCGCAAAGCATTGGCAAAAGTGAGGCCGATTTTAGCGTCAATTTGCGTCTGATTAATACGCGGCATCTGATATTCGACTGGATCCTCAACAGTGGAAATATTGACGTTAGGCGTGTTAAGGATATCCATCATGGTATACAAAGTCGTAGTCTTACCTGAACCGGTCGGACCAGTAATCAAATTCATCCCTAAAGGTTTTTTTAAGGCTGTCTGAATTTTTTTCAGTGCCTCGGGGCGGAAACCCAAATCCCCCAAAGTCGCCACTTTAGTCTGCTCGGGCAATAAACGCATCACAATTTTTTCCCCGAAAAACACCGGTAAAATAGAAACACGGATAGAAATCTTCGAACCCTCGCTTTGGATTTTGAAGCGCCCATCCTGAGGCAAGCGGTGTTCGTCCAATTTCAAATTAGATAAAACTTTTATACGGGCCACAATGCCTGAAGCGATTTGTTTGGGCAACACCATGGCGTCGTGCAAAATACCGTCAACCCGGTAGCGCACCACTACCTCCTTTTCCGTGGGCTCAATATGGATATCGGAAGATTTTTCAATGACCGCATGTTTAAGCAAGGTATCGACAATCTTTATGACCGGCAGCTCCTCGGCCGCTTTTTCCAAATCCTCGCCGGAGGAACCGGTTTTTTCCTTCAAAGTTTCTACCCCGCCGGTTTCCGACTTAATCAAATCAGAAAATTCCGACTCCAATGATTTATTGTATTGGCCCAAAACCGCCTTGATGCTTTCTTCGTTTGTCAGCCGCGGCAAAATCTCCAAATTGGATTTTTTCTTGATAAAATCAATCGTTTCCAGATCCTCGGGGTCAAGCATGGCCACTTCCAAATACCCGTCTTTTTTCCGAAAAGATACGATATTATGCGTGCGAGACACGCTTTCGGGAATTATCTTAAGGGTTTCCTCGGGAATTTTCTCTTTCTGCAAATCCACAAAAGGCACGCCTAAAATATAAGCTTGCAACTTAGCGAGCTGATCTTTGCTTAAAATTTTCTCCTCCACCAGCTGCTCGGTAAAACGCTTTTTACTTTTTTTTGCCGCTTCCAAAGCGGTATCGAGCTTGGCCTCGTCGGCCAAACCGGCATCAATGATAAACTTTTTGAGCTGCTGGTTTTCTATGCGCATTTTATTTCTTAGCTAAAACCGCTTCTACTTTTTGCACTACTTCTTCCAAAGAATAATTGGATTTGACCAAATAAGTAGTCGCCCCGGCGTCGATAACCTTCTGGATATGTTCGGTGCTATCGGAATTAGTTAAAACTATTACCGGCGTAGAGGCGATAGCCGGATTTTTTTTCATCGCCACCAAATAATCGAACCCATTCATTTTAGGCATCATCAAATCAAGCAAGACCAAATCCGGTTTTTCATTGGCGGTTAATTCTAGCCCCACTTCCCCATCGAAAGCCGGCACAACGGTAAATCCCTTTTTTTCTAAAATCTTGCCCAAAGTTTCTTGGAGGGCTTTTTCGTCTTCAATTATTAATATTTTTGCCATATTATTCATCGCGCACCCCTGCTTTGCAGGCTTGGCGCATTATTTAATTTATTATCCTTTTGCACACAAAAAACCTGCCCAAAAAATAGATCCTTTACCCATTTGCGAGCTGAACCCCACTTCCCCACCAAGCTTTCTGGTGATGGAGGCGGCCAAATACAGGCCCAAGCCCGAACCTTCAGGGATATGATGGCGGACATTGGTGGCCCGATAAAATTTTTGGAAAATATATTTTTTATCTTCCTCGGGTATGCCATAACCGCTATCCTGCACAAAAACAAATACCTTATCCCCTTTCTTTTCCAAAGATATCGAAACATCCTCGCCTTTACGGCTATAACGGATGGCGTTAGTAAAAAGATTTTCTAAAACTATATTTATTTGGAACGAATCCCCCATAATCTTCGGGAGGTTCTCATTGGGCGTATAAACAAATTTCACATTCTGAGTTTTGGCAAACCCGCCGACATGCTCAATGCAGTCCAGTACAATCTTATTCAAATCAAGTTTTTCACTATTCGTTACTAACCGATTTGCCTCTAAACGACTGGCGACCAACAAATTAGATACCAAATCCTTCATCCTGTTAACATTATCCTCGAGAATAGAAAAATTCTTTATCCGGCCCGATTCTACCAAATCTTTATTTTCCATACGCATTGCATCCAGGGACCAGCGCAAATTAGTGATTGGCGAGCGCAATTGGTGAGAAACGATACTGATGAACTCCACCTTCATTTTGCTGGCCTCAGCCATCCGCTCAAAACTGTTCTGCAATACGAAAGAAATTACTAAAAGCATTATTGTAATACTACAAACCGCCAAAATAATATAGGAATAATCCTCGACAAACCTTACGCTTATCAAATAAATCAGGATATCCGTGACTATTATCAGCAAACCCATAAAGATAAAAAGGATTTGCGGATGCTGCCACAAGGGAATGCCCCATTCTTTAGCCTGATTGCGCAAATTGATACCTGTAATAAGCATAAAGTGCGGAACTGCAAGTTCCTTAAAAATATTATAACAAAAAATACCAAAGCAGACCAAAAGGAAATGCACAGTTTTTACGCAAAATAAACTCCATTGAAATATTTTGAAAATTCGCTATAATATCACTGTTCTGAAAATGCTTAATGCGGGTATCGTATAATGGCTATTACATCACCCTTCCAAGGTGAGGATACGGGTTCGATTCCCGTTACCCGCTC
>CAZQSQ010000008.1:8849-24444 GCA_964596325.1 uncultured Candidatus Saccharibacteria bacterium
CTGCTCGGGGTATAGTGCAACGGTAGCACGAGTCCTTTGGGAGGATTTAGTCTCGGTTCAAATCCGAGTACCCCGACAACAGAAAAACCCTCCGCCGGTTGGCGGAGGGTTTTGATAATCTTTTACTTGACGGCTTCTTTAAGAGCCTTTCCTGGGCGGAATTTCGGTACAGTCTTAGCCGGAATGGTAACAGTCTCGCCAGTCTTAGGATTGCGGCCCTCGCGAGCAGCTTTCTTAACGACGACAAACTTGCCAAAACCAGTAATAACAACCTCATCACCCTTGACCATGGCCTGAGTAATGGAGTCAATAATGAAATTGACCATTTCTTCAGCCTTTGTTTTCGGCATGCCTTCTTTGGCAGCCAACTTCTCAACGAGTTCTTGTTTTGTCATTGTTTTTTATTATTTTTTTCACCTTTATGGGGGCGAACCCTTGTTTTTATTATACTTTTTTAACAAATATTGCAAATTCGACCTTTAATAGTTATCCACAGCAGGTAACAAGGGCTTATTTGGCGTATTCAATAACTCTTTTCTCTCTAATAATATTAACTTTTATTTCTCCGGGGTATCTTAGCTCCTCTTCTATCCTCGAAGCAATATTTTTCGCTAGTTTATGCATACCCACATCGTCGATTTCTTCAGGTTTTACAAAGACCCTGATTTCACGACCAGCCTGAATGGCATAAGCGCGCTCAATTCCCGGAAAGGCCGTGGCAATTTTTTCCAATTCCTCCAAGCGCTTGATGTATTCTTCCAATGATTCCTTGCGGGCGCCTGGTCTGGCTCCAGAAATCTGATCAGCAGCCTGCACAATCAAGGCTTCAATGCTCTCGGGCTTATACTCCTCATGGTGGCTGCGCATGGCCACAATTACCTCATTTTCTACCTTGAATTTTTCCAAAATCCTGATGCCAATATCCACGTGCGTGCCCTCAATCTGAAAATCTACGGCCTTGCCAATATCATGTAATAAACCGGCCTTCTTACATACTTTGACATTAGCTTTAAGCTCCGAGGCAATCAAGCCCGCCAAATGGCATACTTCAATAGAATGCAATAAAACATTTTGTCCATAAGAAGTGCGGAATTTGAGCCGGCCCAAAATTTGCACCAACTTAGGATCTAAATCGTAAATATCCGTGTCATAAACAGCAATCTCCCCGGCCTTCTTGATTTCCTCGGCTATCTCTTCTTTGGCTTTGGCGACAGTATCTTCAATACGGCTAGGCTGAATGCGACCATCAGATATTAATTTTTCCAAAGCATTCTTAGCAATATGGCGCCTAATCGGGTCGAAGCTGGAAATTATAACGGCTCCCGGAGTATCATCTACCAAAAGCTCTACGCCGGTCATTTCCTCAAAGGTCCGGATATTGCGGCCCTCTTTGCCGATAATCCGCCCCTTAATCTCGTCAGAAGGCAAAGAAACTGTTGTGGTGGTGATTTCCTGTGCTTGGGAAAGGGCACAACGCTGGATGGCCAGAGCCACAATTTCCTTGGCTTTGCGGTCCAATTTATCCTTGCCGTCACGTTCCAATTTAATCACCCGCTGCATCACCTCCTCCTTACTATCCTGCTCTATCTTTTCAAAAAGCTTGGTTTTGGCCTCAGAGGCGGAAAGTCCGGCCAGGCTTTCCAGTTTTTGCTTGGCCTCCTCCCCTATGGCCTGTATCTGTTCCCTGATTTTTTTTACCTCCTCCACTTTTTGTTGGAGTTTTTTATTATCATCCTCGAAATCCAAAATCTTTTTTTCGAGCAAATTTTCACGCTTAAGAAGCAGTTGCTCTGTCTTAAGTATCTCCTGTTTTCTCTCGCGAAAATCGCTGTCTGCCCGGTCTAAAACTTCTTGGCTCTTGGTATTGGCCGCATCCAAAATGCGCCGAGCTTCTTCCTTGGCTTTTTGGAGGTCGTTTTCTATTTTTTGTTCGGCGCTACCTAGGCGCTTTCTGGCTATATACTGCCTAATCAAATAGCCGATAAGGGTTCCTAGTACTGCGCTGAGCAAAATCCAGATCAATGTTTCGTTTTCCATGTTTTATCTGTTATTTTGTTCAGCCCAGCAATCCATTGCCTGTCAAGGTTTTTTCGTTCTAATCACCGCATCAATCATTCCGTAGGTTTTTGCTTCCTCGGGGTCAAGATAGAAATCCCTGTCCGTATCCCGAGAAATTTTTTCCAAATTCTGCCCTGTATGTTTCGCTAATAAATGATTCAATCTGTCCTTGATTTTAAGGATTTGCTTGGCTGTAATTTCAATAAGCGCCGCCTCTCCTTGGGCTCCGCCAGCAACTTGGTGAAGCATGATTTCGGAGTTAGGCAACGCAAATCTTTTTCCTTTTGTGCCACTAGCAAGCAAAACCGCGCCCATCGAGGCCGCCATGCCTACACAAACCGTAGAAATGTCCGGTTTAATATATTGCATGGTGTCATAGATAGCCAGACCGGCTGTCACCGACCCTCCGGGACTATTGATATAAATCTGGATGTCCTTTTTGGGGTCTTTTGCCGCCAGAAACAATAATTGCGCAATCACGGAATTGGCAACCTGATCAGTGACCGGGCCGGCCAATAAAATAATTCTATCCTCCAGTAAGCGGCTATAAATATCATAGGCGCGCTCCCCGCGATGGCTTTTTTCAATTACTGTGGGTATTATCATATTTTGCTTTATTTTCCGAGGTATTCCTCGAACTTTTTGAACGTTTTTTCGCTTTCAATCCTGTCCTTAGTATATTCTATGAGGTTCTGGCGGTCAACCGAAGTTTGGCTCTCCAATTCTGGATACCTCGAATATACTTTCATGAGCTCGGCCTCGATTTCATCATCAGTAGCCGAGATATTTTCCGCCCTTTGCACTTCCTTAAGGATAAAATATTCCTTAATTTTCTTTTCGGTCGCCGGCCGCATGGATTCCAAAAGTTCTTTTTCGGTCTTCTTAACCTTAGCCAAATACTCTTCAAAGGTCATATCGCCATCTTGAGTAATCCGTTTCTTCGCCTCCTCCATTTGGGCGATCATTTCCCTTTCAATCAAAATACCGGGGATATCCATTTCGACATCCTTGGCAACCTCGGTCAAAACCTGCCCAACAGTTTTTTCTAACTCAGCGGCAGTTTTATTCTTTAACAAATCATTATGAATCTCTTCCTTAAGCTCAGCCAAGCCCTTATAGGGCCCGACACTTTGCGCAAATTCGTCATTAGCTTCAGGCAAGGAAACGCTCTTCAAATCATTAAGCGCAACATGGCACTTGGCCTTTTCACCATTCTTAAAATCGAACTCAAAATCTTTGCTCTGGCCCTGCTGCATGCCCTTAATTTGGTCTTCAATTTCCTTAAGAAGCCCGCCTTTGCCCAAAACAAAAGCATCTTTGCTCTCTTTCTCGTCGTTTATCTTGATAGAGAGCTGCACCCAATCGCCCTCATCGGCCGTCCCGATTTTTTCCGTAAAACGGGCCAAAGAATTTTGCAACCATTTGATAGAATCCTCTACCTCATTTTCTTTGACCTCCACGGCAGAAAGCTTGGTCTTGGCCGCAACTTTCTTGTAATCAGGCAATTTAATGGAAGGCAAAACATAAGATTCGATTTCAAATTCAAAATCATTATTACGGGCCGCTTTTTTTATCTTGGCTTCCGGATCCCCGATTAAATCCAATTTGTTTTCCTTGATTGCCTTTAGGTAAGCCTCATTCATTATTAATTCGGCCGCCTCATCAATAATATGGTGCTCGCCTACCTGTTTTTCCACCATTTCTTTGGGCGCTTTACCTTTACGGAAGCCCGGCAGCTCAGCCTGCTCAATAATTCCCTCTAAAGCTTTCTGGTAATAAGCCTCAAAATCCGCAGCCAAAACCGTTGAGGATATTTTTATCTTGGATTTAGGGAGATTTTCAATTTTAATATTTATTTCCATTCTGTTTTTCTTTCATTTAATTCGATAATCAGCCCCGCTTGAAAGCGGGGCGTGATTATTTATTTGAATAACGCAACCATGGCCAAACTTAAAGTTCCCAAAAGTTTGACTAAAACATGAAGTGAAGGGCCGGCCGTATCTTTGAATGGATCGCCGACAGTGTCCCCGGTCACGGCTGCACCATGGGTCTTGCTGCCCTTGCCGCCTTCATGGCCGGCTTCGATGAATTTCTTGGCATTATCCCAAGCACCTCCGGCATTGTTCATAACCGTGGCTAAAAGCACGCCCACGATTGTACCAACCATGATAAAACCGGCTACCTCTTCCCTGCCCATGACCACGCCCACAAAAATCGGCAAAAGCACGGCCAGGAGTCCAGGCATAACCATTTCCTTGAGAGCCGCCGCGGTAGTAATATCCACACACTTGGCATAATCGGGTTTTTCCGTGCCACTCATTATCCCGGGCTTTTCCTTAAACTGTCTGCGCACCTCCTCCACAATGGAGCCGGCCGCATTACCGACAGCTTTAAGAGCAAAAGCCGAGAACAAGAAAACAAGCATGGCTCCCAAGAAAGCACCGATAAAAACCGTGGGCTTTTGCAAGCCGACAGTTTCTAAACCGGCATCCTTTAAGAAGGCTGAAAATAATAAAAATGAAGCCAAAGCCGCCGAGCCCATAGCATAACCTTTGGTAATAGCTTTGGTAGTATTGCCAACGGCGTCGAGCTTATCAGTCGATTTGCGAACCTCCTCGGGCAAATCGGACATTTCCACGATACCTCCGGCATTGTCAGTAATGGGGCCGAAAGTATCCATGGCTAAAATATAAGCCGCGGTAGAGAGCATACCCATAGTGGCAATGGCTGTGCCAAAAATACCGCCCCCGATCATGGCTTTTTCTCCCAGCCAAAAAGCTGAAAGCAAAGAAATGGCAATAATCATAACCGTGGAGGCAGTCGATTCATAACCGACAGAAAGGCCGGCAATAATATTGGTAGCCCCACCCGTGCGGGAAGCCTTCACAATATCTTTAATCGGCTGGTAATCACTGGAAGTAAAATATTGAGTAACCAAGACAAAAGCCCAACTGGCAATCAGGCCGACATAACCGGCCGCTAAAAGATACATCCAAGTAGCGGGCAAAATCGCCGCAAATGTATAAGAAATTGCAAAGTAGAAAACAATGGCGGATAAAACCGTGGAGATGATAAAGCCCATATTCAAAGCCTTCATAGCATCGCCCTCGTTATCAACTTTGGTCAAAGCAATTCCGATAATAGAACACACTAAGCCCAAGGCACGGGCGACCAAGGGGAAAAATATTACCCCGATAGCTAAAGCTTCTTTGCCCACGAACAAATCGGGTCGAGAAGCAACTAAGGCGGCGCCCAAAATCATGGCGCTGATATTTTCCGCCGCAGTGGATTCGAAAAGGTCAGCTCCGCGGCCAGCGCAGTCTCCCACATTGTCACCGACAAGGTCGGCAATAACCGCTGGATTGCGAGGATCATCCTCGGGAATATTCTGTTCAATCTTTCCCACCAAATCAGCCCCAACATCGGCAGCCTTAGTATAAATGCCACCACCCAACTGGGCGAACAAAGCCACCAAAGAGGCACCAAAACCAAAACCAGCAATTAAATTAGGAATATGCCCAATTTCAACTTTTCCAAAAGCCATGTAAATGGACACCATAATACTAATGCCCAAAAGTGACATGGCCGTAATAATAATTCCGGAAATTGCCCCACCCTTCATGGCTGCATCAAAGGCCCTAGAAAGCCCCTTTTGTGCGCCCGCAGCAGAGCGAATATTGGCTCGAACTGAAATCCACATACCGACATAACCGGCTACCACTGAACATAAAGCTCCGAAAAGGAAAGCGGCGGCAATTTGCCAACCAGCCGCTCCGGCCGCTTCGCCACCCATACCAAAAACGGCTAAAACGACAGCCAAAACAAGAGAAATCAAAACAATAGTTTTATTCTGCCTTTTAAGATAGGCATTAGCGCCCTCCTTAATAGCATCAGAAATAGCCTGCATCTTGGCAGTGCCCGTGTCGGCTTTTTTAAGCGACAAATAAAGCCACCAAACAAACCCTAAAGAAAGGAGAGAGATGGCAATCGGCAAAATGAGATGTATATCTAGACTCATAGTGTTTTATTTTATTACTTTATTTTTTATTTATTAAATTATCCTTGGGTGGTTTCGCTGCCCATATCCCCTATCTTAATGGCAGACTCATCAATTTTCCCCTCTTCATCCATCGTAATTACCTCGCTCTCGTCTCCGCCCTCAACCTTAATATCAATCTTCCAACCAGTAAGCTTGGCAGCCAAGCGCACATTTTGCCCGCCCTTGCCAATAGCCAAAGAAAGCTGATCCTTGGGCACAATAGCCATGGCGGTATTTTTAGGCATGATACGCACTTCGTCCACCTTGGCCGGGGAAAGAGCATTGGCAATGTATTTTTGCGGATCTTCATTCCATTCAATTACATCAATCTTCTCGCCGCCCAATTCATTAATGACGGCAGCGATACGGGTGCCGCGTTGGCCCACCATGGCGCCAATCGGGTCCACGCCCTCAGCTAAGCTTTGCACGGCAATCTTGGAGCGAAAGCCCGCCTCTCTGGCAATAGACATAATTTTAATCTGCCCGCCCATAATCTCAGGCACTTCCAATTCGAACAATTTAGAAATCAATTTAGGGTGAATCCGAGAAACAAAAATCGTCGGGCCCTTGGGGCTGTCTTCCACGCTCAAAACATAAACACGGAAGCGCTGCTCCGGCCTATAAAATTCTCCTTGGGTTTGTTCTTCCTTGGGCAGCACAGCAAAGGCTTTGCCCACATCCAAATAAATGGCGCGTGATTCCACCCGTTGCACAACACCGGAGACTATCTCACCTTCCCTGGTCTTAAACCGGCTCATGACTGATTCGCGCTCCACTTCTTTTAT
This sequence comes from uncultured Candidatus Saccharibacteria bacterium, assembly GCA_964596325.1. Classification (GTDB taxonomy): domain Bacteria; phylum Patescibacteriota; class Minisyncoccia; order Minisyncoccales; family JAGOPM01; genus JBAZJI01. The sequence continues at coordinate 15,732 of CAZQSQ010000008.1, forward strand.
TTTTTGCAATAAAACCTGTTTGGCGGTTTGGGAAGCGATGCGGCCAAACTCAATCTTGCTTGGCAGGGAAATTTTTATCTCATCTCCCAAAACCAAATCAGGATTTTCTTTTTTGGCATCTTCCAATAAAACATGGCGCTCCGGATTAAAAACAATTTTTTTGTTTTCCGGATCCTCCATCTGTTCCATAGGTATGCCCGCTTCATGCTTGGCCTGTAATTCGGCCAATTCTTTTTCGGTATAGCACATCTCGGGGCTAACCACGGTTTTTACCTGCCAAAATCTCATATTGCCAGATTTTGGTTCAAACTCCGCCTTGATAACTTGGCCTTTTTGCCCGTATTCCTTTTTATAGGCAGCCGAGATGGCAGCTTCGGCCACTTCCAAAACCTTTTCAGGCGGAATAGCCTTTTCTTCCACTATCTGGCTAAGGGCTGAATTAAATACTTTAAGATCCATAAATATATGATTAAAACCCGTTTTTCATAACGGATCTATCTTATTGTAACCCCTTATCCTTGTTTGTCAACTGCTGAAATAATTTAATATAACGCAGCTCATGCCATTGGTTGTCATCAAAAACCAATCGAGCCTTAAAAAGCTCCCAAGGAGTTTTGGTATGGAAAAAATCCCGCAAAGGCGTCAATCTTTTGAACAACAATGGCAAAAATATCAAAGCTGTATAAATCCCGGCCGTTTCCCAAAAATCCATAACCGGAGAAACAAAAATAACCACCAATAAGGCGATAATGGTGCTAATTGAACCGTCCAAAAGAGCGCCCAGTGCAAAATAAATTGTCACGCCTAAAATTGCCAAAGTCGGAGAAAAGGCCAACAAGGCTCCGGCATAGGTGGCCAATCCCCTTCCCCCGGCAAAGGAAAGGAAAATACTCCAATTATGCCCGAAGACCACGGCACAGGCAAAGGCAACCAACCAAGGGTCAGAAAATCCAAAATTATGCATGGCTAAATAAACAATAAAAAAACCTTTGGCCGCATCCAATAAACCCGAAATTATCCCTTCAATAATGCCGACATTTTTGTAGACATTGGTGGCGGAACTTTTTTTCCAGCCGACCTCCATAACATTAATTTTCTTGAAAAGTAATGGCACTAAAAACGAAAACGGGATAGAGCCGATTAAATAAGAATATAGTAAATATACCCAATGATTAAACATATTAGATCTTTTTTTCAAATGTCGTTTCCTCGCCCTTAATGAGCCTTCGGATATTTTCCCGCAAAGCAAAAGCGATAATGAGGCCTTCAATCGCGGCAAAAATCACAAAATCCAAACGGTGAAAATAAAACCAAGATGCCAAGGCAAAAACCCAAGGGAATAATAAATTGGCAATGCTGGTTTTTTTCCAAGCCAAAACAATTAGCATAAAAACTACAAATATCCCCAGAAAAACCAAAAAGCCCTGCAGGCCAAACTGGCTGACGCATAGCGCCAAGGCTCCCCCAATAAATGGCGCCCCGCCCTTGCCACCCTTGAAATTAAACCAAATTGGGAAAATGTGCCCCAAGGTCGGAATAATAGCCAAAACCACCATCCGATAGGGGTCGCTAAAATAATGTGCGCAAGTCAAAACCGGAATGAACACCTTGAAAAAATCGAGCAGGCCATTGCTTAAACCCCACCAAAATCCCAAAGCCCTAGCCACATTAGTACTTGTAGCGGATTTGCTGCCAATGGCGGTTAAATCAACTTTTTTGAATTTGGCCACAATATAGCCAAAACAAACTGAACCTATTAAATAATTAATAATGGCCCAGAACCAAAAATTAGAGAGGAATGTTTCCATGTTTTCTCATTATTTTTTCTTCGCTTTTGTTTTTCATAGATTCCAAGAGCTTTCCCAAAGTAGCTCGCGTATCTTTAGGATTGATTATGGCATCAATTTGCCCGGCTTGCGCCGCAGCAAAAGGATTTAAGAACCGTTCTTTCAGTTCGGCAATTTTTTCTTTGATTAATTGCTTGGGATCTTTAGCCTCAACAATATCTTTACGATATATTATCTCCACGGCCTGTTCTGGACCCATAACCGCCAGCTGGGCGTCGGGCCAAGCGATAACCATATCATAGGCTAAATGTTTAGAACACATAGCAATATACGCGCCCCCATAGGCTTTGCGCAGGATTAGGGAAATCTTGGGCACGCTGGCGCGCGCATAAGCGTATAAAACTTTGGCACCATGCCTAATTATGCCTTTTTGCTCTTGATCCTTACCCGGCAGATAGCCAGGGGTATCGACAAAATTGATAAGCGGAATATTGAAGGCGTCGCAAAAATTCACAAAACGCGCAATCTTATCGCTGGAATCAATATCCAAAACTCCAGCCAAAACTTTAGGCTGGTTGGCAACAAGGCCCACGCTCTGCCCGAAGAGCCGCGCGAATCCAACCACGGCATTGCCGGCAAATTCGCTTTGCACCTCAAAAAATGAAAACTTGTCAAAAACCTCCGAGATAACTTCTTTGCAATCGTAGCCCTTCTTATCGTCACTGGGCACAATATCGGCTAATTTGAGATTCTCCTCTTTTTCTAAAACTTCATCAAGCAGCGTACGCTGCATTGGCGCATCCTCCAAATTATTCTGCGGCAAATAGGCCAATAATTTCTTGACACCATGCAAACACTCCTCCTCCCCTTCAAAGCCGAAATGAGCGCAACCGCTCTGAGCATTATGCACTTGGCAGCCACCCAAATCCTCCAAAGAGACCTCCTCGCCCTGAACTTTTTTAACCACCTCCGGGCCGGTAATAAACATCATGGAGATTTTTTCCACCATAAAGACAAAATCCGAAAGCCCCGGAGAATAAGAAGCTCCCCCGGCCGAAGGCCCAAGTAAAACGGAAATTTGCGGAACCACGCCGGAAGCCTTAATCATTTCTTTGAAAATCAAACCATAACCGTCCAGAGAATAAACCCCCTCTTGAATCCGAGCACCGCCCGAATCAATCAGGCCGATAACCGGGCAACCGTTAAGACGCGCCAAAGAAATACATTTGGCAATTTTTTTGGCATGCTGTTCGCCCAAACAGCCTCCGGATTGCGAAAAATCCTGCGCATAAACATAAACTTGCCGCCCATTGATTTTTCCAAAACCAGCCACCACGCCATCGCCCAAATATTTTTCCTTGCCGTCTTCAAAGCGCGATTTGACCAAAGCATCCAGTTGCACAAAGGTATTTGGATCTAAAAGAAGATCAAGCCTCTCCCAAACACTGAGCTTGCCCTTCTTGTGCTGTTTTTCGGCACCACTCTTATTTTTAGCCTCTTCGAGCATTTCATTTAATTTGTCTAAATTGTCTTTGGGCATATTATTGGCTGATTATTTTCAAGTTATTTTGCAATTCTCTGACTAAATGTTCCAAGATTTCCTCATTGTCGGCTGTCTTTTTGGCCTCAATTAAAACCGACGTGGCGATATCCTTAATTTCCTTGGGCATTTGCGCAATATTGGTATTTAACCCGATACCAATAATAGAACAAAGCAAATCGCCTCCGATAACATTTTCTGTCAGTACGCCACAGATTTTCTTGCCATTTACATAGACATCGTTGGGCAATTTTATCATGGGCTCAATGGGAAAGTGCTCCTTGAGTATTCTTGCCACCGAGAAAGCCGCCAAAATAGTGATAAGCTGCAAATCGGCGATATTGGCTTTGGGCAGAATAACAGAAAAATAAAGCCCGCCCTTGGGACTGGCCCAAGAACTTTTGGCTTTGCCATAACCACCGCTTTGCTCCTCGCAAACCACTACGGTCCAATCGGGCGCACCCTGCAAAGCCAGTTGTTTGGCCACGCCCTGCGTCGACTCGGTTATCGAAAATTTTTTGATATTAAATCCTTTCATTACTTAAAAATAACCAAACTTTCATTTTTATTGACGACCTTATCTTTTTGCACCCTAACCTCTTTAATAACCATATCCCCTTCAGCTACTAATTCATTTTCCATTTTCATGGCTACAATAGTCACTAACTTCTGCCCTCTTTTAACCTCCTCGCCTTCTTTAACCCAGACCCCGGAAATTGTGCCCGAAAGCGGGGATTTCAAAATCTTGGAAGCCGCTTTCCTTGATTCGCGACCAAACTCCCCCTGCATCGCCTCTTCTAAGGCCGAAGGGTCAACTAAATTCATCGAGCCATTGTCACTGCTAAAAAAATAATCCTTACCATTGATTTCTACGCGCAAAATATTGCCCGGCATCTCCTCGATCTCGATTTGGAACTCATTTTCCCTGATTTTGACATTCTTCTTAATCATAATCATTGCATCATTTTATACCGATTGCTAATCTTCCAGCCGCTCTTTGTTTCCTTACCCCCGGACATTTTTGCCATATCCTTATAAACCTCGGCAATTATCTGAGCTAAATCGTCTTGGTGGATTATTTCCTTTTCTTTGACCTTTTTGGGCGCCACGAATATACAGCTCTTTTTTATCGCATCAATAATTTTTTCTTTTTCAATAAAATCAGTAGAAAGATTCCCCTTGCGGAAATTTTCATTTTCCAGCATTACCTTATGCATTTGTGCATTGGTAATAATCCCCTCAATTTTGTATTCGCTTAAAGCCCGAGCGGCCTTTTTCAATAAAGCCTCCCGTTGGGGCGCGAAAACCACCAATTTGGAAACCATACTGTCAAAAAACGGAAAAACTCTTTGGCCGGGCTGTAAGAAAGAATGCACCTCCACTCCCCGACCCTGCGGTATCAAATACTTGGCCACTGTGCCGGACTGCGGTTGGAAATTCTGGCAAGGGTCCTCGGCACAAATACGGAATTCTATTGCGTGGCCCCGAAAAAGCATCATATCAATTTGAGCCATCTTTAACTTTTCTCCTTGGGCCATTTTTATTTGTTGCTCTACCAAATCAATACCGGTAATGGCTTCGGTAATCGGATGTTCTACCTGTAAGCGGGGGTTAACTTCGCCAAAATAAAAATTCTTTTTGCTATCCATTAAAAATTCCACTGTCCCAACGCCCTCATATTTAAGATATTTGCCCAAGCTGGCCGCTGAGGCACCCATCCGCAAACGGGTAATATGATCCAAAAAAGGGCTGGGTGCTTCCTCAATTAGCTTTTGGTGCCGGCGCTGGATGGAACATTCGCGCTCAGGCAGCCAAACAACATTGCCCTTGCCGTCCCCGATTATTTGAAATTCAATATGGCGGGGCCCGACTAAATATTTTTCAATAAAAATTCGATTGGAGCCGAAAGCGTTAAGCGCCAAACGTTGCAACTTTTGAAAAATCTCTTTGAGATTTTTGATATTGTTCTTATCAATTATCTCAATGCCAATCCCGCCGCCGCCATCTACGGCCTTAAGCAGGCAAGGCAAACCGATTTTTTTGATAATTTTTTCCGCTTCCTTATCGTCTTTAACGGTTGAGGGGGAGCTTGGCAAAATCGGCAGGCCACATTTCTTGGCAATACGTTTAGCCTCGATTTTATCCCCCAACTTCCGGATAGTCTCGCCACTGGGCCCCAAAAACTTCAGGCCGTTGGCTTGGCATAAATCGGAAAAATCCGCATTCTCAGCCAGGAAACCATAACCGGGATGGATAGCCTGCGCCCCGCATTGCTTGGCGATGGTAATGATTTTTTTCTGATCCAAATAACCCAAAAGCCCATCCTTTTCCAGATAGTAAAATTCGTCGGCCAGCTGCGTTTCCAAAAAATCCTCCTCCATCCCCTTTTGAGGGCACAAGGCTACGGTTTTAATTCCCATTTCCTTGGCTGTTCGGATGACGCGCAAAGCGATCTCCCCCCTATTGGCAATCAAAATTTTTTTGATTTCCATAAATCAAACTTCTTGTGGACTGATGTTATCCATTTTGGCCTTCAAAAGCCTAACCTCATACATGGCCTTATCGGCGATGTCCTGCAAAGCCTCGCCATATTCTTGGCTGCCATATTCCAGTGTTTTAATTTTTTTCATTTCTTCATGAAAATACAATGGCTTGCCAACCATCAATTTCACGGTCTTCTTCCATACCGGCTTTTCTCCCGGCGGCGCCAATTCATAAGTGCCCGAAAGACTCATGGGCAAAATCGGCAAACCGGTATTTACAGCCAAAACCGCGCAGCCCTTTTTAGCCGGGCCCATTTTGCCGCTGCGCGAACGCGTACCCTCCGGATACATAAGAATAATATCACCCCTGTTCAAGTATTTTTCCGAGGTAGCCAGAACCTGCACCCCAGACTCTTTGGAATTGCGATCCAAAGGAATGGTACCAGTCAAATAATAAATAAAATCCCTTAGCTTGGCCTTAAAGCCCGAATATTTATCCACTTGGCCGATAAAGTGGAAGGGCCGCGGCGTGCAAACACTGCCACAAATCAGCTCATCTAAGTGGCTCAAATGATTAGAAACCAAAATGTAATTGGTCGGTGGGATATTCTCCCAGCCGCCGGATTCTTTGATGAGCCGGCCAAAAATTATCGGCCTGACGGTATAATTGCAAAACCAAGAAAGAAACCTATTCATATTATTCAAATAAAGTTTGAGCTTTTCCGGCTAAGTTTTGAGCCTCGCCAACAATCTCCTCGATTATTTCCGCACAACTTTTTATCTCCGAAATGCCCCCGGCGGCAATGCCACAAAGCAAGGGTGCCATATCCGTATTGCCCGCCGCAATCTTAGAGCCGGCAATGCGCTCAGATTTCATTTCTTCCGGAAAGGGATTTTTTTCTTCGAATTTTTCCTGTATTTTATAGAGTTTATTTTTAATAACTCTGATCGGGTGCCCGGAAAATCTGGATAGCACTCCGATTTCCTCATCCGTGGCATTTAAGATTGCTTGCTTATAATTTTCGTGGACTTGGCATTCCTTAGAAGCCATAAAGCGTGTACCGATTTGCACAGCCTGCGCACCCAAAGCCATGGCCGCCAAAAAAGTCCGACCATCGTAAATGCCTCCACCAGCCACAATCGGGATATTTTTTACAACATTAGCAGTTTGGGGAACTAAACACATGGTAGTATTTTCCCCAATATGCCCGCCTGATTCCAACCCTTCCACGACCACGGCATCAGCCCCGTTTTGCTCCATCTTGGCAGCCAAGCGCACCGTAGGCACCACGGCAATCAGCTTAATGCCCGCTTGTTTCAAATAAGGTATCAAAGGCAAAGGGTTGCCTCCCCCAGTGCAGGCCACGGCTACTTTTTCTTCAATAAGCACCTTAAGTAACTCCGCCACTTTAGGGTTTTGCATTAATAAATTTACCCCAAAAGGTTTATCAGTCAGAGCTTTGGTCTTTTTAACTTCCTCGCGCACCCATTCGGGCGTGGCAAAACCTGAGCCGATTACCCCTAAGCCTCCAGCATTAGAAACTGCCGCGACCAAATTAGCTTCCGAAACTCCAGCCATGCCGCCTTGGATTATCGGATATTGGACGCCTATTGCTTTGCAAAATCTATTATGTTCAAACATGATATTAAACGGTTACTTTAGCCAAGAGCGGCTCTTTTTCCAAGAGAGCATTAGCCTCGCCAACAAGCTCATTAATTAGTTCTTTAACGCTGACAATTTTATCTATTTTCCAAACATTAGAACCGGCAAAAAATAATCCATTTTCAACATCACCATTACGTGCATCCTCTAGGGCTTTCAAAATGCAATATTTTTTGCTGCAAACCGGACCCATACAATTCTGGCACCACTTCGGGTCTGGTCCCGGTTGCGTCCCTGCTAACAATCTCTCGACCAAAGCTGTTTTGACTGCCCGGCCCGGCAAACCCACCGGAGAAGGAATAATCACCACATCATCTTTACCGGCATTAACATAAATTTGCTTGAAATTTTCGTGCGCATCGCATTCTTTAGTAGCGACAAAACGAGTAGCCATTTGCACGCCACTGGCGCCCGCCCGAAGCATTTCCACAATATCTTTGCCATCAAAAACTCCTCCAGCGGCAATAACCGGAATTTTAACCGCCTGCACCACCTCTTTGAGGATATCGATAGTTTTTCTCATTTCGTGCCCAGGAGGAAAACCCAAATGCCCGCCCGCGTCCATACCCTCAACTACAACAGCTGAAGCGCCTAAAGATTCGGCTTTGGCCGCAACCTTGGCCGAAGAAGCCATAGCCACCATAGGCGTATTAAATTGCTTACACAGATCATAAGTTTCCGGTCGAAAACCTGCGCCCTGGATAACCAAATCGACACCCTCTTCCAAAGCCGCGGTCAATAATTTTACAAAGCTGAAAGCCACGCCCATAATATTAACCCCGATAATCCCATTTTGACCGGCCAAAGCGCGCGCCTTTTTAATCTCTTCCTTAACCTCGCTAGCCTCGCGCATGCCCGAAATGGAAATTATCCCTACCCCGCCCTCTTTAGCCACGGCCCCGGCCAAATTATGCAAAGAAACGCGCACGCCCATACCACCTTGGATAATGGGCAGCCGAGAAATGGTTTTGCCGATTTTAAGGCTAGGCAGCTTAAATATTTTTTCCAACAAACCCTCTTTTTTCTCTCCCAAGAATTTTTCTCTCATTTCCTCCTTGTCCATAATCACCACAGAAAATCGTGATTCGCATTTTTTGTCATTACCCACAAAAGCCTCGCCTAAAAAGTTGGCATACTTTTGCTGATAAAAACCCAAAAGCTGCACCCGATAAGTAATTTTGTCTCCGGGCAAAATCGGCGCTAAAAATTGGGCACTCCTAATCTGATAAGCCAACAAATG
>CAZQSQ010000008.1:24544-31815 GCA_964596325.1 uncultured Candidatus Saccharibacteria bacterium
TGCGTGCCCGGCTTTATCCACTCGCGTTTGATAATCGGGTTGCGTACGGGAGTAGTAGTCACCAAAATATCGCAATCGCAAACATCAGGCAAATCCTTGGCCTTTTCAATTTTTACACCCAAAGACTTCATGGTTTTTTGCAAAGCCAAAAAGACTTTTTCATTTAAGTCAAAAACTTTGACGGTTTTGATTTTGATGACGGCCAAAGTAGCCATTATCTGGGTTACAGCTTGGGCGCCTGCACCAACCACGCCCAAAACCTTACTGTCTTTGCGCGCCAAATATTTGGCAGCCACGGCTCCGGCTGCGCCGGTTCTTATAGCCGTGATATAGGTAGCATCCATCAAGGCAATCGGCAAACCCGTCTTGGGATCATTGAGCAAAATAGAAGCCATTACGGTCTTTAACCCCTTTTTCGGATTATCCGGATGGACATTGACGATCTTGGTTCCCGCTAAGTCCAAGTTTTTGGAATAGCTGGGCATGATACGCAAATCGCCATTGTATTTGTCGAAAAGCAAATACTTTTTTGGGGGCATCTGCACTTCCCCCTTGCCATAATCGCCAAAGGCTTTTTCTACCGCTTCAACGACTTTTTTAATTCCTTTCAGGGGAATAAGTTTTTGAACTTCCTTCTGATTCAGGACAATCATGTTTATTGATTTATAATTTTGAATTAATTTTAGGCCATCAAACAACCATCGATAGAAAGAATCTCTCCGGTAATGAAAGAAGCATCATCGCTGGCCAAAAAGGCCACGGCCCTGGCCACTTCTTGCGGCTTGCCAAAACGGCCCAAAGCCGTAATCATCTTGATTTGTTCTTTTAATAACATGGGCAAATCTTTAGTCATGGGCGTTTCGATGAAACCAGGAGCAATGGCATTAACCCTCACACCGCTCTTGCCGACTTCTTTGGCTAAAGAACGCGTAAAAGCCGCCACTCCCCCCTTGGAGGCGGAATAATTGGTCTGCCCAAAATTACCCCGCAAACCGACAATGGAGGAAACATTTACAATGCTGCCCTTGGAGGCAGAAATCAGCTCAATCAAATTCCGCGTCACATTAAAAACTCCCGTTAAGTTGATATCAATAACACGCTGCCATTCTTCGGGCGTCATTTTTATTAGAGTCCGGTCTTTGGTAATGCCGGCATTATTAACCAAGACATCAAGCTTGCCCATTTTAGCCTTAACCTCGCAAGCCATTTTGGCGCAATCCTCAAACTTGGAAACGTCGGCCATAAAGTATTCGCAGCGCACCCCCAAAGCCTCGATTTCAGCTTTAGTCTTTTTCAAATTTTCTTCCTGCATAACGATATCGTTTAAGGCGATATCGCTGCCCCTTTTAGCAAACTCCAAAGCAATTTCTTTACCAATGCCCTGGGAGCTGCCTGTTATCAATGATATTTTTCCTTTCATATTTTTTGGCTGACTTCTCTTATTCGGCAGCCAATATTTTTAATTTCATCTTCCTTGACCATGAAAAGCGTTTCATCTTCGCTTTTCATTATTAAAGACAGAGCCTTATCCACTAACAAAGGCTCGTACCCGGCCAGATATAATCCGTAAAAATTAGTAAATGATTCTTTATCTTGAGCAAATTCCATTTCCGCAAAACAAATAACCTTGGGCAGTTGGGCGGCCAATTTTTTCACCCCGCCGATATCTGGCAAGATCTTCAGCGCTTCATCTTTTGGCAATAAATAAAGCAAATTAGCCGAAACAGCCGCTTTACCCTCTAGCGCCACCCCCAAATCAATCAGCAAATCGCAACCGGCAACCTCTTTAGAGATATGAAATTCTCCCCTGCCCTCAAATTCTTTTTGGGCCAAATCTGTCGGCATTATCTTGTGCTTGGCGCAAACCGCCAATAATCCGGATTTTTGCGCCAGAACTTCCAAAGGTTTGGAGAAACTTTGCGTGCCGATTTTTATCTCCGCCACGCGTTGCGTTTTTAACCAATTTATAACCGCATCCAAAAATTCCGGCGTGGTATTGTCGTGAAAATACGGATGGCTCGCCGCATTAAGGCTGGGCAGTAAAAATACTTTCTTGCCCGCTAAATCTTTTAGATTAATAAGTTTAAGCAGTTTGCCTAAAGTCTCGGGCAGATCATATTTGTGCCTGACAATGGCTACACTATCAGGGGTATCGGAAACTTCCCATTCAAAATTATCGCCGATTTTATATTCAGTGCTGCTTTTCTGTGCCCAAATATTGCCATGTTCATCTTGCAAAACTAAAACAAAATACGGCACTTCCATCTGCGAGATGCAGGGCATGGTAACGGCGGAAATTCCTATCACCTTGGCGCTTTGGCTTTCTAGTTTTTCCAAAGGCACAAAACACTGCGCGCACTGCGTGAGCGGGAATTGCCATCTTTTTTTACATTGGGGACATTGATAAAACATGAAATAGTAATTTAGAATTTATAATTCAGAATTCAAAAATACTGATGCAAAGATCATATTTTCTTAAAAACATGGACAGTGACCGAACCCCCTGCCCCGCCGATATTATGTGTGAGGCCTATTCGCGGATTGGTTTTTACTTGGCGCTCGGCGCATTTTTGGCGTAGCTGGTTGGCCACTTCATAAATCTGAGCTAAGCCAGTGGCCGAAATCGGGTGGCCCTTGGCCTTAAGTCCGCCCGAAGGGCTAATAGGAAAATCGCCGTCCAAAGCCGTACGGCCAGAGCGCACCAACTCATGTGCTTTTCCGTATGGGGCGAAACCCAAATCTTCATAGCTCATTAATTCCACAGAGGTAAAAGCATCATGAACTTCACAGACGCCGATATCGCTAGGCTTAATATTAGCTTGGCTATAAGCCTGCTCAGCGGCCAAACGCGTGGCGCGGAAATTAGTAATCTCTTCGCGGCCAAAAGTCATTATATAATCCGTGGCAAAACCTGAACCCGCAATCTCAATATCCGAGGGCTCTTGCGAAATTACCGCCGCCGCCCCGCCATTAACCGAAAGTGAGCAATCAAAAGCGCGCAAAGGGCTGGCCACCACTGGAGCGGCTTTTATCTGCTCTAAAGTAACCGGCCGCTTATAATAGTAAGCCTTGGGATTCAGAACCGCATTCTGGTGATTCTTAAAAGCGATTAAAGCCAAATCATCTGAGGTAGCGGCGTTGGGATATTTTTGCTGATATTGCTGGAAGACCAAAGCATTTTGCACTGGGAAAAGCATACCCTCTCTCTGTTCCAAATAGCGTTCCGCGGCTGACAAAATCAGCTCAGAAGTGGCTTCCATTCGATTGTCCACCAGTTTTTCTCCCGCCACCACTAAAATATTTTTGAAACCTTTAAGCCTATTAGCGGTCCAAAAAGCTACCCCGCCGCCGCCGCACACGCTGGGTGTTTCAATTATGGGAATATTAACTTTGAACAAATCCGAGAGCACGGACACTTTATGCGTTTGATGCTCGCCCCCGGCCGCTGAACTCATACCCGAAAATACAATACAATCGATATCGCCAATGGTTAGTCCAGAATCTTGCAAAGCCTCCAAAGCCGCCTCGTGGGCGTATTGCCACCAGGCTTTCTGCGAATAATCGAATTTAGTCATTCCTACTCCTCTTAAATACATATTGTTTCCTAATTAATTTAGGAATCAAGGGGCTCTTCCCAAGCGAGGAGGACAGCGTCAGGGCCGGCATGGGCACCTAAAACTTCTGTCAGCATTGTCATAAACTCCACTTTGGCCAAATTCGCCCCTTCAATCATGGTTTTCAGTCTCTGCGCATCGGCCAAATTATCGCCATGGGTAATAAAAGCTCTTACCTTTATTCCCTTTTCTTGATATTTTTTTACCTTGTCCCTGAAATTGTTTACCAGTGCCTCGATATTGTCATGGGCGTTTTTTTGCACGCCCAAAGGCACCAGCCAACCCAAGGCCGTCCCTAAGATCGGCCAAATATTTTTTTTCTGCGCCATCCGGATGCCATTGGCCACCCAATGGGGTACGCGCCCGCCCGCTTCAACATAATCCACGTTGGGCAAGGCAACGCTTAAATGATATTTGGCAACTTGTTTTTGGACTTTTTCAAAAGCAGATTTTACATCAAATCCGCTCTTGAGCAGATCCAAAATACGCAAAGCTTGGAGCCCCTCCCCCGCGCTCCCGTTTTGGCTGTCTAAGATATAAATTTTTTCCCGCAACTGGGCCTCCAAAAATTTCTTCGCCTGATTTGCGGCATTAAAAGTGCCTGAAAGTTTAGAGGTTATGGTAATACAGACTATCTCTTCATATTTATTGAGAGATTCCTTGAAGGCTGCTAAAAAATCGCCAATGGAGGGTTGGCTAGTCTTGCTTCGAGAAGCATCGCCAGCCTTAATGGCTTGGCGCATCTTTTCATAAATGCCGCCCGAGTATTTGGCTAGCCCGGCCAAGTCCATTTTGAAAGGCACGACAATGATATCATTGGCCTGCAAAAATTCTTCCGGCAAATCGCTGGACCCATCTATGACTATTCCGATTTTTTTATTGTCTCCGGACATAATTTATTAATCCAAAACCATATAAGACAAAGTCAAAGTTCCCGGGCCCAAATGCGAGCCCACTATCGGATACATTAAATTAGTAAATGACACTTCAACCCCCGCCTCCTTGACCATCGTTTTTAATTTTTGGGCGGCCTCAGGATTATCACAATGCGTAATGACGGCGCGCACCTTATGCCCGGCTTTTAGCTTGGAGCCGATTTCGGATAAAAATTTGGAGTAAAGAATTTTAGCCTGATCCTTGGTGCCAAAAGACATACCAAACTGCTCGATAAGGCCGTGCTTCATGGTCAAAATCGGAGTAATACTGAGCTTTTGCAAAAATTTGAGCAAGCCGGCCTTGCGGGAACTTATCCGGCCACCGAATTCCAACCAAACCGGACTTTCGACCACGGCTATAACACGAACTCGGCTCTCCTGATGGATTTTTTCCAATTCGGCGACAATTTCGCGGATATCAAATTGGCTCTGGATAAGCTCAATGGCACGCAAAACCATTAAAGCCTGTGCCCCGGTACCTTCCTGCGTATCAAGCACATGGATACGTGAACGTTCGCCATTTTGCAAATGCTCCTTGGCTTGAATGCCGGAATTGTAAGAACCGGAAAGTTTTTTAGAAAAAGATAAATACAAAACGTGCTGAAATTTTTGCAGCTGCCGCTTATAGGCATCAACATATTCGCGGGGCGTAGGTTGGGAAGTCTTGGGGCTATTGGCGGGAGTTAACTGCGAGAAGGCATTGCGCATTTTTTGGTACAAATTCTCGCCCTCCACTTTTTTATCCAAAGCCCACTCCCATTTGAGATTAACCATCTCAATGGAATAGCGCTCCATTATTTTGTCGGTCAAATCCGCTAAAGAATCGGTAACAATTCCGATATCTTGGCGGCGCAACGATGGTTGGCCGGTAGTTTCCTTGAGCAAATCCTCTTCGCGAATACTGACAATATCGCCCAGCTTGGCCATCTCGCGCTTGCAATCTTTGGGCTCATTGGTATGGATATGGATTTTAACCCTGTCCCCTATCTGCACAATATCAATACTGGTTCCCATTTCTTTAAGTTTTTCGCGAATTTTCTCAGTGTTCTGTTTGACTTTATCTATTAAAACAACCAATTCGTATTTTTCCGCTAAGGTCTGGATGAATTTTTTTACTTCCGTAGAAGCGGATTCCTCAACAACCCCTGAAACACTCGTGGCATTTCCGGCAATCACGTCGTAATAAGCCTCCAATATAATAAGGAAGGCCATACCCCCAGCATCCACTACCCCGGCTTTTTTAAGCAAAGGCATTTTTTCTTGGGTCTCGAGCAGGGCTTGTTTGCAAACCGTAATTATTTCTTGGAAAATATCCTTCATGTCGGGCAAATCCTGCTTGTTCTGGCAAGCGATAGCGGCCGCATCGGTAACATCAAGCATGGTGCCTTCTTTAGGTTCGGCAATGGAGGCCCGCGCTTTATCTGAGCCGGCCCTCAAGGCTCGGCACAAAAGCTCCCCGCTGATAGAAGGTGTATTATTGATTTCGCCAAAGAAGCCCACGAGAAAACCGGCATAAATTATGCCGGAATTGCCCTGAGCTGAGTTGAGCAGGGCTTCTAAAGTATCCTTTTTTAATTCTTCAATATCCTTATAGTTCTTTTTGGCTACCGCCTCTTTTATCCCTTCTAGCGTCTTGGCAATATTGGTTCCCGTGTCCTGATCGGGCACCGGGAAGACATTGATCTTGTTTATAGCTTCCTTTTGAGCTTCTATCCTTTCGTAAGAGAGCAGAAGCATCTGCTTTATCTCCTTTTGGGTAAGATGCTGCATAAGTGATAATATACCTGAATTTAGCGGTTCGGGCAAGGCGATTTATCCGCAATTCCCGATAATTTGTTGATTTTATTACACATTTTGGAAGTGCTCGACTTGGCAATTTGGCCCATTTTGGGGGTTGATAAGGGAAACAACGTCTATGCGCCAAGGTGACTCCAAAGGCACCCCATGCTCAGCCAGCCAGGCCTCGGCTAGCCGGGCTATCTTGCCTCTTTTCTGGGTATTAACCCTGACTTCGGGGGAAAATTCGGGGTTTTCCGATCTCCCAGCCTTAACTTCGACAAAAACCGTAACAGCCGGCCGGCCCAAAAACCGGTCCATGGTGCTGCGTTTGGCTTGGGCAATTATATCGATCTCGGCCAAACGCAAACCGCCGGCCTCGCGATGATAATTGCGGGAAAGGACCTTATATCCCCTTTTTTCCAAAAATTTCACGGCAAAATCCTCACCGGCTTTTCCGATAATGCTATTCATTAAATTCTCTTGATGAATTTCAAAAAGCTGAAGGCGATGATAGCGCCCAGCAAGGCCGTATATAATTGCGGCAAAGAAAACATGTTCGCCACCAGCTTAGCCTGCGGACCGGAAATAAAATAACTGGTCAAAATAAAACTGGCGCCATACAAAAAAATAAATTTGGCCAAAGATGAAGAAACGGCGCCAAGCCAATAACCCTTTTGGCGCAATTTATCAAAAATAAAAAGCAACACCCAGTTGCTTACTATAATATAGGGCAAGAATGGTGCGGCCAAAGCGGGCAGCAAGCCCACAGCCAAAGCCACAACGCTTGGTAGCATGGCCAAAAGCATTGAGTCCCGCAGCCCCAAAAAAAACGGCATGATAAAAAGCACGGCATTAACCATGGGCCCGGCCATAAACTGGTTATGGAAAAGCGGAAATATTATCATCGGCGCCAAAAAAATTACCAACTTTTTCCAACTTGCCA
>CAZQSQ010000009.1:0-30147 GCA_964596325.1 uncultured Candidatus Saccharibacteria bacterium
CAACCTTAATAGCCTCAATTATAAGGGCGCGCAAATCCTCGTCGCTTAACTGCGGAGGCAAATATTTTATCAAAATGGAAATCTCTTCTTGGGCTTTAACGATTAAATCCTGTCTTTGGGATTTTTGGGCATCGGCGAGAGCATCTTTTAACTTTTTTATCTCACTCTGGACGATCGCCAAAATTTCCTCGTCGCTTAACAGCTCTCCCTTGGCCTTTATTTGCGCCTCGCTCAATTTCTCTTGGCTGGCGAGCTTAAATTGCCTCTCCTTTTCTTTTAACAAAACAGCAGCTAGAAGCATCTTTAGCGTAGATGTTTCTTGCTGCTTTTGCGCCTTAAAAACTATTTTGAAATCCTCTTGGATTTTTTGTTTCAAGGACATTTTAGATTTTCCCCATTTTTTTGAGCTCCTCAAAATCCTGTCTGCGCTTTATCCTGACTAAAGCCGAACGTTTAAGCAAATTCCGGCTCTTCTCTCTCTTATTGTAGGCCTTCTTGCGCATTTCCAAAAGCACGCCGCTCTTCTTGACGGTTTTAATAAATCTTTTGGCAATATCTTGAGAATTTTCTTTTTTCTGTTTTACGATTCTAATTGGCATATTAATTTGATTTGAATTTTATTTAACTGGCGTTTTATCTGTTAGGGAAGCTGAATATTTTCCCCGGAAAGTAAATGGGCATGCAGATGATTGACTTGTTGTCCTCCTCCCGCTCCGACATTAATAACTACCTTATAATTGCCCGACACGCCAAGCACTTCGGCGACCTTTTGAATAATTAGCATAAATTCTCCCATCAATTCTTTATCAGATTCCACGATTTCGTCAACACTACCAATGTGTTTTTTAGGGACAATGAGGACATGGACAGTGGCTTTCGGATTGATGTCCTTAAAGGCCACGAACCTCTCGTCCTCATAAATAATACTGGAGGGAATCTCCTTGTTTATGATTTTACAGAATAAACACTGCTCCATATTACATTACTTTTTTAATTTCTTTTTTACTTCCTGCACCACCTTGGCCAGCTTAACCGTTTCTTGTTTGGCCGTCTTCATATTCCGGATAATAATCGTCCCATCAAGCACTTCACGCTGTCCCAGAATTAAAGCATAATCAACACTGTATTTGTCGGCAATTCCTAACTGGGCCTTTAGAGCATCTTTAGAAAACGCTTCCATGCACCTGATATTTTCCTGCCGGAACTGTTCAAATAAGGAAAGGGCTTTTTTCTTGGCCACCTCCCCCAGGGGAGCTAAAAAGACGCGCGCCTGATGCTTGGGTTTCAAGGGTTCTTTAGCGCGTTCTTTAAGCTTTTCAATAATGCGCTCTACCCCGCCGGCGCCGCCCAAAGCCGGAGTATCCTGGCCGCCGATATTTTTGATAAGAGTGTCATATCTTCCACCGCCAATCAAAGTCGCGGTGCTGGATTGTTCCCCCTTATCTTCGTAAATTTCGAAAACGGTTTTGGTATAGTAATCCAAACCACGGACCAAATAAGGATTAAGCTTATATGCCAGTCCAACCTCGTCTAAATATTCCAAAACTTTCTTAAAATGCCCCTTGCAGTCATCGCAAAGATAATCAATAACCTGCGGAGCGTTGGCGATTATTTCCTTGTCGCGCTGATCTTTACTGTCTAAAACGCGCAAAGGATTCCTTTTAAGCCTCTCTTTGGAATCAGAGGACAAGAGATTTTCTTTGCTCTTCAAAAACCTCACGAGGGCCTTACGAAAATTCGGGCGACATTCAGAGCAGCCAATGCTGTTTATTTCTACAACCAAATTTTTGAATTTCAATTCAGTTAAAATCGCCCAGAACATCTGGATTAATTGGGCATCAATAGCCGGATCCTTAGACCCGAACATTTCAAAATTAAACTGATTGAATTGGCGATAACGGCCGGTTTGGGGTTTTTCATATCTGAAAAGAGACCCAAAAGAATACAATTTAATCGGCTTAGGCAAAACCCACATGCCGTTTTGCAAATAAGCCCGCACTACGCCGGGAGTAAATTCCGGCCTCATGCAAAGCACGTCCCCGCCCTTGGTTTTCACCAAGTACATTTCCTTTTCCACGATATCACTGGAGGAACCGGTGCTTTTTTCAAAAATCTGGGCATCCTCCAAAATCGGGGTGTCGATTTTTTGAAATCCATAAAATTCAGCAATATCGTCGACGATATTCTGAACTTTGGCAAAGTAAAGCATATCCTCACCCAGAACATCATGCATGCCAGTCGGCGTCTGAAACTTCAGTTTAGCCTTTTGCGGCTGGGGTTGTATATCTTTTTTTTCTTCTTCGTTCATATTTTTCTTATTTCGAATTAAAAATCAACTTGGGCGAAAGCGGTCTGACAAAAACCTTTCCGATTATAAAATCCCGCGGCAAAACCCCCCACATTCGCGAATCGTAAGAGACAATTCTATTATCCCCCAAGACATAATATTCGTTTTGCCCCAAAGTTACACCCTTGTCCATAATAGTTAAAACTCCCGGAGATAAATATTTGCTCTCGTCTAAAACAATGGTTTTATTCGTTTTATCAGTAATATGAATCTGGTTATTTTTCATTTCAACCTTCTCCCCCGGCAAACCGATAATCCTTTTGATAAACATCTGTTTTCCTCCGCATTGATATTCAAAAACTTTCCATTGCCCAAGCTTGAATTGGCATTTTTTCCCGCAGACCATCTTGTCTACACCTTCGCTTTCGCTTTTAGCGCACTCACCTGGGAATTCAAAAACAATAACATCACCCCGTTGCGGTTCAGAAAACCTATAAGAAAGCTCATCAATAATCAGATAATCGCCATTCCAATAATTATTCTGCATGGAAGATCCTTGGACGATAAAGGGCTGAAAAATAAATGTCCGGATCGGCCAAACTATCAAGGCAGCCAAAACAATCACTTGGATTAACTCCCAAAGAGAGCTAAAAAATCCTTTAGCTTTGGAGACTTTTCCCTCCGATTCCTTGGAGGCAAAAGACCATTGATTTTGCTCGCTTTTTTGCAAATCGGGCTTGTTTTCTTCCATAAAAATACGTCTAATTATATCAAAAAAATACCTTTGACGCAAGGGGTGGAGATTTCAGTCTTTTTCCCCTTGAAGGCTTCCCCTTTTTTGGGATATGCCTATAATATAAGTATGTATTTGATTGTTGGTCTGGGAAATCCGGGCGAAAAATTCGAAAAAACCCGTCATAATGCCGGCTTCTTAGCCCTCGAAGCTATGGCAACCGGGGCTAAATGGGAAAACGATAAGTATTCCGACTCCCTTTTAGCCAAAGCACAAATCGGCGGACAGCTGATTTTGCTCTGCAAACCGCAAACTTTTATGAACGAATCCGGGCGGGCCGTCCAAGCGGTTTTGGCCAAGCGCGGCGGTTTGGCGGAAAATACCCTTGTTGTAATTTGCGATGACTTGGACTCAAACCCCGGAGAGATAAAATTGCGCAATGGGGAATTTGCCAAAGGGCATAACGGGTTAAAATCCATAATCGCCCATGTCGGTCATAATTTTTTGAGGGTGGGAATTGGCGTGGGCCGGCCGGAAGAAAAAGGCTCAGAGGCGCAACACGTTTTGAAAAGCGTCAGCGGCAGTCAACAAGCGCTTTTTGAAGATGGAATTAAAAAAGCCGTGGAGGCTGTCACACAATTAATAGCCAATAATAAAATCTCTTGGGAATAAACCAGTGTTGTACCCAATCCAAAAAATTTCATCAGTTGAAAAAAATTTTCCCGCGCTTCTTCTGGGCCTTGACCCGAAAGTGCGGGAGATTTATTTCCGGGGAAATTTAGACTTCGGAAAAAATAATTTTGCCGTGATCGGTAGCCGGCTGCCCTCCCCTTATGGGCGGCAGGTCTGTTTGAAAATGGTTACTTCGCTGGCCAAAAACGGGCTCTGTATAATTTCGGGCATGGCGGCCGGTATTGATTCTTTTGCGCACCTAGCCGCATTGGAAGCCCAAGGTCAAACTGTGGCCTGTTTGGGCTCGGGATTAGACGAGGAAACGCTTTACCCGCAAGAAAATAAAAAACTGGCCAAAAGAATTTTAGAGTCCGGCGGCTGCCTAATTTCCGAGTATGCCCCAAAAACTCCCGGATTCAAATCAAATTTTTTAAGCCGTAACCGCCTCATCGCCGGTTTAAGCAAGGCAACCATGGTGGTGGAAGCCCGGTTCAAATCCGGTTCCCTTAATACAGCTTGGTGGGCCAAAAAATACGGCCGGCTAATTTTTGCCGTCCCGGGCGATATCTCTTCCCCGCAATCAAAAGGGACCAATAAGCTTTTAGAAAATGGCGCACTCCCGGCTGCTAATATTAATTTTGTTTTGGAAAAAATCGGCATTAGTAAAGAGATACAAAAAAATGCTAAACTAAAAGGTGACTGCCAAGAAGAAAATCTGATCCTTCACGAATTATCCGGAAGCATTCGACACATTGACGAGCTGATCGAAACAACCGGCTTGGCAGCTCCAAAAATTTTAGCCTCTCTTGCCAATCTGGAAATTAAAAGTAAAGTTAAAAACTTAGGCGGAGGCCTTTACACAATAAGCGTATAATATGAAACTTGTCATTGTTGAGAGCCCAACAAAATCCAAAACCATTGAAAAATTCCTTGGCAAAGATTACAAGGTCTTGGCCTCTTTTGGCCATATCCGGGACTTACCCAAAAGCGCCTTAGGTATCGACACTGAAAATGATTTTAAGCCCAAATACGTCATACCCACTAAGTCCAAAGCCCATCTCTCCGAATTAAAAAAAGCGGCCGCCAAAGCTGACGAGATATACCTCTCCACTGATCCTGACCGTGAAGGCGAAGCAATCGCTTGGCATGTGGCCGAGGCGTTAAAATTGAAAGATTACAAACGCATCGCTTTTCATGAAATCACCCAAGGAGCTATAAGTGAAGCTATCGAGCACCCGCGCCAACTCGACATGCATCTAGTCGACGCCCAACAAGCCCGCCGCGTCTTGGACCGCCTGGTGGGTTACAAACTCTCTCCCCTTTTGTGGCGCAAATTGGCCAAGGGTCTTTCAGCTGGCCGCGTCCAATCCGTGGCCCTGCGCCTGATCTGCGAACGAGAAAACGAAATCCGCAAATTTCAACCGGTTGAATATTGGAGCATCTCTGCCGCTCTAAAAAAAACCGATAGCGAAAAAATATTCGAGGCTAAGCTGGCCCAAAAGGCGGGCAAAGCCATTGATAAGCTGGAGATAAAAAATAAAACTGAGGCGGAAAATATCACCAAGTCTTTGGAGGGCGGGGTTTGGCTCGTAAAAAACATTGAGCGCAAAGATTCTCATAAAAGCCCGGCAGCTCCCTTTACTACTTCCACCCTGCAGCAAGAAGCTTTTAACCGGCTTCATTTACCGTCCAAGGTTACCATGATACTGGCCCAACAGCTTTATGAACAAGGTTTAATAACTTATCATCGTACCGATTCCACTAATATCTCCGCCCAAGCCCTGGAGGCAGCGCGAAACTTTATTTCCCAAACCTATGGCCCCAATTATCTCTCCCAAGCGCCCAGGGTCTACAAAACAAAATCTAAAAATGCCCAAGAGGCCCACGAAGCCATCAGGCCTTCCTATGTTGATAACTCCCCAGAATCTTTAAGTGGCAAGCTCGAGTCTAAACAACTTAAACTTTATGAACTCATTTGGCGGCGCTTCGTGGCCACTCAAGCCAAAGAAGCAGTTTTTGATGCCGTCCGCGCCGACATTGAAGTGGCAGATTGCGTTTTCCGGGCCAATGGCCAAACTCTGAAATTCGACGGATTTCTAAAAATCAATCCGCTGAAATTCAAAGAAATGGATCTGCCCTTACTGGTAAAAGGTGAAAAGCTTAATTTGCAGGAGCTTAAGCCAGAGCAGCATTTCACTGAGCCGCCGCCCCGATATACCGATGCCTCCATCATTAAAACTTTAGAAGAACTTGGCATTGGCCGACCTTCCACCTATGCCCCAATTATTGCCGTACTCTTAAAGCGCAATTATGTCATAAGGGGGAAATCCCGCCAATTTGAGCCTACGGAAATCGGCGAGCGCGTCACAGCGCTTTTGGTAGAACATTTCCCGGCTATTGTTGATCTGCAATTTACCGCCAAAATGGAAGACCAGCTCGATGATGTAGCCGAAGGCCACCAAGACTGGGTGGAACTAATAAGGCTCTTCTATATTCCCTTCGAAGAAACGCTCAAGAGCAAGTACTTGGAAATAAAAAAAGAAAAAATCGAAGAGCCTACTGATAAAATTTGCCCTGATTGCGGCGGCCAAATCTTTATTAAATCCGGCCGCTTTGGAAAATTCTATGCCTGTTCCAAATTCCCCGAATGCAAATATACCGCGCCTATGGAAGTGCCGGGCACGGGCGTCAAATGCCCCAAGTGCCATGAAGGAGAGATAATGCCGCGACGCTCCAAGCGGGGCCGGGTATTTTATTCTTGCTCGCGCTGGCCTAATTGCGATTTTGCCCTTTGGAATAAACCGACCGGGGAAGCTTGCCCCAAATGCCAATCACTTCTCGTTTATGCGGGCAAAAATCAAATCAAATGCTCCAATAAAGAATGCGACCATAAACAAGAGGCTTTGGCGCCAGAAGAATCTGAATAAAAAATTATGAAAATCGAAGGCCTGCTCCAAGAAATAAGGGAACGCAATCCGGAAATTGACCTGAAAAAGGTCCAGCTGGCCTACGATTTGGCTTTACAGGCGCACAAAGAACAACTACGCAAAAGCGGAGAGGAATATATCAACCATCCTCTGCGCGTGGCTTTTGTTTTGGCCAAAATGAACCAAGATGAAGCCACTATTTGCGCCGCCCTCCTGCATGATGTTATAGAAGATACGAATTTACCACCGGAGGAAATAAAAAAGAAGTTTGGCCAAGAAATTCTCGGCCTGGTTCAAGGCGTGACCAAAATCGGCAAACTCCAATATGTGGGACGCGAAAGATATGCGGAAAATCTTAAAAAAATGATTTTGGCGGTCTCCGAGGATGTGAGAGTAGCTTTTATCAAACTGGCCGACCGTTTAGACAATCTAAAAACCCTGGGCGCGATGCCCAGTGATAAGCAAAAGCTCAAAGCGCGCGAAACCATGGAAATTTATGCTCCCATTGCCAACCGTTTGGGCATGGGCTGGCTCAAAGGAGAATTAGAGGATCTAGCTTTTCCCTACCTTTATCCGGGCGAATACGCTTGGCTGATGACAAAAGTTAAGGATCGTTTTAGTGAAAGGCAAAGGTACTTGAAAAAAATCTCGCCCAGAGTCGAAAGACTTCTCAAAAAAGAAGGAATAAAAATATTAAAAATGGATTTTCGGGCCAAGCACTACTGGTCGCTTTACCAAAAACTTAAGTATTACGAAAACGATATCTCTAAAATTTACGACTTGGTGGCCATGCGTATAATCGTCCCCGACGTGGAGCACTGTTATGCGGCTCTGGGAGCTATACATAAATATTGGCCACCCTTGGTGGGCCGAGTCAAAGATTATATCGCTCTTCCCAAACCCAATGGCTACCAGTCGATCCATACCACCGTCTTGTGCGACGATGGACAAATTACCGAATTCCAAATCCGCACACCCGAAATGCACGAACAGGCCGAATACGGTATCTCAGCCCATTGGTACTATTCCGAACAAAAGGGACTTAAAAAAATATTCAAAAAAATAGCCGTCAAGGCTCCGGAAAAAAATCTGGCGCTCATTAAACAATTACGCAACTGGCAAAGCGAAATAAAAAAACTTTCCCATGAGGAAATTTTAAGTGATGTTAAAATTGATTTTTTCAAAAACCGCATTTTTGTTTTTACCCCCAAGGGCGACGTCATCGAGCTCCCGGAAAAAAGCACTCCACTGGATTTTGCCTACGCTATCCATACCCAAGTCGGTCACACTTGCGCTTTGGCTAAAATAAACGGAGAGGCTAAATCGCTCTATACCGAGCTTAAAAATGGTGATATTGTCGACATCCAAACAGACAAAAACCGCAAACCTTCTCCGGATTGGCTGAACTTCGTCAAAACCCACCATGCCCGCTCCGCCATTAAAAAAGTTTTACAGGGCAACAATAACAAAAAAGAGAATAAATTAGATATTTTAGCTGCCATTTTGCCCAAAAAAGCCAAAATAAAAAGCGAAGGTAAGAAAAGAGAAGTCGTTTTGGAGGGGACTTCGGGCATGCTTACCTATTTTCCCCGCTGCTGTAATGTGTCTTATGGCGAGCCGATTATCGGTTACATCACGCGCACCAAGGGCGTGGCTATCCATAATCCTCGATGCAAAACATTTCTTAAAGCCAAGCAACAGGAACCTAAAAATGTGCTCAATGCCGATTGGAAATGAATTGTAATTTCGTCAAACATAATAAAACTGCCCGGAGAATATCCGGGCAGTTTTAATTTTAACTAAGCCGTTAATCTCTTGATAAAACTTTCCACATCAGCCTTGTCGGCAAAGGTAATCATGATTTTCGGTTTGCCCATTTCATTTTTTACCCTGATATTGTCGATTTTGAAATAATCTTTTAAGCGATTTTCTAGTTCGCCGAAGTCCTGCAATCGTTTGGCCGTCCGCACCGTTCCCGTCTCATCAATAATATTGATTTTCTGGACCCACTCTTCCACTTCCCTGACGGTCAAGCCTTGGGCTAAAACCGCTTGAAAAACTTTATCTTGTTTGGCAACTTCTTTGAGTCCCAGAATAGCCCGGGCGTGCCCCTCTGAAATTTTCCCGTCACGGACCGCTTGGATAATATTGGGCGGCAGGCTCAAAAGGCGCATAGTATTGGCCACTCCCTCCCGGCTCCTTCCCGCTACCCGAGCAATCTCTTTTTGGCCTAAGCGGAATTCTGTTTCCAATCTCTTATAGGCCAAAGCTCTTTCGATCGGATTTAAGTCGGCACGTTGTACATTTTCAATTAAAGATAATTCCAACTTCTCTTGGCTGGAAGTTTGCCTCATGATGACCGGCACTTCTTTAAGGCCAGCCATTTTGGCCGCGGTCAACCTTCTTTCTCCGGCAATGAGCTGATATTCGACGGAAGCCCCCAAAGAATTCACTTTTTCGTTTTTGGAAACAACTAAAGGCTGAAGAATGCCGTAATCTTTGATACTTTCCGACAAAGATTTCAAAGCTTCCAAATCGAATTCTTTACGAGGCTGATAAGGATTGGGAGTAATTTTGGCGATATCGACATAATAAATCGCATCGCTGTGTTTTACCCCAGGAACCTCGATCTTCTTAACCTTATTGGGTATCAAGGCGCCCAACCCTTTCGAAAATGGTTTATTGTTCATATTTGAGTTGTTTGAGAAGTCTCAACATTATTAATATTTTCTCCCGGCGCTTGACCTCCGCCGGCCAAACGTTCGTGAACATGTAAAAATTCTTGAGCAAAATATCTGTATATTTGGGCCGCCTTAGAATTAGGGGCGTACTGCACAATCGGTTTGCCGAATTTGGGTGCGGCCGCTAAATCAATGAGACGCGGAATCGAGGCATCAAAAACATATCCGCCAAAATCTCGAGTTAACTCTTTGGAAACTTCCCGAGCAATAACATTGCCCCGGCTATGCATAGTCAACACCGCTCCGATAAAATTAAATTCATGCCCCAAATTATCCTGAACTAAAGATATGGTTTCTAATATTTGGTTTACTCCTTCCAAAGCCAAATATTCAGCTTGAATAGGAATAATAACTTCATTAGCTGCGCATAAAGCATTTACTGTTAAAATTCCCAAAGACGGGGGCGTATCAATTATAATAAATTCGTAGTTGGTCTCCAAACCCTTAATAGTCTCGGCTAGCTTAAACTCCCGATTTTCCGCACTGACCAATTCAACATTGGCTCCGGCTAAAGCTTGATTGGCGGGCAAGATATCAAATCCTAAAATGCTCGTGCTTTTTATAACCGCCTCGGCATTGATTTCTCCAAGCAAAACATTATAAACGGAAAGTGATAAATTTTGCGGCCTGATACCCACAGAAAATGTCGCATTGCCTTGATGATCGCAATCAATCAAAAGAACACGCTTTCCCATAGCGGCTAAAAAGGCGGAAAGATTCACGCAGACATTGGTCTTCCCTACGCCACCCTTATTATTAATAACGCAAACAACCCGCGCCATTGCTCTTAATTTAGCAACATCGCGCACCTAAATCAAGTTTATTTATTCAGTATTATTCCCAACACCCAGCCTTGCTAAAATTCACTTTTGCTGTTATATTTTCCTTTGAAGCTAATAAGCCAAAGTGGTGGAACTGGTATATCCCGACAGGTCGGGACGCGGCGCGTAGTCATACATTGCCCGCACAGTTCAGATGACAGCTTCAAAATTCAATAAAGCCGAAGTGGTGGAATTGGTATACGCGTACGACTCAAAATCGTATGGGCTTTCGCCCTTGAGGGTTCGAGTCCCTCCTTCGGCACATAAATAAAAAATACTATTTATAATAGTATTTTTTATTTATATTGCATCCGAAGGATGGGATGAGAAGGTGAAGGCGCGACTGGCGCCGAGCCGGGCCCTGAGGCAAAGTCACCAGACTTTGACCGAAGGGCGAGTCCATCCTGAGGCTTTAATATATATCCGAAGGATGGGACGAGAATCCCGACAGGTCGGGAGCACTGGCGTGCAGCATCCCGCGCGCGAGCGAAGCGAGTCCCGATTTATCGGGAAGCGAAGCGAGTCCCGATTTATCGGGAAGTCCCTCTGAGGCTTTAGTATATATCCGAAGGATGGGACGAGAATCCCGACAGGTCGGGAAGTCCATCCTAAGCATTATAATAATCCACAATATGGGCCTAAACCCCGGGGTCGTTTTTTCAGCAAAGTTAATGCTAAAATAAAGCCATGGGAAAATTATTTCCGAAAATACAGCAACACCATCTCGTCTGGGTTTTAATTATTGTTGTTTGTTTATTCCTGTTTTCTTTGGAGACGGCCAATAAAAGCCTGACCAAAGAATATCAATCGCTTTCCTCCCCGAGCATTGTTGATCGTTTTAATACGCCTCTCGTTTTAATTAAAAATAAAAATGGCTACTACGCCCAATATGGAAGATGCCCGGAAAATATAATTAAAGCCTTAATAGCCAAAGAAGACAAATATTTCTATTGGCACAAGGGATTTAATCCGATAAGCACCCTGCAAGATCTTCTTGCCAGATTTGGCTTGGGAGAGCGTAAGGGTTCTAGCACTATTACCCAGCAATTAGCCAAAATTCTGCTCTCACAAGAAAACCAAAGAACCGCCCCTAATAAATTCAAAGAGTTATTTTTCGCCCTGGCCCTGGACCTCTATAATCCTAAAAGCGAAATTGCTCAAATGTACTGCAATAGTATTTACTTCGGCAATCAAATACAGGGCGTTAAAACTGCCTCCCAGGCCTACTTTGCCAAAACACCCGATAATCTTCGCGACGAAGAAATCTCTTTGCTACTGGCTACAATTAGCAATCCTTCTATTTTCAATCCCCTTTCCGGCGAAAATGCGCCGGCCGCCAAATTCTGGGCAAATAAAACATCATTAGCTTGGGAAACGCCGCCCGACCTTGGGCAGATTACGGCTAATTACAAAAAATTTAATGCCAATAATTTACTGCCATTAGAACTAGAAACTTATTTGAGAGAGGAAAAAAATAGCCAACAGCTAACACTCGACGCGGAAATCGATTATAA
The DNA here is from genome assembly GCA_964596325.1 of uncultured Candidatus Saccharibacteria bacterium. Lineage (GTDB taxonomy): Bacteria > Patescibacteriota > Minisyncoccia > Minisyncoccales > JAGOPM01 > JBAZJI01. The sequence goes on from CAZQSQ010000009.1 coordinate 11,696, forward strand.
GGTGCGCCAAATAGTCAGCCGCAATATCATCAAGCTTCAAACCGCAAAAGCCAAAAATGCCGCCGCAATAGTGATAAAGGTTCCAGAAAATGAAGTACTCTCTATGGTTGGCAGCCCGGACCAATATTCCCTGCAAGAGGGTTACCAAATAAATATACTACAAAAGCCCCGCGCTATCGGCAGCACGGTTAAACCCTTTATATACCTTTTGGCTTTTGAAAAAGGCCAAAGGCCCTATACCCTGATCGAAGACCGCGAATACAAATACATAACCAATGATGGCCTGCCCTATTACCCGAGAAATTACGACAACAAATACCACGGTCTCGTCACCGCCCATTATGCATTGGCCAACAGCTTAAATGTCCCCGCTCTGAAAACCTTAGAATTTGTTGGCGTGGATGATTTTTCTAATTTTTTAGAAAATAAATTAGAGTTTCCCCCGGTCCAATCTTTGGAAAATTACCAATTAGGTATGGCCATGGGTCTGCTCGAAATGCCCTTAATTAAACTTGCCCATTATTTTACGATTTTCCCCAACGAAGGGAAATTTTCCCAGCTCCGGCTTTTCCAATCACCAAAAACAAATGCCTTATATTTTTCGCCAATGCAAAAACAAGTGGCGGAAAAAAAATACGTCCAGCTCATTAATAAAATTCTTTCCGATAGAGCAATCGCCCAAGACCAGTTTGGCGCCCAGTCCCTCCTCAATCTACAAACAAAAAATTATGCACTCAAAACCGGCACCTCCCAAGATTATAAAGACTCTTGGATAATCGGCTATACGCCGAACTATTTGGTGGGTGTTTGGGTTGGTAATGCCGATAACAGTAAAACCGAAGGGCTCTCTGGCGCCAAGGGGGCCGCAGTAATTTGGAATGATATCATGGATCTGCTCGCCAATAGCCGCTACGCCTCCAATGATAATTTCCAATATTCCGAAATTGAAAATTTCGAAATCAATGGGGAGGCTGATTTTGGCCTTAAGGGCGACAATTTGGAATCAGCAAAGAATATAATGCTTAAATTAGACAGCGATCTGATTTTAACCCCACACGCCAATGACGTTTATATCCTTGAAGGCAATACGGTTATTAAGCTTACCTCTAAATTTCCCGCGCAATGGAAAATTAATGATAAATTTTTAGGCTCGGGAACAAATCTGGAATTTTATCCAAAAGAAAAAGGCCGCTATGATATTTCGGCCTCTTCCTCTGACTTGCGCGAAACTCTCGAAATTTACCTCCGCTAACTTAATGTATCTTGATGATTTCACTAGCGGTTCGGCCAAAAACTTCCGGCTCATACATTTCCGAAACTATTGCCGGCAACTGGGTAAATTCACCTTTGGTTGTGGCCCGCAAGAAGTAATCAATCGTATATTCGCCTGGCTCTAAATAGGAAGTGTAAATAAAGGCCTTGTCGTCACGGATTTCTTTGAATTCCGGCCAGAAGTAATTGCCTTTTAGTTCGCTTTGGGCCAAGCGCAAAGATTTATCCTCAGTAGCGAGGCTTAAATCCACAATCTCCATGCCGGCCGGGATATAATCCTCGATAGAGACATGCCGACGCGTTTGCGGAACGATTAAAACTAAATGCTCCCGAACTATATCGCCAACTTTAATATTTGAGAGTGGCGATTCATTTTTCTTGTCAGCAACAGCATAAAAAGCCCGGGTAACCGTAAACCCTTCATCGCGGGGCGCAACCCTCCCCTTCAAATAATATTTTAACTCCACATCATAATACATTCCGTCATCGGAATTCTTTTTCAAGTCTAGGAAATTATAATCGCCCACTCTTAATTTCTTCATGGCTAACTGCGCCTTAAACTGATCAAAAATATTTTTAGGCCCGAATGATTTTTGGGCTTGGGAAACGTTATTGACCAAAAGCTCCAAATCAAATTTGGCATCGTTTTCTTTATGCCAAGAAATGACGCTAGCAAAAGCCTCAACCACATCTAAGTTATTTCTCGTCGAGCCCCAATCTCCCGAGGCATTTTTCGAATTTAACACCCAGCGAAGGGCTCGCTCATAAAGTGGCGCTTCCCGTTTGCCGAAAGCCAAAGATTTCAAATAAAGCGCCGTATCCGAAATGGAATTGTCATAGTAATAGTAATCTTGATGGCTGGCTTCCAAAAAGGCGCCGCGAGAATCAATAACCAGACTATTATCCAGCAAGTCATTAACCTTTTTCTTGGCCTCGGAAGAAAAGTCGCGAGAATTCACCAAAACTCCCAATTGAGCCAAAGAATGCATGCCTAATTTATCCTGCAAACGGGCCTTGCTGGAAACGATATTCAAAATTTTCCCTTTCAGGGTTGCATCCGCTTCGTATTTTGGAACGTCCATTAGGGCTGAAGTAATTTCTACCATATGCCCATCGCTTATGGACTGACACGAACCAAGATTGCTTTGGCTTGAGCAATCGGAACTGTTAAGTAATCTGGCGTAAAGATAATCAGCTGCTTTGCTTCTGGCGGATTCGTTAACCGCAAAGCCAGAAGATTTCAAGCTATTAAAAGCCTGCAAGGCGGAAAGTGTGGCAAAATCGCTCGCCTCGGAATTTGGCCAAAGCGAAAAACCTCCATCCCAACGTTGATTATTATATATTCTGGCCAACCCTATTTGGACCATTTCCTCTACGCTATATTCTTTCCCATTCTCTCCGGGATACTTTTTAGTTAGCAGAGTCGAGTCGACATTAGCGGCAGCTAAGGATTTTTTGACCACAGCCAAAGCCTGCAACTTGCCGGCAACCTGCTCAGTGCAGCCATAAGGATAGCTAATCAGCGATTCCAAGGCCTTATTCATAAAAACCGACAAAGTAGCAGCCGCTCCGATGGAAACCTCTCCTACTTCACTGGAGATATTGGCGGGCAAATAAATCACCTCAGTGGCCGAGCGAGCCTTAATATAATTGGAAGTGGCCACTACCTCGTAGGTCAAATCGGCCTTAACGGGAATTTGATGCGTGACGCCATCAGAATAATTCTTCGCCCGGGCCATAATCGTAAAAGAATTGGCACCGCTTGTCTGCTCTGGTGGAGATTTTACACTAAAATAAACCGTTTGAGACTTGCCGGCCTCAATGGCCACTTTTCGCTTTGGCGAACTATCGTTTATCTGCAATCCCTGCGTCGACAACTCAACCTCAAAATCCAACTTCTCTTTTGTTTGATTGAAAATTTGCGCCCCTAAAAACATCTGGTCTCCGGGAACGCTAAAACGTGGCTTCAAGGCTACCACCATCACGTCTTTTTTACTCATGAATTGCGCATAGCCTACTCCGAGCTTAGTATCTTTGCTGACACCCAAAGATTCGGCTTGCCACGTTGTAAGATTATCGGGAAGCTTGAAGGAAATTTTGGCATATCCATTATTATCGGTAATGATTGAGCCCTGCCAATAAGCCGTTTCTCTAAAATCCCCGCGCGGTTTAGCCGCTTCGTCGGCCGCCATTCCACCGCCGCCCGAGCCGCCCTTTGTCCGACTTAAGGCTTTAGGGGCCGGTTCCAAAAACGTATCTAAATTAGAATACGTAGCAACACCCAAAGGAAAACCATCGTAAAAAAATACCAAGGGATTTTTTTTGGGATTACCTTCCAAAGCTAGCACGCTTAAATCGACAACCGCTAAAGAAACGTCGGCAGAAACTCTCGCCCCAGTCTTGTCGCTGGTGATTATTTCTATTTGGACTTCATCTCCCGGTTTATACTGCGTCTGAGAAGCCTTAACTTCTACATTGAGCTTGTTCAGCTCTCCCCCGACATTAAAATATTTCATGGCATACTTCGCACTGGGCTGCGGTGATTGCAAGAGGACACTAACATAAAAATTCGGCCAATATTCTTTTTTGACGTCGAAAGAATACTCGGAAAGGTTGCCAAGCACATCAATGACTTTATATTCGAATATTTTCCCTCTCTCGATAGCTACTAAAGCCTTGGCCTTGAGAAATGGCGACTGGATCACAATTGTCCCCTTATCGCCCACCTTATAATCGTTTTTATCTGCTACCAAATTCAGCTCCGCTCCCGCCTCTTCCCTGATAGAAGATGGGCCGCTGCCCCAAATATAAACATCTGTGCGCGAACGAACGACATTGCCCTTCCCATCTGAGGCGCTGACCGCTATTTCATAATTACCTTCTTGGGCTAAGGAAAATTCCTGCTTGGCATTGCCATCCTTATCGGTCCCAAAATGAAATTCCTTAACCTTTGTTAGTTTTTTCTCCCAGGAAGTGGAATAGATTCCGCCTTCTTGCCGCTTAGACTCAAACCACTCGACTCTAAAAACCTCGGCCTTAATATTGCCAATACCCCGGGGTTTACCCGTTAAATCCAAGGTTTTAGCTTTTACGGCCAGCTTCTGCCCTTTGCCGGCAAAATAAGGATCAGCCTTTACTCCCAAATAAAATTCACCGGCGTGGACAATAATGGTTTTTTGGGTAGAAACCGTTTGGCCCTGCGCATTGGAAACATTGATATCAAAATTAATAATCTTGCTGTAATAATCATCATCGGCCTTAATAAGCTTGGCTAAATCAGAATCAAATTCTATATTGGCCCTGCCTTTTTCATCCAAAACCCCTTCTTTGCGATACAAATATCTATCACCATAATAATATTCCCCATAGCTCTGCCCCCAATCGCCAAAAGTAAACCACTCGCCATCATACTTATCAAAATAATAATTCTGGCTAGAAACAGTATAAGAGAATTTTGCACCCGACAGAGACACGCCAAAATAATAATCGGAATTAATACTTATTCTCGCTTTATCCTTGGAAACATATTCTTCTTTATCGGATTCTGCTTTGACTTGGAAAGGTGAAGCCACATACTCCTTAACATCAAGGTAAGAACAATCATAGGAAGAAGCTGCCAGGCAAATGCGCCAGCCGCCCAAAGGCGCATCAGCCGGAATTAAAAATGACAAATTAAAAGTGCCAAAATCATTCATCCGCACACTTTCTGTTTTAACCGCTTCGTCTTTTGAATTATAAATGACGACATCGTAATTTTTCCCGGGAAGTATTTCGTAATTACCATCAAAGCCGACGCGCAAAATACCTTTGGCATTAATTGTCTGGCCCGGTCTATAAATCGGCTTATCGGTATAAAGATAAAATTTCCTCGCTTGACCTGCCCGGTCGGAAACATAATTAAAACTCTCGCCCCTTAAGGATAAAACCGTCGAATCATTGCCAGAAGTTATCAAGGCGTAAGAAGCGCCGGGCACTGGTTTTATTTGGGCAATCCCCTGGCCATCGGTCAAACTGCTTGCCCGACTGCTGCCGGATACAAAAAGCTCAACCTTAGCTTGCCCAACCGGCTCCTGAGAATCAATTTTTGTCACCCAAAAAATATCCCTTAACTCAGAAAGCTGCGACTCGGAAAGTTCATCTAAAGAGCTGCCGGCCACTACCGGATCAATCACTTTTTGGGCAACTGCCAAATTGGTCAAATTAATATCAGTCTCAATTGAGCCAGCCATCGATTTCTCCGTGCAAGAATTATTGCCTTTCTCGCAAATATATTTTTTCTCGATAAAATCTGGATTAGTCACAATAACCTTATAGAATCCCGGCTGCCCTCCGGTAAATTCATCGAGATCCACTTCAAAATACTTTGTTATCCAATATTTTTTTGGTAAATCGATTTTTTTACTGCTCGAATCCAAGCAAACATCCGAATATCTGCCCTTAACAAAATCGAAATTCGTCCGGCAAACTTTCACATTCACGTAATCCAAATTACGCGCCGCGTAAAGTAATTTGGCGCTACCGGGTTGGGCTACAACCTTATAACCGCTTTGAATAAGATATAAGGAGGTTTGGTTATTTGGCATGGCGCCGGTTTTAACCTCAAAATTTCCCTGCCCGGTCTGCCCAAATTCATCCTTAAGCCGCAAGTCTAAGACATACCTTTGTTCGGGCATCAAACCAACGCCAACGACCGTCACATAATTGCCGATCTGGCAAACTTCCCCACTATTTTCTTCCCGATAAGAATGAGACCAATAGCCCAGCTCGTAATCCAAATTACTGCTTATCCAATTTTTCTTTTCCTCTTTGCTCGGTTCGGCTATTGGGTTATTGGAACAAATCTTCAGACTCTGCAAGTTGCTTTCTGCAACCTTATAAATTTTCAGTTCACTGGGCACTTTCAGGGCATAGCCAATTGAATCGTCGGAAAGGCGTAAACCGGAAAAATTATATAAGCTATCCAAGGTAATCATTACGTTATCTCCGGGCGAAAATTTTTCAGCGGTAAAGCTCAACAAAATCTGTTTTTTATTATCTACCTTTTGGCAATCGGAAAACTGAGGTTGGTTGGGATCGCAATGCTTACCATATTCTATTTTGCGGATATTAGGTCCGGAAATTTTGCTTTTGCCTAAATCTATTTCCTCATAGAAATTGAGTACGGCTTGGCCTTGCGGGTCAAACAAATCAGCGTTAACTAAATTTGATCTGGGTGATTGAAAATTTATCGATTGGACAACGTTGGTAGTCTTAAAGGATACAAATTTGGAATCTTTAATATTTATATCACCGGCAAGGGGATAAACTTTGTTAATGGAGAGGGAATAATTTTTTTCGAAATCCCAAATTTTTTCCCGGCCAAACTTGTCTTTAGCCAAATATATCTCCACAATGCTTTTATCCTCCTCGCCGCCCTGTGTAGAAAAAGAAAATATATCGAAAATACTGGCAAGCTGGGTAATGGCTCCGGAAAATATGTCGCCGCTCTTAAATTCAGACTTATTTCCGTCTGATTTTATTTTGGGGTGCTTGGCTATAAATTCCAAACTCTGACCGCTATCTTGGCCGGTTAGTTTTATTTCCCTAATCGTTTTTTGCAAATCTATAGGCTGGTTAAAATATAATCTAAAAGGCTCATTATAAACCAAAGAGTTGTCGCTGTAGTTATATTCTTGGGCGTAGCGGAGATTTCTGGTAGTAAAAACACTCTGGGCGCCCTCCACGGCCAAGCCCTCCTCGGAAACAAACCCGGGCTTAACTCTTACTTTATAATTAGCCGAAGCGACGAGCCCGGCTTGGGGCCTGAATTGTAAAGTATTAGTTCCTAACCACTTCCATTCTCCTTTGGTGGCTGGGATTATCTCTACCGGCACCTCTCTTTTTTCCGCCACATCTAAAGAAGTCAGAGCAACCATTGGCCTATTGAAAGCAATAGTAATTCTAGAATCCTCGGGCGCTTCCGAACCATTAACAGGAATAATCGAAAGTATTCGCGGATCATCGACGGCTAAAAAATCAGAAGATATTTCCTGCCCGCCGGAAAGCTTAATTTTAACCGCGTAATGGCGATTTGATTCTAATTTTTGACTGGGCTTGAAAATAGCCACCTGGGAACTTTCTGCGGCCAGCGCAACACTAGCTGCCTCATTGGCAAAGGAAATTTCCCCCTTGCCCCAGCTGCCTTGGAGTGGCGGATCAAAAGAGATATTATTTTTCGCTTCCGAAAAAGACATGCCTTTGGGCAAATTTACCCTGATGGCGGCCGAAATCGAAACTTTTTCCGGGACCATTCTTAAAAGGCTAAAGGAATTATCAAAGGGGCTTTTTTTCGATATAAACGATCCCCAACGAGGAAAAAAAATAAATCCCAGTCCCAAGATAATCAAACCGACAATAGCCACCATGCGCCAAACAAGGCCGTTTTTCGAAGAAAAATCGCCTGGAGGCGGTGGTACAAAATCGTTTTCCATATTAATTAACTAAATATTTTTCTTTATTTATTAGATGCTCTCGCAAATTTTTTGAAAATATTGTTTTGCCGTCAGGAGCAGACAAATAAAACCAATAAGGGCTTAAAGTCGGAGAAAGGGCGGCTCCAAAAGATTCTTTAGCGGGATTGCATATTGGCCCCAAGGGTAAGCCCGAATACTTATACGTATTATAACCGGAATCCTCTGTCTTAAGCTGTGGATTCTTACTTAAAGAACCCCTACCCACTCGAAAATATTCCAAGCTCGAATCAACCTCTAAAGGGTAGCCAGCATCCAAACGCTTCCAAAGGATGCCCGCCACTATTTTTTTATCTTCAAAACTCCTCACTTCTTTTTCTAATAAAGAAGCCACCGTTAAAATGGAAAAAGTGTCCCCACTCTTCGGGTAGGAAAAATTTTTCGCTAAAACGATTTTCTTTTGAAAGTTATCCAACATCTGTCGAACAACTTTTTCCGGTTGGCTATTAGCCTCAAAATTATAAGTATCAGGATATAGATACCCCTCTAAGCCAGCCCCTTGGGGCAACAAGCGCAAAAATTCAAAGTCAGGAATCAGTGCCTCAACAGAGCTTGTCGCCAAAGCGTATTCCTGAAATTCTCCGTTACCGCAAATTCCCTGGCGGCTGAGAGCTTTGGCAATATCCTTAATAGTCCAGCCAGCAATTATCGTTACCTTTTTTGGAGCCACTCGCCCGGCTACCAAAATGGCCAAAATCTCTTTAGGGTTAGAGCCCTTAACGATTTCATACTGCCCAACTTTAATTTTGCGCCATTGCCCACTAATTAATGCCTCCCAAATAAACAAAAAACGATTCTCGAGTAAACCAGCTATTTGGAGATTTTTGCTGACTTGAAGAATATTCTGCCCCTTCCCGACCAAAAACTCCGCGCCCAAACAAATAGAGGGGATCAATAACAACAAACAAAAAAAACTTAAAACACGGCGCATTTTTTACTAAAATAAAATTTCCACAAAATATAAGCGGATGATATCCCGATAACCGCGCCAGCCAAAATGTCGCTTAAGAAATGAGCCCCGCAATACATCCGAGCCACCAGTGATAAGCTGCTGAGAAAAACCAATAGAATCCCCGGCTTTTTACCGCAACACAGAAAAACCGCCCAAGACATAGCTAAAAGAAAGCTAGCGTGACCAGAGGGAAATGAAGGGTTAGGCTGTTGAGCCAATAAAGCCGGATATCCCAAATCCATGGGCCGGGGCCTCTGGAAGAAAAGATAAATTATTTCATTCACCCCGAAACGTGCCACGACCAGAGAAAGTGCAACGTAAACGAAATCTAAAATCTGGCGACGATATTTGTTGTAAATAAACCATAAAGCCAAGGCAACCAAAAGCCAAGGCAAAATTTCCGCCAAAAAGACCATGGCTAAATCAAAAGTTCGATTTCGGCCGACAATTTGGGAAAAATACTGGGCAATTTGAGTGTCAAAAACCATATCTTTTTTCCGAAAAATTTATTTCTTTGGCGCCCTTGGCCTTCGGGCTGCGCCGCAAGATAAATTCCTTGGCCGAATCAACTAAATTTTCATTTGATTCGATATTAAATTTCCTTATCAAGGCCAAGGGTCCGGGAATATTTTCCATTTTAATACAAATATCCCCCTTAGCAATAAATTTCAACAATCCTGCCTCGTCGAGTTTATCGCGAGTTATAATTATCAAGTTGCCCCCAATCCAATGATGCAAACCAAAACGCATCAGGGCTGCATCATTTTCCGAATAATCGGCCTTGGCGATAGTCAAAGCTTTTAATCTCTGACCGAACTCTTTTTCAGTTAAAATGCATCCGCCTGAGGGAGTCGGATATTCTTTTATCCCCCACTCCTTGGCCAGCGCCAGCTGTTTTTGGCGGCTGCGGCCGCTGACATCAAGCAATTCGCCGTCTTTTAACCAACCATTCTTTTGGACAATAGTTTTATCGAGCAATTTACCTGATAAGGGGCGGAATAATTTATCCCCTAGACCGGATTTGATTCTAATCAATTCCAAGCTCTGCTTATTTTGAGACATGGGCCGCTGCCCCAAAACCTCTCCGGTAGCCACAAAATCAAACCCCTCTTTTTCTAAAATTTCCTTGGCTTTTTTGATCATCAATAAATGGCAATCAATACAAGGATTCACGCTAGATCCATAACCATATTGCGGTTTTTTGACAATCGCCAAATGCTCACAAGAAAAATCCGCTACCAATAGTTTAGCGCCAATTCGCAAGGCGGATTTTTGCGCATTCTCATCATTAAAAAATACACTCTTAAAAACAAGGCAGGTCACATCGAAACCTTGCCTTGTTAAATATTTTGCAGCCAACATCGAATCTAGGCCGCCAGAAAAAAGCACTAAAGCTTTGGGCATTTTTTTATTCATCCCACTTTATCCTGTTTTTGCTGTTCAAAAACCGTATAAAGGATCTTTTTGCCTTCCACATTTTCCCTAACAACCGTATTGCTCCCGATTACACAATCGCTACCAATAAGCACTCCGGGCATTGTTGAGGCTTTAATGCCAAAGCGCGTGCGCGGACCGCAAACAAAACCAAAATAAGTACTCTTAGTGTCAATTTTTTCCCCTTTGACAACCGCGCTAATATTAGCCCTATCAATCCGCCGATTGGCCGAGACAAACCCGGCGCCCAGGCGGCAATCCGGACCGATAATAGAATTACCACAATAACCGCTATGAAAATGACTATTAGGCCCCACAATACAATCTTTGATTTCCATAAAAGCTCCGGTTCGACAGAGTGCCTCAAAATTCACCGGGCCCCTTATTAAATTATTAGGGCTTATTTCGCAACCCTCTCCGATATAGCAAGGCCCGTAAATAACCGCATTCTCACCAATAATAGCTCCCTTGGCGATAAAAACCTTTCCGGAAATTTGCGCTGACTTGGAAACCATGGCGCCCTTTTCTTTTTTGGAGCTCAAATATTTAGCAAATATGAAATCCCGAACTCCGAATAAGTCCCAAGGATATTTTAGGGTAAAAGCCTCTTGTTTGCTGATTTTACAATTGGCCACCTTCCCCTCTTGGGCTAATTTATTTATTGCAAAAATTAAAGAATAAGGATGATTTTCCTCTTTGGCCAGCCTTTGCAAAAGTTCCTGATTAAATATATAAATCCCGACTATTTTCAAATTTCCCGGCTCTTTGCCCTTTTCCGGTTTTTCTACTATTTCCAGAACCCGGTTTTTCTCGGCCTTAATAATTCCATAAAGCCAAGGGCGGTTAGTTTCGCAACAAGCCAAAACCACTTCCGCCTTCATGGCGGCCAAAGCCTTTAGATTACCGGCAAAATCGGCCCGCTCGGCATTTAACACGGCAAACCTGCCCTTAAGAAAAGAGGCGGCTTTCAAGATAGCGTCACCACTGCCATCGGGCCGTTCTTGAATGATAAACCTTACTTTTACCTTGGGAAATTGCAATCCCGCCAGTTCTTTTTCTACCGCTCTGTTGGCACCTTGCACAATTATTACTTCCTTAACTCCGGACTTGGCCAAACTATCAATTGTATACCATATGATTGGCTTACCCATTATCCGCACTAAAGATTTATGCACCTCGTTTAGCGGCCAAAAACGGCTGGATTGGCCGGCCGCCAAAATTACCGCTTGGGAAATTGGATTGTTAGATTTTGTCGCCATATTTTTATTTGCTTAAAGATAAAATAATATTAACCAATTTTTTGGCATCATGAACAATTTCGCCTTTATCGCTGACAATATCAACACCGATGAATTTATCGCCGTTTAGTTCCTTACCGTTTTTATCCCAATAGTCGGCCGGAGCCAATTCGCCGTCTTTCTTGGCCTTTTTAATTCTGGCGGGGCTGATTTTTTCCTTATTATAAATCACATAATCGACATCACCCCCCAGCAGATCTTCGATTTGCTTGGAAAAATCTGAAACACCGTAGGTATTGGTCTCCCCGAACTTGGTCATCAAATTGCAGATATAAACTTTTTTAGCGCGACTTTTCCTAATGGCCGGAGCAATACCGTCAACCAATAAAATCTGAGCCAAAGAAGAATATAAATCCCCCGGACCGATTGTGATAATATCAGCCGTCTTTATCTCGGTTAAAGCTTCTTTGTAGGCCTTAGCCCTGGGTTTAAGAAAAACTTTTTCGATTTTCAAATTGCCGTTATGTTTGGGAATATCAATATTGGTCTCCCCGCAAATCACTTTGCCGTTTTCGAGCTTGGCACAAAGAGTGGCCTTATCTAGGGTGGCCGGCAAAACCTTATGGTCGGGATTAATGTTTAACACGCGGTTGAGCTCGCCTAAAGTCTTTTTATAATTCTTACTTGAAAGCTCCAGAGCCGTAATGAATAAATTGGCAAAATTATGCCCCTTTAATTCCCCGGCCTCAAAACGGTAATCAAAAAGCTCATTAAAAACCGGCGAAGTATTAGCCAAAGCAACAAAGGCCCGCCTAATGTCCCCCGGGCTGACAATCTTATAATCCTTGCGCAAACGGCCAGCACTGCCGCCCGAATCAAGCATGGCGCAAATAACCGAAATTTTTACCGGGTGATGCTTAAGGTCGGATAAAATAGCTTTAGGCATGGCGTTGCCCCCTCCCAAGCAAACTACTTTGATTTTTTTGTTTTCCGCTTCCATGAAATTTTCATCCGTTATATATCTCCTTTTCTATGTCGTAAAAAACACCCAAAGGAATTTTGGCCTCATTTTTATAATCCCACTCATTGATTTTTTGCAAAGCGGCAGATTTATCCTGTAAGGTCAAATTATCACCCTCGTAAACCCGGCTATTATAATCTTGGTAAGTATTCAGCCAGGCCACACAAGATTGCAACGCTTCAACAAAAGAAAAACCTTTATGCTTTACGGCTTTAACAATTAAGTCTGCCAAATGATCTATCTTGGCGCAATAGCCCCGCGCAATGAAGGTTGCCCCTGAAGCCAACAATAAATCTAAGGGGTTAAAGGGGTCTTCTGTGGCACCCTGCGGCGTGCTTTTGCCCTTAAAACCTTTGGGGCTCACCCCGGAATATTGCCCGGTCGTCAAGGCGAAAACGCGGTTATCATGAACCACGGTCGTAATATTGACGTTGCGCTTGGCTGCATAAATCAAATGCTCCAAACCCTCATTGTAAGAACATCCGTCGCCAGACAAAACGATAATATTGAGATCGGGGTTGGCTAGCTTGGCACCAATAGCGGGCGGAATGGAGCGGCCATGCAAACTATAAAAAGTGTTGGTGTTAATATAGTCAACGATTTTAGCATGGCAACCAATTCCGGTAAAAATTGCAAAATTCTCTCTCTTATACCCTTCTTGTTCCAGTTTCAAAATAGCCTTCTTGACCGCCTCCAAAATGCCAAAATTTCCGCAACCCGGGCACCAAGTAATTTTTGCCGTTGTGTTTAATGTTTTTTCCATGTTAATCACTTCTTAATTTTTTTCGCCAAAAGTTTTTGCAGTTCCTCGACCGTAAATGGGCGGCCATCATATTTTAAGAGGCAATCAGCGACTTGCCAGCCATGACATTTCATTACTTGGGCCCATTGGCCAGTAGCGTTGGCTTCGATAGAAATTAATTTTTTTACACCCTTTAGCACCTTCTCCATTTGTACTTTAGGAAATGGACTGGCTACCAGAGGTTGCACCACCTTGCAGTTAAGGACCTGAGCCGCTTCGATTACCGCTCCCGTGGGCGCGCCCCAAGCGAGCAAAGCTGTTTTGGCATTTTTATTGCCATAAACTTTTACCAAGGGCAATTTAGAAAATTCTTTTTCTACCAAGGCCCATTTTTTGAGCTTTTTCTCTTGCATGGCCTTAATCATATCCACCTCCTCCTCAATAGTTATGCCATTTTCGTCATGCTCGTAGCTGGAAGCTTTCACGATGGCTTTAGGGTTGCCAGGAAAAGCCATGGGCGAAATGCCGTCTTTTGTAAGCTTGTAACGCAGATACTGCCCCTGCCCGTCCCAGAGCAAGGCCGGCCCTTTTTTCATTTTAGCAAAAACACTCGGGCTGATCGCATATGTGCCCTCGCTCAAATCTTTATCAACCAACAAAATTACAGGCATTTGGTATTTCCAAGCACTGTTAAGCGAAAGCTCGGTAAGCTCGGCGCACTCTTTAGCGTCTCCAGGAATTAAAACAATTCTAGGCGTATCGCCATGGCCGGCAGAAAGCGCAAAACTTAAATCCGCTTGAGCTGAATAAGTCGGGATTCCGGTAGCCGGGCCCGGGCGCTGGCTATTTACAATCACAACGGGTAATTCCCCCATGTGCGCAAAACTCAAACCCTCAACCATTAAAGCAAACCCTCCTCCTGAAGTAGCCACCATACTGCGCTTACCGGCATAAGAAGCGCCCAAAGCCGCCAGCATAACCGCAATTTCATTTTCCGCCTGCATAACTTTGAGCTTGTATTCGTCTTTATGGTTAGCCAACCAATGCAGTACACTGGTGGCCGGAGTCATGGGATAAGCCGCGTAAAAATCTAAACCGGATTTACAAGCGGCCAAAGCAATAGCTTCATTGCCTGTAAACATTTCCGCGTCATCGCAGGGAAATTTTTCAATTTTTTCCAGCACTTGGGCGCTATCATAACCGAACTTGGCAATCTGCAAATTTAATTCGGTTTCTTTTTTGAATTCCTCGCGGAAAACTTTTTCCAAGTGTTCCCATTCTATGCCGATTACCTTACAAAAAGCTCCCAAGAAGGCGGTGTTTTTCATAATCGGCTTGCCTTTGAATTTTTCCAAAATTTCCTTGGCGGAAAGACCGAAGCCGTATTCGAACTGCGAAACATCGGAATTAAATATTGCTATGCCGTCATCATCTAATTTATCCAAATGTTTATCTAATGCTTCCTTATTAAGAGCAATAAGAAAATCGACCTTCTCGCGCGGGGCACTATTATATTTTTTAGTCGCCCTAATTTTAGAAAAATTGTGCCCGCCCATTATTAAAGATTGATAATCTTCAACTATGGAAATCTGCCAGCCCAAAGAATCGAAAATTTTGGCTATTATTAATCCCGCCATGCGCGATCCTTCTCCGGCCGCACCGCCGACCAAAACATTATATTCTTTGGCCTTTATATTATTTTTATTCATTTTTTGTTTTTTTGTTGCCATAGGATTTTTGATATTATTCCACGGTTACCGATTTTGCGAGATTTCTGGGTTTATCCACCTCGCGATTAAGCCTCACTGCCATATAATAAGCGAATAAATGCAGAGGGACAATGCTTAGAATTGGATTAAGCAATTCTAAAGTTTTGGGCACATAGAATACGTCATCAGATGAAGCTTTTATTCTATTATCCCCGGAAGTTGCAATAGCTAAAACTTTTCCTTTGCGTGTTTTTATCTCCTCGATATTTACTAACATTTTATCATAAACGCTGTCTTGGGGGCAGATAGCCACAGAGATAAAATCCGGATCAATAAGCGAAAGCGGGCCGTGCTTTATCTCCCCGCCGGCTACGCCCTCAGCATGAATGTAAGAAATTTCTTTAAGTTTCAGCGCGCCTTCCAAGGCTACTGGGAAACTGTATTTGCGGCCTAAGAAAAAGAAATTTTTATATTGGCAATATTTTTCCGCCAGTTCTTTTATTTTCTCTTTTTGATCTAAAATTTCTTGGATTTGGCTGGGGATTTTTTGCATTGCCTCGACAATTTCTTTGCCCTGAACAAAATCCATATTCCTCTGCCGGGCTAAAAAAGTGGTCAGCATCGCCAAAGCCGTCACTTGACCAACAAAAGCTTTAGTCGAAGCAACTGCCACTTCCGGGCCGGCATGAAAATATATTCCCGCATCAGCCTCCCGGGCCTGCGAGGAGCCGACAACATTGGTAAGCCCCAAAGTCAAAATGCCTTTTTTCTTCAGCTCGTGCAAAGCTCCCAAAGTATCAGCCGTCTCCCCGGATTGAGAAATAAAAATCGCTCCCAAATCCGAAGAAACTATCCCCGGCCGATAGCGGAATTCTGAAGCTAATTCGGCCTCAGCCAGCAAGCCGGCATAATCTTCTAAGAAATATTTTCCTAAAATCGAGGCATAGTGCGAAGTGCCGCAAGCTAAAAGTTTCAACCGCTTTACGGCCCTTAATTTTTCTTCAATAAGTTCCAAGCCGCCGAACTTGAATGTCCCCTCTTTTTCCAAAACCCGCCCCCGCATGACATTTTCCACGGCCTGCGGCTCCTCATGGATTTCCTTAAGCATAAAGTGGTCAAAACCGCCCTTGGAAATTTTCTCCACGTTAATATCCAATTTATGCTCCACTTTCTCTTTTTGGGAAATTATTCCGTTAGGAGTCAGGGTCATCATTTCGTAATCATCCAAATAGATAACCTTATCCGTATAAGAAATGACGGCTAAAGGGTCAGAAGCGGCAATATAGCCATCAGGCATTATCCCCACAAGCAAAGGGCTGGAGATCCGGGCGACCACAAGCTTATCGGGATCTTTTTTAGAAACCACAGCCAAACCGTAAGTGCCCCGTAAAACTTTGAGTGTTTCTTTGACTGCCTCAGACAAATCTCCCCTAAAATTTTTCTCAATCAAGTGTGCGATAACTTCCGTATCGGTTTCGCCATAAAATTTATGACCCTCTTTTAGCAATTCGTCTTTTAATTCTTTATAATTTTCAATAATACCATTATGCACTAGAAAAAAATCTTTGTGGCAATCGTGGTGCGGGTGGGCATTAATTTCAGTCACATCCCCGGTGGTAGCCCAACGGGTATGCGCAAGGCCGCAAGTGCCTTTAACCTCCATTTTAGAAAGCTCTTCCTGATAGGCGGAAATTTTACCGACTTTTTTGAATAAAAAACCGGAGTCGCCCTGCGGCACATAAAAACCAAAACTATCGTAGCCGCGATACTCGACCCGGATTAAACCAGAAAGAAGCATGGGAAAGGCTTGCCTTTTGCCGACATAAGCAACGATGCCACACATAATTAAATTATTATATTTAAGATTTTTTTAGGGACGTAAATTACCTTCTTGATAGCGCTTTGGTTCAGCCATTTTTTGATATTGGCATCACTCTTGGCCAACAGCTCCACCTGGGCTTGATCAGCTTCGGGGGAAACTTCGATTGTCGCGCGAACTTTGCCGTTAATTTGCACTGGGATTTTGATTGAGCTTTCTTTGGCTAAAGCAGCATCATATTTTGGCCAAGTAGCCTGAAAAATGGAAATGAACTTCTTGCCTCTAACCGATTCTTGAAAAAATTCTTCAGCCAAGTGCGGCGCAAAAGGCGCCAAAAGTTTCAAGAAATCCAAAAAATCACTCTGGGCAATTTTTTTATCGGCGCAATCATTCATAAAACCCATCAGCCCGGCAATGGCGGTATTAAACTTAAATTGCTCAATATCTTCGCTGACTTTTTTAATTGTCTGGTGAAGTTTGCGGACCGTTTCCTCCCCTGTCTTGAATTTTTTATTTGCTTCGACATTCCCCTTAAAACGCACTACCTTATCTAAAAATCTTTTGCAGCCCACCACGCCCTGCTGGCTCCAAGCGATCGATTCGCCAAAGGGCCCCATAAACATTTCATAAAGCCTCAGCGCATCAGCGCCATATTCCTTAACCACATCATCAGGATTGACCACATTGCCCCAGCGCTTGCTCATTTTTTGATTGTCAGCGCCCAGGATCAAGCCTACATGTTGCAGCTTCTTAAAAGGCTCCTGGTAATTTACGGCTTTGATATCAAATAAAAATTTGTGCCAAAATCGCGCATAAAGTAAATGGCGTGTAGCATGCTCGGCTCCTCCGATATACAGATCCACCGGCGACCAATATTTTTCTTTTTTCAAATCAGCAAAAGCCTTTTGGTTCTTCGGGTCAATGTAACGCAAATAATACCAACAACTGCCCGCCCACTGTGGCATAGTATTGGTTTCGCGCCTGGCCTTGCCTTTGCATTTGGGGCATTTGGTTTCTACGAAAGATTTAATATTAGCCAAAGGCGATTGCCCATCCCCGGCCGGCTCATAACTTTTGACACTTGGCAGCTTAATCGGCAAATCTTTATCTGGCACCGCAATCCACCCCGGATTAGCCAATTCGCCTGCGCTAAACTCTCCTTTTTTGTACTTTCCTGATTTAATTTTGTCAGCGCAATGCTGGCAATAAAGCAAAGGGATCGGCTCGCCCCAATAGCGCTGGCGGGCAAAAATCCAATCACGCATTTTATAGTTAACGGTCTTGCCGCCAAATCCATTTTTAGCCGCAAATTCCGCCATCTTATGCCTAGCTTCATCTGATTTAAGACCAGAAAAATCACCAGAATTAATCAAAACACCATCATTAATAAAAGGTTTCCCACATTTTTTAATGCTTTCCAATTCGCTTACTGCCCAAACTTCATATTTATTATTCTTCTCACCAATAGATAATTCCGAAATATCTCGATGAACATAAAGATATTTGGAAGGAATACCTTCTTCCACTGCCTCAAGTTTTTTTGCACCAATACAATAATTGTCTTCTGGAATGATTACACATTTTTTCCTAATTTCACCTCTATACTTAGCGAATTCAAAATCGCGCTCATCATGGGCGGGCACAGCCATGATGGCGCCAGTGCCATAATGGCCCAAAACATAATCCCCGACAAAAACCGGGATCTCTTCATTAGTAAAAGGATTAATGGCTTTTAAGCCCTTTAATTCTACCCCTG
>CAZQSQ010000010.1:0-29489 GCA_964596325.1 uncultured Candidatus Saccharibacteria bacterium
GCAGCAAAATGCGCCCCAGCCGCAGTAATAAAACTGCCCCCTTTGGGGGCTTTTTTGTTTGTTTGGCCGCCTTTTATTATTTGGTTAAGTCGCTATAATGCAAACAGCATGATAATCAGCAAGAGTGATTTTCTAAAATACGTCCAATGCCAAAAATATCTCTGGCTTTGGAAAAATAAAAAAAGTTTGGCTGCGCCCCCCAGTGCCGCTTCTTTGGCTGTGATGGAGGAGGGTAATGAGGCGGAAAAAGTCGCTTACAAGCTTTTTCCTAAAGGGCAAAATGCTATGACTGGGGATTTCAGCCGTGACGCTTGGGAGACGCAAAAGCTGATGAATGAGGGCGCGCAAGTCATTTTTCAGCCCACGATTTCTGGTAAAAATCTTTATTGTCGTTCTGATATTATTCGTTACAGCAAAAAAACGGGGAAGTGGGATATTTTCGAAGTGAAAGGCAGCTCCAGGGTGAAAAGTGAACATTTGATTGATTTGGCTTTTCAAAAATATTGTTTTGAAGAAAACGGATACAAAGTCGGCAATCTTTATTTGGTCCATATCAATTCGAAGTATGTGCGCCAAGGAGAAATTGAGCCTAAAAAACTTTTCAAAGCCGAGAAGGTGACCGCCAAGGCCGGAAAAGTTCTGGAACTTTATCGTGAACAAATCGGGAATGCTTTTAAGGTTGCCGCTTCCAAAGAAGAACCCAAGGTGCAGATAATTAGGCAGTGTAATAATCCCCACGAATGCGCCTTTATGGATTATTGCTGGAAGAATATGCCCGAATATTCCATTTATGACTTGTGGCTGACGCCCCAAGAAATTCAAGAATTGGCTGAACAAAAAATAGCCGCTATTGAGGATTTACCCTCGGGATATTTTGTAGGCAAAAAATTTGAAAAATATTGCCTGGCAGTTAAGAATAAACAGCCTTTTGTTGATATTGAAGGCATAAAAAAGGAGTTGAAGAAAATAAAATTCCCGATTTATTTTTTGGATTATGAAACCTACAGCTCCGCTCTGCCCATGTATGACGGTTATCGGCCTTACCAAGCGGTAATTTTCCAATATTCTTTGCATGTTTGGGAAAGCCCCGAATCGGAAATCAAACATTACGAATTTTTGGCTCGCCAAGCTCACGACCCGGCGCAGGATTTAGCCGCCTCTTTCGAGAAAATAGTGGGTAAAAAAGGGACGTTTGTTTCTTGGTATAAAAAATTTGAAACCGAGCGCAATGTTGAGCTGGCAGAGAAATGCCCCAAGCAGGCCGCGCTGCTTAAAAGTATGAATAAGCGCATGTATGATTTAATGGACAGCTTTTCCAAAGGCTATTATGTGCACCCGGATTTTTGTAATAGCAATTCCATTAAAAACGTCTTGCCCGTAGTGGCCCCGCATCTTTCCTATAAAACGCTTAACATTCAAGAGGGCAATACTGCTTCCAAGAGCTGGAAAAAGGTAATCGACCAGAGACTGCCGCAAGGGGAAAGGGACAAGATCGTTCAGGACATGCTCACTTATTGCCAGATGGACACTTGGGCCATGGTGGAAATTTATAAGTTTTTGGATAATCTGGTCAAGGGTGGCCAAGCGAAACAGTTGTCAAAAAAGACAGCTAAAAATTCGAACGCCGGCAGTGCCCAATCCTTATTTTAATCCTCACATTTTTATTTTGGCCCCGCGATGTTATACTGGGGCATGCAGTGGTGGGAAAAACTGCTCATCGGAATACTGCTGTTTGTGGCCACTCTGCCATATTTAGTTATTGTGCAGGGGGCGATTTTTCTTGTTTCTATCCCCCTGATGATTGTTTCGGTAGTTTTTTGGTTATTGTTTGCACTCGTTTTTCTTCTAGGTTATTTTTGGACATTACTAATGTGGCCGACAGTCGATTTTTTAGCTGAGCTTTCCAAACAGTGGTGGTTTAGGGTTTTATTTATGATTATTTCCTGCGTCGTAGCAACCCTTGTCTTGTCATATATCTTCTGATGAATTTCAAAATATTCCTGACAATTTTATTTTTTTCTATTCTGGGCGTTGTCTGGGGAGTTTTTTTGTCAGTAGAGCCGGAGGTCACTTACGATATTTTTCATGCGATAAAATTTCCTTTAGTGGAAGAGGTAATCGAGCCGCCCGAGCAGCCCTTGGTTTTGCGCGACTTAAATGATTTGCGCGCCGGCCTGATAGCGGCTTCTTCGACCTTCATTGAAATTAATTTTCCGGAAATGGTCCTGCATTATTACAAGAATGGGCAGGAATTTCGCAAATATCCGGTACTGGCCCGGGGCAATGAGCCGATTTGGGGAGGAACGCCAGTCGGACAATATAAGATTTCCAATAAAATTACCCAGGCTTTTGCTTTTGCTGAGGGGCTTTATATGCCTTACGCTTTGCAGATTTACGGAAAATTTTGGATACACGGAGTACCGTATTTTCCGGGCGGAAAAAAAGTTTATTCAACCTATTCTCATGGTTGCGTGAGGTTAAAAGACACGGATGCCAAGGCGTTGTTTAAGATTACCGAGCCGGGCATGCCTATTTTGCTTGTGGATAGGGCTCGAGATGATTATTTGTATGAGCTGTCTACTTCCTCGGCTCCTGCCGCTGATTCCGAGGTTTCGCTTTTAGCTGGCGATACGGCCATGGCTACTGCCACTCCGGCTGCCCAGTATTCTTCTAGCGGTTTACCTTTCCCGAAAATAACGGCCCAAAAATATGTGGTGGCTGATTTTGAAAATGATTTTGTTTTCGCCTCCAAGGGAGCCAAAGATCAAGTTCCGGTAGCCTCTTTGGCCAAGCTGATGACTGCTGTCGTAGTGGCGGAAAATGTCGATTTGCGCCGGAGTGTCCAAATCACCAAAGCAATGGTTGAACGGGGCTATGGCCAAACTAAGGGCCTCGAAGACGGCAAACGTTTGCGAGTCATTGAACTGTTGTTCCCGTTACTTATCGAATCGTCCAATGATGCGGCCGAAATTTTGGCCGAGTTTATGGGCCGCGACAAAACGATTCAGGCCATGAACGATAAAGCGGCTGCCATGGATATGCGCAACACCATATTTAAGGATGTGACGGGTTTTGATAAAGAGACAAAATCTTCCGCTGAGGATATTTATTATTTGTCCCGTTATTTGCTTTATAATATGTCCCCGATTTTGAAAATAACCCGCAGCAAAAAGACCGAAACTTTCGGGGCTGTTAATGTAAAAATCAGTGATTATAAAAATAAGAATATTTTTTCCGCCAATCCGGACTTTTTGGGCGGAAAAATCGGCTACACGCAAGAGGCGGGCCGAACCGGAACTTTTGTTTTTAAGTTTGCTGATAAATATAAAAAAGCCCGCTACGCTTCGGTGGTTTTATTGGGATCTAGCTCTCTTAAAGATGATACGCAGCGCATTTTAAGCTGGCTCAGGCGCAATTACGATCTTTCTTTGTTTACGGCTTCCAGCTCCATTGCCACAGCTACCGAGGAGGTGGAGTAATTAAAACTCTCGAGCGACCGCTATTGCCCAAACTGATTTGGCTTTAGCGGTTTTTAGGGTTTTGGCGCATTCCTCCATAGTGGCCCCGGTTGTAAAAATATCATCTAACAGCAAAATATTTTTTCCGGCGATTTTAGCCGAGCAATTTTCGTTAAGCATATAACAACCTTCCACATTTTGTATTCTTTCCAAGCGGTTAAGTTCTGTTTGGCTTTTATTTTCTTTGATTTTCAGTAAAACTTCCTCGCAGGGAATTTGCAGTTTATCGCCCAATTCTCTAGCTATTTCCTGAGCTTGGTTGTAGCCGCGCCGTCGCAACTTTTTTTCATGCAGCGGGACGGGCACAAGTAGGCAATCGGAAAAATCTGAGGGCTTTTTGCCGCACGCGAGCAGATGCCAGTAAATTAATTTTGCCAAATCTTTGGCTAAAAGTTTGCAGCAGGGTTCGTATTTCAAAAGATGAAGGGCTTTTTTAACATTACTGTTTTTGTAACTGCTGGCGATAAAAACAGAATCAATTTTAGAATGATGGCTATGGCAGACGCGGCCATCATAAAATGGCCGGGGCGGGGAACAGTAAGGGCAATATTGCAAATCATAAATTTCGGCCAGCGAGAGGCAATCGTCGCAAAAATATTGCCCTTGGCGGTTGCAACCGATGCAGATTTTGGGAAAGAGAAGCTCTTCTAAAAATATTTTTGCAGTTTTCCACATATTGACCTTAGGATAAGTTTGCAGCTTGGTGTATAATTAGATTGTAAATAGCCATATAAATGTTTCAACTGTTCGGAAAAAAATATCTGGGAGTAGATATAGGTACTTCAGCTATTCGCGTGGTTGAAATTTCGTCTGGTCGGAAACTGGAAAACTACGGCGAAATCTCTTTTAAGGACTTCGACAAGCCTTTTATTGCCGCCGAAAATAATGCCTTGATACTCTCCGAGGATAATATTGCCCGGGCCTTACTGGCCTTACTCTCTGAGGCGCAGATAAAATCGCGTGAGGCCTATTTTTCTTTGGCTGATTTTGCCACATTTTTTACCACCTTCTCCATGCCCATACTTAAGCCCAAGGAAATGGAGCAAGCGGTCAAATACGAGGCTAAAAAATATATCCCGATACCCCTAGACAATGTATTTTTGGATTGGCAGATAATTGGAGAGTTAAAAGACCCAAAAGCGCCGCAACTTGGCCAATATAAAATTTTAGCTATTGCTATTACTAAAGAAATTGTCGACCAATATCAGCGCGTGGCTGCTAAGGCCGGTATAAAATTAATCGGTTTTGAGCCGGAGGTTTTCCCCTTGGCTCGCGCCCTGATGAAAGGAGACAAATCGGTTTCTTGCGTTATTGATGTGGGCACCAAGAGTACGACAGTAAGTATTATTGAAGGGGGCATTATCAAAGATTCGCACAGCTTAAGTTTTTCCTCGGGTGCCATTAATGCCAAGGCGGCCAAGGATTTGAGTTTGGATGTGGCCCAAATCGAAGCTCTTAAGGAAGAGCAGGGAATAGCGGAGAGTTCCAGAATATTCCAGTCAGCCAAACCGCTTCTTAATGTTTTTGCCGGGGAGACTGGGAGGCTTTTCAAAGATTATCAGCGAGTCAATGGAAAACAGGTGCAGAAAATTTTATTGGCTGGCGGTTTGAGCCAAATGCCCGGGTTTAAGGATTTTATAGTCAAAAATTTTCCCATGGAGGGCGGGGTAGAATTTGCCAATGCCTTTGTGGGTTTGGGATATCCGAAATCCTTGGAAGAGAATTTGCGAAAGCTTAGTCCGCAATTTGCGATTGCTGTCGGCTTAGCCTTAAAGGCTGCCGAATCATAAAGAACCTTAAATAAAAACTTAAAATGGATAATAATTTTTTGAGGCCCAATTTGATACCTAAGCAAAGGGAAAAGAGCAATCCTCTTTTGGATGGTTTGGCTTTTTTAGCCATCTTTCTGGTTATTGCAGCCGTTGGGGCAGCAGCCTATTTCCAATTCGTGAATAGGGGTTTGAATATCCCATTCACCAATACCGTTTTAATCACGGGCTTGGAAAAGGAGAACGCGAAGCTCAATGAGGAGCTCGGCAAAATCCCGGTTGATGAGCAAAAAAGCGCCGATTCCGAATTGCGGGTCAAAATAAAGAAAATTGCCGTTTTTGGCGAGCTTTTTAAGAGACACCGCCAAACCTCTGATGTTTTTGATTTCTTAAAAAGAGGTTTGATGCCCGATATTTCGATTACGAATTTTCGCGGGGACTTTGATAAGGGCAATATTGTCATCGATGGCCGGGCCAAGGATTTTGTGCCCGTGGGGCAGCAATTCAAGGTTTTTCAGTTGGATCCTGACATTGAAAGTGTTTCCCTCGAATCTCTTGCATTGCGCGGGCCCGATGAAGTTGGTTTTACTTTTTCCATTAGGATGAAGCCCTCGGCAATTAAATATATCAAGCAATAATATGAAGCAACCTATTTTCATAATTTTCGCCTGCCTGCTTCTATTGACCCTCTTAGGGAAGATGGTCATTTATCCATTGGTGATGGAATATAATCAGCTGATGCAGAATCAAAAGACATTGGAGCTAAACAAGCAGACCGCTTCCGAATATTATTTAACGCAACAACAGGCCCTCCAAAGGCTTAAGGAGGAGGATAAAAGTGATTTGGAAAAAATTGAGCGGGCTTTGCCTAAAAATAATTTTCTGCCCGAGCTTTATAGTCACTACAAGAGGCTAGCCGAGTTAAATGCTTGCCAGCTTTCCAGCATTGCTGTTTCCGGCGAAGAAAAATTGCCAGAATTTATGATTACCGGTGGAGCCAGCCCTTTACGCGACGCTTCATCCAATAATATCCAAATGGGAATAGTTTGCGGAGAATTTTCATATTTGGTCAATGTTCTGCGGGCTATTGGCAATTCCGAGCGGCTTATTGATGTTTCGGAAATTAATTTTTCTTCCGTGGATACTCCTGGAAAACCTTTTAGCATAATGTTATCGACGAGGATTTATCAAGTAAAATAAAAATATGGACACAAGCTTTTTGAAGGATGAAAAAAATTGGGTTATCTTGATGGCCCTCATTATCGGGGCGGTGCTGCTTTTCTTTCAAGCCGGTTATAAAAAGTATACAAAAGTGGAGGTTAAGCAGTTTGCTACCAGCAGTATTGACCTTAATGCCTTGCGCATGCCCAAGATGGAGCCGATTTTCCCTTATGACGAGATTGCAATCCCTCCCGCTCAAAGCACCATGGATGAATCATTACGCTCGGCGCTTAATTTGGGCAATGACAATCCTTTTTATATCGGCAAGGTTTCGCCAAACAAAGCGCCAACCACAACGAAACGGGCCGGGAAAACCGTTACCGTTCCTGAACCTTGAAATTTGTTAAAACTATGTCCTTTTTGCTTGAAGAATTAGTAAAGCAAAATTTAATATCGCAAGACCAAGCCTCCCTCGTGGAGAATGAGTCGGCTTCTTCCTCAAAAAAGGATGAAGAAGTTTTGATTGCTCAAAAATTTATTGACGAGGATAAGCTCTTTGCGGCTAAAGCCGAAATGTTTGGTTTTAGCATTAAAAAAATCGACCCCAAAAAATTGGAGTTGCAGGTCTTGGAATTATTGCCAGAGGATACGGCCCGTTACTACCAATTAATCGTTTTGGCTCAGCGCCAAGATGGAATGGTGGAGATAGGTATGGTTTATCCTGAAGATCTTAAGGCCCAGGAGGCTTTGAGATTTTTATCCCGCGAAAAGAATTTCCAATATGAGGTTTATTTGATTTCTTTGTCAGATTTCACGGCAGCGCTTGGCAAGTATCAGGCGGCCAAGCAGGATGTAAATAAAGCCTTAGGCGCTTTGGAAACGGAGATAAAAGCCGAAACCAAAGCGGCCAAGCGCACCACCCAAGAGGTGGAGCAAATGGCCGAGGAAGCGCCGGTAGCCAGAGTGGTGGCGGTTATTTTACGTAATGCCGTAGAAGGCAAAGCTTCTGATATTCATATCGAGGGGATAGGGGATCGCGTACGCGTGCGCTTCCGCCAAGACGGCATTCTGCATTCTTCGCTTTTCTTGCCTAAGGAATCGCATCCGGCTGTGGTGGCTCGCATCAAAATTTTAGCCAATTTGAAAATCGATGAGTCGCGCATGCCGCAAGACGGGCGTTTTGCTTTACGTTTCGGGGAGAAAAATATTGATTTTCGTGTCAGCACTTTTCCGACTGCCAATGGGGAGAGTGTCTGCTTGCGTGTGCTTGACCCTGAGGAGGGCTTAAAGAAATTGGAAGATTTAGGTATTGAAGGCCGTAATTATGATTTGATTGTCGAGGCTATCAATAAGCCCTACGGGATGATTTTAGTCACGGGTCCTACCGGTTCAGGTAAAACAACTACGCTTTATTCGGTATTGCGCAAGATTATCTCTGAGGAGATTAATATCATGACCTTGGAGGATCCTATCGAGTATGTCATCACCGATATCAATCAATCCCAGACCAAACCGGAAATTGGTTACACTTTTGCTTCGGGCTTACGCTCTATGATGCGCCATGACCCGGACGTGATAATGGTCGGAGAAATCCGCGACCATGAGACAGCGGATTTGGCCGTGCATTCGGCTTTAACCGGCCACATCGTGCTTTCCACTTTGCATACCAACGATTCTATTGGAGCTATCCCGCGTTTTGTGAACTTGGGCATTCCTTCATTTTTAATCCCGCCCAGTCTTAATTTAGTCATTGCTCAACGCTTAGTGCGTCATGTTTGCCCGGATTGCGCCGAGCGCTACGAACCAGATCAGGATGCCAAACAGGTGATTAAAAAAGAGCTTGGGGCATTATCAACCAAAACTATCGAAAGCTATAAATTGGATTGCACAATAGAAAAACCCCTTTTATGGAAAGCAAAGGGTTGTGCCAAATGCAATAACACCGGCTATGTCGGCCGCCGGGGAATTTATGAAATGCTGACCATGACTGACAGTTTGGCGCATCTCATTGCTACCGATTTGTCTGAATCAAAGATTAAAGATGAAGCGCAAAAACAAGGAATGGTTTCTTTGCGCCAAGACGGTTTGCTTAAGGCGCTCAAAGGCGTGACGACTCTGGAAGAGATAATGACTTCTACAAAAGAATCAATAGACGAATAATTATGGCTATAGACCCACAAGAAAAATTAAAGGCTTATTTGAATTTAGCGCACGAAAAAACCGCTTCGGACATTCATTTTTGCGTTGATCATAGGCCAATATTCCGCATCGGCGGAGAACTATACCGCTTGGAATCGGAAGATGTTTTGACTAATGAGGAAATCAATTCGTTTGCGCAGGCGATGCTGACCCCCACCCGTTATGATCGGTTTTTACACGAGCGCGACATCGATTTTTCTTATAATTTCGAAAATCAAATCAGGTTCCGCGGTAATTTCTATTTTCAGCTCAACCGCATTTCCTGTAGCTTGCGCCTTATTCCTAATAAGATAAAAAGCATTGAGGATTTGAAATTACCACCGATCCTCCATTCTTTCACCAAGCCCAAACAGGGATTCGTTTTGGTAACCGGGCCGGCCAACCAAGGCAAGAGCACGACTTTAGCCGCGATGGTCGATGAAATTAATCATGAAAGGGAGGAGCATATAATCACCATTGAGGATCCTATTGAATATATTTTCAGCGACGACCGCTGCATTATTGACCAGCGCGAAATCGGCCGCGACGCCATTTCTTTTGCAAGGGCCCTGCGGGCTTCCTTGCGCCAAGACCCAGACGTTATCATGGTGGGGGAAATGCGCGATCTAGAGACCATGAGCATCGCCTTAACGGCCGCCGAAACCGGGCATTTGGTTTATGCGACCTTACATACCAATTCTGCCGCCCAGACCGTTAATCGGGTAGTGGATTCCTTTCCGGCTGCCCAGCAAAACCAGGTGCGCAGCCAACTCTCTTCTTCTTTGTTGGGCGTAATTTCCCAAAGGCTAGTGCCAGCCAAAACCGGTGGGCTAATTTCGGCTTGCGAGGTGATGATAAACAGCCCGGCCATTGCCAATTTGATTCGGGAGAACAAAATTTATGAAATTCCCAGCGTGATTGAAACTTCTTCCAATATCGGGATGATTTCGTTAAACCGCAGCCTTGCCAAGTTAATCAAAGAGGGCAAGGTAAGCGTGGAAGATGCGGTAAATTATTCGACCAATCCCAAAGAATTAAGGGATATGGTTAATGCCGGCATATGAAATTCAATTATCAGGTAAAAACCCCAGAGGGCCAATCATTAGTAGGCACGCTTGAGGCCAGCAACCGCGATGCGGCCTTAGAGTTTTTACAAGCCAAGGGATTCGTGGTTATTGCGCTCGACAAAGCGGATACTTCTTTCTGGAGTGCTAAGCTTAATATCGGCTTTGGTGGCATCGGTTTTACCGACATAATGAATTTTACGACCCAGCTTTCTATTTTATTTAAGTCCAGCGTGCCTCTGGTGGAGGCCCTAAAGACCATCGGAAGAATGTCCACCAAAGATGCTATGCGCGAGGAGATTTTCAAAATGGCGGAAAAGGTAGAAGGCGGCGGGCAATTATCAGCGGCCCTAGTTGACCATCCTAAACATTTTAATAATTTTTACGTCAACATGGTCAAAGCCGGAGAAGCCTCCGGCCGTCTGTCGGAGAATTTGGACTCTTTGGCCGACCATTTGCAGCACGAAAAAGAATTGAGGGATAAGATTACCAGTGCACTGGTTTATCCTATTTTTATTCTTTTTGTTTTTGTAGCCGTTTTGATTTTGATGGTCAAATTCATTATCCCCCAATTCAAGCAGGTTATCGGCGGCTTTGGCGGGATGGGGGATTTGCCCCTTCTTACTAAAAGTATTTTTGCCGTCGCCGATGTTTTGGACGCTTATGGCTTGATGGTTTTTATAATTTTAGGCGCGGGCGCAGCTCTTGTTTGGCGCTATTCGTTGACCAAGGAGGGCAAAGATTTTTTCGACAGATTAACCTTGCGCATACCTTTTGTAGGAGATTTGAATAAAAAGATTCAAGTGGCCACTTTTGCCGAATCAATGTCAACCTTGATTAAGGCCGGTATTCCTATTTCCCAAGCCCTCGAAATCACTGCGGGTATCATGGAATCAGGGCTTTATAAGGAATTAGTTTTGGAGGTTCGGGAAAAGGTGATGAAAGGCACGCCAATGAGCTATGTGCTCAATCAGCATCCGCAAGAAGTCCCGCCGCTTTTAACCCAAATGGTCTTGGTGGGCGAGCGCACCGGATCATTAGAGGCTACTTTGATAAAAGTAGTGGATTTCTATCGCCGCGATGTTTATAAAGCTACCGACGACGTTGTTTCTCTTATTCAGCCGGTGCTTTTGCTGGTTTTGGGCGTTTTGGTCGGTTTGATTGTTATCGGTATTTACTATCCGCTGATTAACATAATGAGTAAATTGTGAAAAAGAGTTTTGCTCTGTTTGCACAGAGTAGGTATAATAATTCAAAAGGTCGAGACGCGTATTATTTATACATTTTATAAAGTAAATTAATAAACAAGAAAGTTTATAATATGAAGAAAGGTTTTACGCTTATTGAGCTTTTGGTGGTCATTTCCATTATTGTGGTTTTGGCCTCTATCGTGTTAGTCGGTGTCCGCAGTGCCATTAATAAGGCCAAGGATGCTAGGATTGTTTCTGGCATGTCTCAACTTCAAACGCAGGCGGAGATGTTCCGTCAGGAGCATATGGATTCCTATACCGGCTTTGGCTGCGCCTCCAATACTTCTACTGTTACTATTTGCACGGATATTACTAGGCAGGGAGGCGTCATTGCGACTTCTACTAACGGGACCGCATTTTGCGCATATTCGAGTCTTACTTCGCAATATAATGGTACCAATGATTATTATTGCATTGACTCTAATGGTACAAAAGGACAGGTTACCTCATCAGATCCTGCAACGACAGCCGTTTGCGACGCAACATTATTTGTTTGCTCAAGCAGGGTCCGCTAATTAGTCTAAATAAACAAAATGCCCTATAATAAGTAGGGCATTTTGTTTATGTTTATTGAATTTTTTATTTTTATTTTAGGGCTCATAGTTGGTTCATTTATCAATGTACTGGTTTTGCGCCTTAAGGCCGGGGAGGAAAAGGGTTGGGAATCCAAAAAAATATGGGACGATATCAGCTTTACACCTTCCCATTGCCCGCAATGCAATCATAATCTTTCTTGGCCGGATCTGTTTCCGGTGCTTAGTTTTGTTTTTTTGGGCGGGAAGTGCCGTTATTGCAAAAAAAATATTTCCAGGCAGTATCCGCTGGTGGAGCTGGTTTGCGGGATTTTATTTTTGGTCGCCTATTGGCAGTTTGGATTTGATTGTTGGCTGGTGGCATTTTATGCCATAATTTTTTCTTTGCTTTTGGCGCTTTTCGTTTTTGACTTGAAGTATATGCTGATTAGTGAGGAGGTAGCCAGTGTCTGTGGAGTTTTTGTGTTTTTTGCCCATTTCTATGTTTATTATTCTCAGGCTTTAACCCCGATATTGTCTTGGTCGTTTTGGCAGGGATTTGGACAATATATTTGGCCTTATTTGTTGGGCGCTGCGGTTTTAGCCCTGCCATTTTTTATCCTTTACGTCATCTCCAAGGAAAAATGGATGGGTTTTGGCGATGTAGAACTTGGTTTGCTTTTGGGATTTATTATCGGTCTTAAATTCGTGTTAATAAATTTTTTTGTGGCCGTGGTGCTGGGTGCTATAATTAGCGTAGCCCTGATCTTAATGGGCAAAAAAACACTCAAAAGCGAAGTGCCTTTTGGGCCGTTTCTGATAATTGGGAATTTGTGTGCCTTATTGTGGGGCGCTCAAATATTGGAAAAATATTCAAATTATTTTTTTGTATGGTAAAAAGAGGATATTCTTTAGCCGAGACCCTTATAGTTATTGCCTTGATAATGATCATGGCCGGTCTTTTTTTGAATTCCGATTTGCCGCGGCGCAAGCTGACCATTCAGCGTGAGGCTTATATTTTATCCCAGAATATCCGGACCATGGAAAACAATGCCGGTAATGCCCGGTCTAATACTAATTGCAACGTTCCCAATCCCAATTCTCCCAATCCTGAAGGAGGGCTTTATCCGTTTGACGGCTACGCGATTATGTTAGAAATCGAAAAGCCTCAGCAATATTTCTTATATACTAATTGCAATGAATATGGCCGGTACCTTCCTTGTAGTGGTGGCGGTTACGAATCTGATTTGCGAGTAGGGGATTGTATTCAGCTTAACAGTACAGATAGAGAAGGGTCTTTTTTATTCAATGCTGCCGACATATCAAAATGCATCGATAAACCGACCTGTGATTATTATAACGATAATCGTGGCGGTGATGGCTATATAAATGAGCTGATGCAAAAACGTATTTTCCCGACATCAATCAAATTAAACAAACTCGAAGCTTATATTCGGGATAATGACGGTCAATGGAAGTGGGAATCGAATTGCGATCAGCTGATCATCGATTTTAAGCCGACGAATCCCGAGACGTTTATTATTTGTCGGACAAAAGACAATTCTTCATATTATTATGTGGCAAGAGAAGCAAAAATCAGTATCACTGATGGAGAAAACACTCGATTAGTACAAATTAATAAAGCGGGGTTAGTAGCCGTGAAATCCGACACTCAATAATTATGAAAAGAAGATTTTCTAAAGGATTTTCTTTAACCGAGGTAGCTATTGCTATTTTTATCATGGTAATGGGTGTGGTTTGGGTGTATTCGGCCATTAATGACATGATTAGGGTTTCCAATAATGCTGTTAGCAGGCTAGAGGCGGGTTTTTTAGCCACTGAAGGAATGGAATTCATCAAAAACAAGCGGGACGCAAATTTTATTGATTATTTGAATAATAAAGAGACGGGAGATTGTGTTAATCCAGACACCAATAAGGGAAGATGTTGGTGGGGATATGGGTTTTTAGATCCGGCATTAAGTAATTCAACTTTTTATTCGAATTTAGATGTAAAAAATGGATCTATCCCCGGAAATAGTTTTTTTGTTCCAGCAACAAATTTGCCCTCCGGATGTACTCCCGAATCATTATTAAGTGACGTGAGTTTTCGGGGCTGTGCCGAACAAATATATGCCGAAGATCAAAATTTTCCAAGATTAAAAATCGATGAGGCTGGCGTATATAATTATGCAAACGGGACGACCACGATTTATAAAAGAATTGTAGTTGTTTCCCCGATGGTAAATTTTTTTGGAGATGATTTTACAGCAAAATATACTTTCAAATCGGGTGATTTAGAGGGTTCTCCGACCTGTGGTGTAAATTCAGCCGCCGCGGCGGGCGGGGCAGGAAATATCCAAGCAAAAACCCAAGATCGTTTACGCATGGACTCAATTGTGATCTGGAATAATGCTGGCAAGGTAGAATTCATTCATTTAGTAACTTATTTATTTAATTGGCATGGCTTATTATAATTTGAAAAATAATTCAAAATTTAAGTTGTCAAAGGCCATGAGCATGATTGAGATTTTGGTAGTTATCGGTTTGACTTCCATGCTTTTAATTGGGGCTATGAGTATGCTATCCTCGGCCATTCGGGTTCAGAGCGAAACTTTGGCGCGCCAATCTATGATCGATCAAGCCAGCTATGTTTTGGATATCATGACCAAAGAATTGCGCATGGCGCGTAAGGACTATGACAATGATTGTGGGATAATTATGCCAAATCAAGACCCGGCCGATCCGATGGCGGCGACTT
This sequence comes from uncultured Candidatus Saccharibacteria bacterium, assembly GCA_964596325.1. Classification (GTDB taxonomy): domain Bacteria; phylum Patescibacteriota; class Minisyncoccia; order Minisyncoccales; family JAGOPM01; genus JBAZJI01. The sequence goes on from CAZQSQ010000010.1 coordinate 14,213, forward strand.
CCGCAATATACATGATACCAGAGGATAAAAGCGGCATTAGGTTTTATTCCCAGCAAGAAGGCACGTGTTTGGAGTTTAGATATGATGCGCCATCAAGTACAATTTTAATGGGAGCTTTTCAAACTTCTTCCGTGCCCGGCGGCCCTTTGGGAAACTCTTTATATAATCCATATAATGACAACGCAGTTAATGATTATTTGCGTTTGATTTCCGATGATATTAAAGTGGAAAAGTTTTCTCTGGACGTTTACGGACAAACAAAGAATCAGCAGCCCATGGTTACCATCTCCATGATTTTGAAACATAAAATTAAGACCCAGTTAGCTCCGGTTCATATTCAAACGACTATCTCTTCCCGGAACCTTAACTGGAGTGCCAAATAATATGACAAAAAAAGGAGTATCTTTATATTTTGTAATGGTCGTTTTATTTTTGCTTCTGGGTGTAGCTTTGGGTATCAGTACGGTGATTACTTCCCAGATTACTATGATTAGAAGTAGTGGAGACTCGGTAATCGCTGAGGCGGCAGCCGAAGCGGGCGTGGAAGAAGGGCTATATTTGTTTTTTACTCATGGCGGAGACCAGTCTTGGGTTGGCGATGTGTCCGGGGCTTTTAGCAATACTATTCAGCGGGCAAGCACTTGCGGTGTTTGGAGTGGCACTACCGATCCATATCATTATACGGGCTCTCAAATTATAGCTTCCAATAATTCTAAATATAGATTTAGGTTTTATTACGACAAAGGCTCCGATTCAAGCGGGGCGGGCCGGTCCTTTGAGATTACGGCCGCTGGCTATTATCCGGCGCAAAGGTTTGGCGAAACGGTTAAAGGGAAGGATATAAGTTTAAGGGTTGTGTCGGCCTCATGGAAATAACATGGAGAAAGCGAAAGCCAAAGAGCGTATAGAAAAACTTAAGAAGCTAATTAATCGACAGCGCTATCTTTATCATGTCAAAGATATTGTAGAGCTAAGTGAGGAAGCGCTTGATTCACTTAAGCACGAGCTTTTTTTATTGGAAAAAGAATTCCCCGAACTGGTTACGCCCGATAGCCCAACCCAGCGAGTGGGCGGGCAACCCTTGGAGGGTTTTGTGAAGGTTAAGCACAAGAGGTCGATGATTTCTTTGGAGGATTGTTTTTCCGAAGAAGAGATGGTTGCTTGGCAGGAATACGCGCAAAAATTGGCGCAAAGGGAATTGGAATATTTTTGCGAGTTGAAAATCGATGGTTTTGCCGTGAGCTTGATTTATAAAAACGGAAAATTTTTAGAGGGCAGTACGCGGGGGGATGGGAAAGTTGGCGAGGATGTGACGGCCAATCTTAAAACAGTTGAGAGCATTCCTCTGGCTTTGGAAATCCACGAAGAAAAGCATCTTAACCCCGAAATTGTTGGGAAAATAAAAAAAGCTTTGGCGGAGGGGGAGATAGAAGTGCGCGGAGAAGTTTACATGAGCAAGGCGGAATTTGAGCGGGTAAATGTATGGCGGGAAAAAGAGGGTTTGCCCATTTATGCCAACCCGCGCAATTTGGCCGCCGGTTCTATCCGGCAGCTCGACCCCAAAGTTGCCGCTTCCCGCAAGCTAAGCTTTTCGGCTTATGATTTGGTAACGGACTTGGGGCAAATCAACCACAGCCAAGACCATGAAATCTTACGGGCCTTGGGTTTTTCCAGTGACCTTGGGAAAAAATGTTTCAGCCTTCAGGAAGTTTTTGATTATTTTCGAAGTATAGAAAAGAAAAGGGAGAAATTGGAGTTTTTAATCGACGGAGTGGTGGTTAATGTGGATAATAATAAGCTATTTGATTCTTTGGGCGTGGCGGGTAAGGCTCCGCGGGGAGCCCGTGCTTATAAATTTTCACCCGAGCAGGCTACCACCATTGTCGAGGACATTAAAATTCAAGTTGGCCGGACTGGAACAATTACCCCGGTGGCCCATCTTAAGCCAGTGGAGCTCAACGGAGTAATCGTCAAAAGAGCTACACTGCACAATATGGATCAGATTGAGCGTTTGGATGTAAAAATAGGCGATACGGTCGTAGTGGACAGGGCCGGCGATGTTATCCCAGCTGTGACCAAGGTGTTAAAAGAGCTGCGCACGGGCAAGGAAAAATCGTTCAAAATGCCGGCTAATTGCCCGATTTGCCACCAAAAATTAGTGCGCCAAAACGGTGAAGTGGCCTATCGCTGCCTTAACAGCCAATGCCCGGCCAAGATGCGCGAGTCACTTTATCATTTTGTCTCGCGCCATGCTTTTAATATTGACGGTTTGGGTCCGGAAATTATCGATCAGTTGATGGAGGAAGAATTGGTCGTTTTCCCCGCAGACTTATTCCGGCTTAAAAAGGAACAGCTCTTGGACTTGGAGCGCTTTGCCGAAAAGTCTGCCACAAATTTATTAGAAGCTATTGCCGCCAGCAAAAGAGTGCCGCTGGAAAAATTTATTTTTGCTTTAGGAATCCGCCATGTTGGAGAAAATACGGCCCACGATTTGGCGAAGAAATTTTTGACTTTAGAAAATTTCCGCAAAACAGATGCTGTTACTTTGCAGAATATTGAGGATATCGGGCCCAAGGTGGCCCAAAGCATCATGGCTTGGCTGGCCTCCCGTGAAAGCCAGAGAATTGTCGACGATTTACTGTCTGTGGGGGTGGTTATCGAAGCATTCAAAAAAATCGAGAGTAAGATATCCGGGAAGAATTTTGTCATTACCGGCACGCTGGAGTCTTTAGGGCGCGAAGAAGCCAAAGCCAGAATCCGGGAGCTGGGAGGGGAGGCAGGCGAGTCCGTGGGTAAAAAAACCGATTATCTGGTGGCCGGCGGCGGGGGCGGGTCCAAGCTGGAAAAGGCTCAAAAACTTGGTATAAAGGTAATTAGCGAGAAGGAATTTTTGGAACTCATCAAATGATTGGTAAAAGTTTATCAGCGCACGTGCGCCAATGGGATTGGCCACTGGCTTTATCGGCCTTACTCTTATGCTGTTTTGGTTTAACGGCCATTTATAGCGTAGGTGTGGCCAAGGATAATATGTCGCTTTTCTATAAGCAGGCGATTTTTGTGGTTATTGGTTTTGCCCTGATGTTTTTTCTTTCATATTTTGATTGGCGGATTTTGAAAAATCGTTCCTATATCGCCGTCATTTTATATTTTTGCTGTTTGGCACTTTTGGGCGGGCTATTTTTTGTAAAAGGGCACCGGGGCATCCAAGGCTGGTATGATTTGGGTTTTTTTTATTTTAATCCTATTGAATTATTAAAAGTTGTTTTAATAGTTATTTTGGCTAAATATTTCTCTAGCCGGCATGCGGAAATGTATAATTTTGCCCACGTAATCGTTTCGGGTCTTTATACGGCCATTCCTTGCGTGCTTATTTTTATGCAGCCCGATATCGGCTCGATTTTAGTGATTGTTTCTTTATGGGTTGGCATTCTTTTAGTCTCGGGCATCCGGATGAGACATTTATTTTTATTGTTCCTTATCGGTTTGGTTATTGCTTTCGGTTCATGGCAGTTTTTGCTTAAAGATTATCAAAGGCAGCGGATAATCAACTTTTCCGATGCCCAAACTGATTATTTGGGCAGCGGCTGGAATCAGCAGCAAATGCTTATTGCTATTGGCTCGGGCGGGCTTTGGGGCAAGGGTATTGCCAAGGGTTCTCAGGTGCAGCTGGGTTTTTTGCCCGAACCGCATACGGATTTTGTTTTTTGCGTCATTGCCGAGGAAATGGGCTTAGTTGGAGTTTTGGCCCTTTTTGCGACCTTGATGTTTTTTTTGTGGCGGGTAATACGTTTAGCTTTTTATGCTCCGGATAATTTTTCGCGATTTTTTGCCGCCGGGTTGGGCATCTCATTTTTCGCCCAAGCCATCATTAATCTGGCCATGAATTTACGTTTGTTTCCTATTGTAGGCATTCCGTTGCCCTTGGTGAGTTATGGGGGAGGCAACTTAATTTTTATGTTTTTGGCCTTGGGAATTTTGCAGTCCATGAAGGTTAGTTCCATAGTCCATTAACCCCTTGACATATTTGATTCAAAAAGCTAAAATTCAATAAGTTAATTAAGGGGCGTACCAGGCCCTTAAAGTTGGTTTATTTTTTTGTGGCAAATAAAAAACCATAACACAACAATTCAAAAGAATATCGCCCTGTCCAAAGGTGATTTTTTGTGTTTTTAATACTCAATAATTTTTTATGGAGAAACTAAAGTTTAAGACATTTGGCAAGTCCAAAGTGGATTACCAGCTTCCTTACCTTTTGCAGATGCAGAAGGAGAATTGGGAAAAATTCTGGGAAGAGGACTTGATGTCTCTTTTTAAGGAAGTGTCTCCCATCAGGGACTACACTGGTAAGGAATTTGAGCTCTGGTTCCAAGATTTCAAACTTGGCGAGCCCAATTATAAAAATGATGTGGAGGCTAAGGCTAATGACGATTCTTTTGAAGCGCCACTCAAGGTAAAGGTAAAATTGGTTAACTTAAAGACCAAAGACGAGAAGAGCCAAGAAGTTTTCTTGGCTAATTTCCCCTTGATGACTGAGCGCGGGACCTTTGTTATTAACGGGGTTGAGCGCGTAGTTGTTTCTCAGCTTTTGCGCAGCCCAGGAGCCTTTTTCACCATGAGGGTAGCGGATGGTAAAAAACTCTTCTCAGCCAAAATAATTCCTAATAGGGGAGCTTGGTTGGAATTTGACACTGATGCCAATGGGGTAATTACCGCTAAAGTTGACCGCAAGCGCCGGATTGCCGCCACTGCGCTTTTGAGGTGGTTGGGCTATGAGGACAATAAGACTATTTTGGATCTTTTTAAGGATGTCGACAAAAATGACGAATGCCGCTTTATCGAAAAAACTTTGGCTAAAGATCCAAGTCATAGCCAGTCAGAAGCGGCCATGGAAGTTTATACCAGATTGCGCCCGGGCGACATGACTAAGCCCGATGCGGCTATCGAATTTTTGAATAATGTATTTTTTAATTTTAATCGTTACGACCTTTCAACCGTGGGCCGCTGGAAAACCAACCAGAAACTTCCCGAGCTCCAAGGCAAAGGCAAAAAACACGAGGAGATAACCCCCCAAGACAGGGTTTTGCATAAAGAAGATGTGGTGGCTGTCATCCGCGAGATTATCAAGCTTAATAATGATCCGATGGCCGAGCCGGATCAAATCGACCACTTGGGCAACAGGCGGGTGCGCACCTTCACCGAGCTTTTGGTTAATTCTTTGCGCACGGGCATGATCCGTTTGGAGCGCAATGTCAAAGATTTGATGTCTACGGCCGAGGATGAGAATGTTATGCCTGCCCAGCTCATTAACCAGCGCCCGATAATGGCTGTTATCCGCAACTTTTTCTCCAGCTCGCAGTTGGCGCAGTTTATGGACCAGACCAATCCTTTGGCTGAGCTTGAACATAAACGCGAAGTTATCTCTACCGGCCCAGGAGGTTTGGTGAGAAAGCGCGCGGGCTTTGAAGTGCGTGATGTGCAACCTTCCCACTATGGCCGCGTCTGCCCGATTCAAACCCCAGATGGTCCTAATGTCGGTCTTATCGGCCACTTGGCTTGCTATGGCCGCGTGAATAAATACGGTTTTATTGAAACGCCTTATTTCAAGGTAGAGGATGGCAAAGTTACCAGAAAGATTGAATACGTTGACGCTTATACCGAAGAGCGGAATTGCATTGCTCCGGCTGACGTGGAGCTTGATGATGGCAATGTGATTGCCAGCAAGGAAATCGAGGCTCGCACTAAGGGCCACCCGGAAATGATTGCCCGCAAGGATATTACGATGTGCGATGTTTCCTCCAATCAGTTGATTTCTGTGGCCGCGGCTTGCATCCCATTTTTGCAAAACGATGATGCCAAACGCGCGAGCATGGGTTCAAATATGCAACGCCAAGCTATTCCTTTGGTTAAACCGGAAATTCCGTTGTGTTCCACTGGCTTGGAAGAAAAAATCGCCAAAGATTCCGGGCAGGTTTGCGTGGCTGATTTTGACGGCACGATTGAAGAAGTTGACGCTGATCACATCAAGCTCAAACCCGAAGATAAATCACTAAAGTCCAAGACTTATTATTTGCGGACTTTCGTACGCACCAACCAATATACTTGCTTTCACCAAAAGCCCATTGTTAACCGCGGCCAGAAGGTGAAGGGCGGGGATGTTATTGCTGATGGTGGCGCAACCAAGCAGGGTCGTTTAGCTTTGGGCCGGAACTTGGTAGTGGCTTTTGTCCCTTGGAGAGGCTGGAACTATGAAGACGCTCTGCCGATTTCCGAAAAACTTGTTCAACAGGATTATTTTTCTTCAATTTATTTGGAAAGTTTTACCTGCGATGTCCGCGATACCAAGCTCGGCCCGGAAATTACTACGGCCGATATTCCCAATGTTGGAGAGGAGAAACTCAAAGATTTGGATTCTGACGGTATTATCCGCATTGGCGCCGAAGTGGGCCCTAATGATATTTTAGTCGGTAAAATTTCCCCTAAAGGCGAGCGCGATTTGACCCCGGAAGAAGAACTCGTGCAGGCCATTTTCGGAGAAAAGGCCCGTGACGTGAAAGACACTTCGCTTTTGATGGAGCACGGTCGCCGGGGACGCGTGGTGGACGTAAAAGTTTTTGAACGGGAAAAAGGATATAAATTGGAACCCGGAGTTATCAAGAGGGTAAAAATTGAAGTGGCTCAATTACGCCGCATTACAGCCGGAGACAAATTGGCCGGAAGACATGGGAATAAAGGTGTTATCTCCAAGGTTTTGCCCGTGGAAGAAATGCCTTATTTGGAAGATGGTACGCCCGTGGACATCGTGATGAACCCACTCTCCATTATTTCTCGTATGAATTTGGGCCAGATTTTGGAAACCCATTTGGGCATCGCAGCCAAAACTAATGGTTATATCGCTTTAACTCCCTGCTTAGCCGGAGCCACTGAAGCTGATGTTAAAGAAGAGCTCAGGAAAGCTGGTTTGCCCGAGGATGGCAAGATGACCCTTTACGATGGCCGCACCGGTGAAAAATTCCCGGAGAAAATAATGGTGGGCGTCATGTATGTGCTCAAGCTTAACCACATGGTGGAAGACAAGTTGCACATGCGCTCCATCGGAACTTATTCTTTGATTACCCAGCAACCTTTGGGCGGAAAAGCGCAATTTGGAGGCCAGAGGTTTGGAGAAATGGAAGTGTGGGCCTTGGAAGGTTATGGCGCAGCTTATACCTTGCAGGAAATGCTCACTATCAAATCTGATGATGTGCAGGGCAGGGGCGCGGCTTATAATTCTATTTTGAAGGGCGAAGAAATTAAGTCGCCTAATATCCCGGCCTCGTTTAATTTGCTCGTGGCCGAACTTAAATCTTTGGCTCTTAATGTTGAAATCAAAGGGAAGATTTTAGAAGATGAGGAGGTTGCAGTCGAAACTTCCACCTTTACCGAAAAACTCGTCGACGATTCGAAAGAAGAAAGCAAGCAAAGCGAAGAAGAACTCGACGAAGAAGATGGTGAGGAAGAGGAGGAAGCCGAAGAGGAAAGCGAAAAAGAATAACCGTAAAAACCATGTTTGTAGAAGACATCAATTCATTTGCCATAAAATTGGCCAGCCCTAAAGATATCATGGCTTGGTCAAGCGGCGAAGTTAAAAAGCCCGAAACTATCAACTACAGAACACAGCGCCCGGAAAAGGACGGTTTGTTCTGCGAAAAGATTTTCGGCCCGGTTAAGGATTATCGGTGTGCTTGCGGCAAGTACCGCGGCATCCGCTACAAGGGACAGGTTTGCGATCGCTGCGGGGTAGAGATTACCTCGGCTTCAGTGCGCCGCGAAAGAATGGGCTACATTTCTTTGGCCGCTCCGGTTTCCCATATTTGGTTTTTACGTTCCACCCCCTCGCTTATCGGTTTGACTTTGGATATTTCCGAACAGCAATTAGAAAAGGTTATTTATTTTGCCGGTTATATTATCACCGAGGTGCACGAAGGGGAGCGTGACAGAATACTCAAAGAAATCGAGGAAGAATATCAGGCCAAGCTTAAGGAGATAAAGAATCTTAAAAAGCAGAGCGAAAAAGAAGGCAAGGATCAGGAATTGGCCGATATCGAATACACCAAAATTACCGGCGAGCTTAAAGATGCCCGCGATAAAGCCAAACAGGAAGTGAATTCCATCAAGGCCTTGCGCGTGCTTTCCGAAAAGGAATACACTTTGCTTGGCATGAAGTTTGGCGAGGTTTTTGAGGCCGGCACCGGCGCGGAAACCGTGCGCAAGCTTTTTGAAAAAATCGACATCAAGGAAACCATGCATCAGATCGAGGAAGAGCTCGCTGATGCCGAGGGCCCGGATAAAAAGAAGCTCCTTTTAAGGTTAAGGCTTTTTAAGGGTCTTTTTGCCAATAATTTAAGGCCCGAGTGGATGTTCATGACTGTTTTGCCGGTTCTGCCGCCTAACTTGCGCCCGATGGTTCAGCTTGATGGGGAACGCTATGCCTCTTCAGACTTAAATGATTTGTATCGCCGGGTTATTAATCGTAATAATCGTTTGCAATATTTGCTTGAAATTGATGCGCCCGAAGTTATTGTGCGCAACGAAAAGCGCATGTTGCAAGAAGCCGTCGATGCTTTGATTGATAATGGCATGCGCAAAGGCCAGACCACGACAGCCACTACGGGAGGCAAGAGGTTGCTTAAATCGCTTTCCGACATGCTTAAAGGTAAGAAAGGCCGTTTCCGCCAGAATTTGCTGGGTAAGCGCGTTGATTATTCGGCCCGCTCCGTCATTGCCGCTGGTCCGGATTTGAACATTAATCATTGTGCCTTGCCTAAGGAAATGGCTTTGGAACTTTTCAAACCATTTGTAATTTCCAAGCTTTTACAGCAGGGTTTGGCTTTCAATATCAGGGGAGCTACCCGCTTGATTGAACAACAAATCGAAGAAGTCTGGGCCGCTTTGGAAGAAGTGGTTAAAGATAAGGTTGTTTTGCTTAACCGCGCTCCGACTCTGCACAGGCTTTCTATTCAAGGCTTTTATCCTACGCTTATTGAGGATAAGGTCATTCGGATTCACCCGTTGGTTTGCGAGGCGTTTAATGCCGACTTTGATGGAGATCAAATGGCCGTGCACTTGCCGCTTTCCGAACAAGCGCAAAAAGAGGCTCACGAACTGATGCTCTCGGGCAATAACCTGCTCAAGCCGGCTACCGGTACCCCGATTATGACTTTGCGCTTGGAAATGGTTTTGGGTTGTTTCTGGTTAACCTCCATCAGGGAAGGCGCCAAAGGAGAAGGGAAAGTTTTCTGTTCTAAAAATGAGGCCATCATGGCTTGGGATAATAGCTATGTGGATATTCGCGCCAAGGTAAAAGTGCGTATTGCCAATCAGCTTATCGAAACTACGGTGGGCCGGATTTTGTTTAATAATGCTTTGCCGGAAGACTATCCTTTCGTCAATGATACGATGGATAAGGATAAGATCTCCAAACTTTTGGGCAGAATCATCAATAGCCACGAAAATCAGATTGCCATCAATACGATTGACAGGGTAAAAAATCTTGGCTTTGAGTATGCCACGCTTTCCGGAACCACTTGGGGTATGGATGATCTGATTATCCCCAAAGAAAAGAAAGAAATTTTAGCTGAAGCCCAGAAGAAAGTTGATTCTATTGTGGATTATTACGAAAGGGGATTTTTGTCCTCCGAGGAAAAAGGTGCCCAAGTCATTGAAATTTGGCAAAAGGCCAAAAATGATTTGGAAAAACTTATTCCCGCCTCCATTCCTTCTAATGGACACGTGACTAATATCGTGAAATCCGGCTCCCGCGGTTCTTGGGCTCAGCCGGTGCAAATGGCAGGTATGAAAGGTTTGGTGATTAACCCGGCGGGGCAAACCATGGAAATGCCGGTTAAATCTTCATTCAAGGAGGGTCTAAATATTTTGGAATACTTTATTTCTACTCACGGTGCCCGCAAAGGTACGGCCGATACGGCTTTGAGAACCTCGGCCGCCGGTTACCTTACCCGCCGTTTGGTGGATGTGGCTCACGGCATGATTGTCTCCGAAGAAGATTGTGCTGACAAGGAGGGTTTGATCATGTACCGCAAGCATGCTGACGAAATCGGCCAGAATTTCTCTTATAAGATTGTGGGCCGATACACTTTGGATAATATTGAAGATACGGAAACCAAAAAAGTTTTGGTTAAGAAGGGAGAGATAATTGATTGGGATGCGGCTCGGAGGATTACCGATCTTAAGATTCCCGAGGTGCGGGTGCGCACCACGATGAGCTGCCAGACCATTTCGGGTGTTTGCGCCAAATGTTATGGCTGGGGACTGGGTAATAACCAACCCGCCAAATTGGGCGATGCCGTCGGAGTGGTGGCGGCCCAAGCCATCGGTGAGCCGGGAACCCAGCTGACGCTTAAGACCTTTCACAGCGGAGGCGTGGCCGGTGTTTCCGACATTACCCAAGGTTTGCCTCGTGTAGAGGAAATCTTGGAGGCGAGGATTCCTAAGGGTAAAGCCGTGGTTTCTTATGTGGATGGCAAAGTTAAAGAAATTGTAACTTCTCCTCTGAATAAGATAATCAAGATAGAAAATATCAAAGGTGATTTTGTGGAATATGAAATTCCGCCGCAAAGAGTGATTTTTGTCGAGAAGGGCGGGGAAGTGAAAAAAGGTATGCAGCTTTGTGAAGGTTCCTTAGATTTCAAAGAGCTTTTTAAGCTTTTGGGCAAGGACGAAACCGCCAGAGCCATTATTCGCGATATTCAATACATTTATGCTTCTCAAGGTGTAAACATCCATGATAAGCATGTTGAATCTATTGTTAAACAGATGTTTAGTCGGGTGCGCGTCAAGGATCCGCAGGACAGCCGCTATATTGCCGGAGAAATCGTAACCATCGAGGAAATTTTGGCCGAAAACGCCTTGCGCAAACCGGCGAGGAAGAAAGAAATTACTTTTGATCACGTTTTCTTGGGTATCTCCAATGTTTCGCTGACTTCTGAAAGTTTCTTGTCTGCCGCCTCTTTTGAGCAGACTTCCAGGGTGCTTATTAAGGCTGCCATTGCCGGCAAAGATGACAAACTCACAGGGTTGAAGGAAAACGTCATTATTGGTAAACTAATACCAGCTGGTACTGGGTTTAATCCCCAAGGAAAAGGAGAGGAATAACCTGCCCGGACCGGCCTTGTATGGCCAAAAAGAAGAGCACTAAACCTTCTAAAAAACAAAAGGAAAATTTCGAACTTCCCGAAGTTAATATCAGCGACGATAATAAAAGAAAAATCGCAGGCACAATTCTCGGTTTCTTAACGCTTTTTATCCTTATTTCCATATTCGGAAAAGGGGGAACGTTAGGGGCCGGCACTTTGGCGCTCCTGCGGTTTTTTATTGGAGAAACAATTTTTGTCTTGCCCGTTATTTTTGGGTTTGTCGCCTATACGCTTTTTATCGAAGAATTTGAAAAAAGATGGCAGATTTATTTGTCGTCTTTTTTAATAGTCACTGCCGTTTCGGGATTTTTAGCTATGGCTAAATCCGCTTTGCCCGCACAGGGCGGTCTGGGCGGTTGGTGGGGCTACATTACTTTCGTATTGGTTTTGCAAAAATATGTCGGGGAAATTATCAGCGCGCTTTTTTACGTCACCCTTATTGCCATATCTTTTTGGCTGATGTATCCATATCTGGGCTTGGAAAAACCTAACTTTGAGGTGAAGAGCGATAGAAAAAAAGACAAAGAAGGCAATGTTTTCACCAAAGTTTTCCAACCGAAATTCAATGTAGAAAAAGTTCCCAATATCAGCCAGCCTAAAACTAATTTGGCCATGGCTAAAAAAGATGAGGCCAAAAAAGCGGACAAGCCAAAGGAAGAGCCTTTGTTGGAGCTTAAAAAGAACGCCATTATCAAGGAAAAGGATTACAAGTTTCCGATGCTTGATCTTTTGGAAGAGGAGCGGGGCGGTGCCGATTCTGGGGACATCAAAGCCAATTCGCTTATTATCAAACGCACTTTGGAAAATTTTAATATTTCCGTGGAGGTTTCCGAGGTTAATGTTGGCCCGTCCGTGACCCAATATGCCATCAAGCCGGCTGAGGGCGTGGATATCAAGAAGATCGCCAATATGGCGCCTAATCTTTCTATGGCACTTTCTGCGCACCCATTGCGTATTGAAGCTCCTATTCCGGGCCGCCCCTTGGTGGGTATTGAAATGCCCAATAAGGCTAAATCTATCGTGCGCCTGCGCGCCTTGCTTGAAGATCCGCAATTTCAGAACCCTAATTCCAACCTCTTGATGGCCTTGGGCAAAGACGTCTCGGGCAATCCTATTTTTGCCGATTTGATGAAGATGCCTCACATGCTTGTGGCCGGCTCGACCAATTCGGGTAAAACCATTTGCATGAACCAAGTGTTGGTTAGCTTGCTTTATTTGAATAGTCCCAATACTTTGCGTTTGATTTTGGTAGATCCTAAAAGAGTGGAATTCACTAATTATAAGAATTTGCCGCACCTTTTAACCAATGTCATTGTGGATGCGCAAAAAACCGTCAATGCTCTGAAATGGCTGACTTCGGAAATGGAACGCCGCTTCGATGTAATCGGCCGGGAGGGCGCTCGTGATATTCAGGGCTATAACAAGATAATGCGCAAAAAAGGCGAAGAAATCATGCCCTATATAGTTTTTGCGGTTGACGAGCTAGCCGACTTGATGCAAACTCGCGGCAAGGAATTAGAGGCTTATATTGTGCGTATTGCCCAGCTGGCACGCGCTTCGGGTATTCATATGGTTTTAGCTACGCAAAGGCCCTCCGTTGATGTTGTGACCGGTTTAATCAAGGCCAATGTGCCGGCGCGTATTGCTTTCCGAGTCGCCTCGCAAACCGATTCCCGCACTATTATCGACATGGCCGGAGCCGAGAAACTTTTGGGCTTTGGCGATATGCTTTTCTTAAGTTCCCAATCTCCCAAGCCGAAACGTTTGCAGGGAGCTTTGGTGGATGAAAAGGAAGTGCGCTCAGTTGTTAATTTTATAAATGAAACGGCGGCTAAAGAGGATTTCCGCCATGATGAAGTTTCGCAAAAGTTCGAGGAAGGCCTTAAGTTGATTGAAGATCAGGCCAAGGCCAAGGATGGTGGAGATGATTTTGATATGGGCGGAGATGGCGACGACCCGATGTATGAGGAGGCTAAAAGAGTAGTTTTGGAAACCCGCAAAGCTTCTACGAGCTTTTTACAGCGCCGTCTGCGTTTAGGTTATGCTCGAGCCGCTCGGATGATTGATATTTTGGAGCAAAACGGAGTAATTGGCCCGGGCGATGGGGCCAAGCCTCGTGAGGTGCTTTTGACTAGTGAAGAAATTGCCCAGGAATCGGCCGTCTCCGGCCCGGAAAAAAAGGAGAAAGATGAAATAGAAGAAATTTAATACTATGGCAAAAGAAAAAAAAGCCAAGGCCAGCGACTTAGACAAAGAAAGCAGCGCGCCCAAAATGGATGTGCAGCTGCGTGAAGCAATCGAGGAGATAAAAAAGAAATTCGGGGAGGGCTCAATTATGAAACTCCACGAAATGCAGGCCGTGGATGTGGATGTTGTTTCTACGGGTTGTTTTTCTTTGGATACGATTTTAGGCGTAAAAGGCTTGCCGCGCGGGCGCATGATTGAAATTTATGGCGATGAAAGCTCTGGTAAAACTACTTTGGCTTTGCATTGCGTGGCGCAAGCCCAGAAAAATGGCGGGGTAGCGGCTTACATTGATGCGGAGCACGCTATGGACCCGGCCTACGCAGGCAAAATCGGTGTTAAAGTGGATGATCTTTTGATTTCTCAGCCTGATTCGGGTGAGGAAGCTTTGCAGATTGTAGAAGCTTTAACGCGTTCAGAAAAAGTTGATGTAATTGTCGTTGATTCTGTGGCAGCCTTGATTCCGAAAAACGAAGTGGCCGGAGAAATCGGGGATACGACAATCGGCTTGCAGGCCAGGCTGATGAGCCAGGCCATGCGCAAATTGGCCAGTGTGGTGGCTAGAACTAAAACAATTTTGATATTTTTGAACCAAACCCGCATGAAAATCGGCGTGATGTTTGGCAATCCCGAAACTACGCCGGGGGGTATGGCTCTAAAATTCTATGCTTCGGTGCGCATTAACCTTAAACGTATTGCCCAAATAAAACATGGGGAAGAGATAATCGGCTCGCGTATCAAAATGAAGATTGTCAAAAACAAAGTAGCCGCGCCTTTCCGCACGGCTGAGGTGGATATTTTCTTTAATGAAGGAATTTCTAAATCCGCGGATTTGCTTAATTTAGGCCTCAAAAACGAGATAATAAAAAAGGTTGGCAATACCTTCAATTATGAGGATAAAAAGTTGGGCACTGGGGTAGAACAGGCGCGCAAGTTTATCAAAGAAGATGCCGCCTTAATGGAGGAGCTGGAAAAAAAGTTAAAAGAAATTCCTGAAATGACAGTGTAAGCAGAATAAAACAGCCCGGCTGCCAAGCCGGGTTTTTTGACAAAAATAAAAAATGTGATATACTATTAATAGTTGAATCGTTTACAAAGGAGGTAAAATTTGCAGATTCTGCCATCCGTAAAGCTTTTGCTTTTTGATTTTGACGAGACCTTGGCCCAAAGCGAAGGAGTGCGCCTAAGCATCCGTAACGTTTTTCTCAAAGAAATCGGGGCTCGCGAAATGAGCCATCAGGAGTATCAAGACAATTGTGTTGGCCGGAGCTTAAAGCTATCTATTGCGCCTTGGCTCAAAGCCAGCAGGCCAGAGATTTCTCTAAGCATTGATGAGCTAGCCGATGAGCTCAAAAAGCGGGAGAGGGAAATGTATAAAATCGGCAATATCATACCCAAGCCTTTTGTGGTGGAATTCTTGGATATTATCACTAAGAAACATCCAAGCTTGAAGAAAGCCGTTTGCACCGGCGCCGATCGAGAAGATATAAAAGCCAAGCTGCGCTCGGCCGGTTTGCTGGATTATTTCTCCGAGAAAGAAATGTTTTCTAGGGGGGAGGCTGGCGGCTTCTTCAAACCGCATCCGGCAATGTATTTAGCGGCCTTCGCTCCTTACCGTAAGAAGATTGCGGCAAAAGAGGTAAGGGTTTTCGAGGACAATCAAGAAGGAGTCCTGGCGGGAATTAGTGGGGGGTTTCCAACGATTGCCATGCCTTCGGAGTGGTCAAAAAACCACGACTTCGGCGGAGCGATATTGGCACCCAATGGTTTCATGGATATCTTGGAATTTGACCAATATTACCTTGGTTTGAAATTATAAGGCCTTATCAAAGGCCTTTTTA
>CAZQSQ010000011.1:0-28100 GCA_964596325.1 uncultured Candidatus Saccharibacteria bacterium
TTATACCTATGGGCATCACAACCCGGATTTTACATAACAGCCTTTGGCTGTTTTTTTGTTGATAAAGTTCGTGATTTGCGCTAAATTTAAGGCATCATGGCGATTAAGCTCTACAACTCACTTGGCTGCCAAATACAGGAATTCCAGCCGCTCAAGGATAAACAGGTCGGTCTTTATACTTGCGGACCGACAGTTTATTGGTATGCCCATCTTGGCAACCTCCGCACCTATGTTTTTGAGGATATCCTCAAACGTGTTTTGGAATTCAATGGTTTGAAAGTAAAACATGTCATGAACATCACCGATGTCGGCCACCTGACCTCAGATGCCGACCAAGGCGAGGATAAACTGGAAAAGGGTGCAGCACGGGAAAATAAGACAGTCTGGGAAATCGCACAATTTTACACCGAAGCTTTTATAAATGATTTGAAAACTCTAAACATCATCATGCCTGATGTTTTAGTCAAGGCTACCGATACCATCAAAGAGCAGATCGAACTTATTCGGGAGCTCGAAAAAAAAGGCTACACTTATAAAATCGAAGACGGGATTTATTTTGACACCTCAAAGCTCCCCACTTACGGCGCCCTCTGGCCCAATAAAATGGAACTTAAGGCCGGCGCCCGCGTGGAAATGTCCGAGGGCAAAAAAAATGCTACGGATTTTGCGCTCTGGAAATTTTCCCCCAAAGACAGCAAACGCCAAATGGAGTGGGATTCCCCTTGGGGCATCGGCTTCCCGGGCTGGCATACTGAATGTGTGGCTATGGCCGCCATGCACTTGGGTCTTCCTTTTGATATCCATTGTGGGGGCATCGACCATGTTTTGATACATCACACCAATGAAATCGCCCAAGCAGAGGCCTCGTATGGCAAAATTCCGGCAAACTTTTGGCTGCACGGGGAATTCATGCTTATCAAAACCGAGCAATCAAACGAGGCGGATAAAATATCCAAATCTAAAGGTAATATAATTTTAGTCAGCGACATTTCAAAAAAAGGCCTTAACCCCTTGGCCTTCCGTTACCTTTGCCTCACCACCCATTACCGTTCCAAAATGAATTTTTCTTGGGAGGCACTGGAAGGCGCTAATAATGCCCTACTCTCCGTTTATACTAAAATTGAAGAATTACAAAAATCCGGCTTACCGAAAACTTTATCACCTGAAAGGCAAAAACTTTTAGAGGAATTTACGGCTGATATTAATAACGATTTGGATATGCCTAAAGCCTTAGCCCTGCTGCACGAAACCCTTAAATCATCTTTGCCCCCCGCAGAAAAATATGCCCTTTTGCTTGAATATGACAAGATTTTCGGCCTGGGTTTTGGCAATATCAAGACCACCATTGTCCCTCCCGAAATACTTGCCATAGCCCAAGAACGCCAACAAGCGCGCCAAAATAAGGATTGGAATAAGTCAGACCTCTTACGGCAAAAAATCGAGAATCTGGGCTGGACTATAAAAGATTCGTCTCAAGGGTTTGAGCTGCATAAAAACTGAATTCAGGGGCTTGCCCCTGTTTTTATTTTTTGCGATAATTAATTGGTTCTTTACTAACCAGAAGGAGGCAGAAATGTATGATCTCCATAAGGTAGTAGCGTTTTTCCCCGGCCAAGATTTTGATCGAAATTTTTTTGGAAACAAACTTGGTGATTGGGATGATGATGAACCGGAACCTGACGATGAGGATGAGAGAGCCGCGCAACCCGATATGACGGCTCTTGGCGCGCCCGAGTATGGTGAAGAAAGCTTTTTAACCATACGTTCTAAAATATTTAATGGCACGCCATGGGTACTTATCTCTGATGTGGAAGAAATAACGCAAATGTCCGCCCACGACATTTCCAGAAAGTATTCACAGAGTATTGCCAGAGCATTTTGTTTGCACAGCCAGCTTGCGATGACAGTCCTGATGAACCCGAACTATCAACTCGAACTAACAATCCACAACCTCTGCCACAACTTCTTCAAATGCTATCAAAAACAATGCTCCTGCTACCCATTTCAGACCTATATTCCAGAAATTGTCGGCCTAACCATTCTTAGTAGCTATGCAAATGAACTGCTCACCATACCAAGCTTGGAAGATGAACCGCCCGTAACCCCACACAGAGAAGTACGTGATATATCATTTTTTTCTTTGATGGAATGCGAGGATGAAGTTAAAACAAAGTACGCTCACTTGTTAAAAAAAGAGGCCTAAACAGCCTCTCTTTATTTTATCCAAACATACAAAGAACTGTCCGATTTTTATTTATAGTGAATAAACTGTGTAAAAATAAGTGCAAAACTCTGTTTATTTTTTGTGAACACTTTTGCTTGCCCAGCAGCCGGCCTTGGCTTAGAATAGTTTAATGACCGAAGAGCGCACTAAGAAGGAATTCAAGGAAAGGAACTTCAAGGACAAAATCCCGCCCCAAAATATCGAGGCGGAAAAATCCGTCTTGGGTTGTCTGATGATAGACAAGAACGCCATTGTTAAAGTGGCCGACTTTCTTATCCCCGAAGATTTTTATAAAAATTCCCATTTACATATTTATACGGCCATGCTGGAGCTTTTCCGCCGAGGTGAGCCAATAGATATTTTGTCCCTTTCGGGATTCCTAAAAGAAAAAGGCTGGTTTGAGGAAATTGGCGGGCATAACTATTTAACCGAGCTCATCAACTGCGTCCCCAATGCCCTGCATGTTTTGACCTATGCCAAAATAGTCCAAAAGAAGCGGATTTTGCGCGATTTGATTGACGCCGCCTACGATATCAATGACATGGGTTATAACGAGGACGAAGACCCCGAAGTATTACTCGATAACGCCGAGCGGGCGATATTTAATATTGCCCAAAAGAGCATTACCAAAAAATTCGTCCCTATTAAGGAAGCTCTTTCTGATGCTTTTGAGCGTTTTGATAAATTGTCACGCCATCAGGGGGCGATGCGTGGCGTGCCTACGGGCTTTCGCGATATTGATAATTTGCTTTCCGGCTTGCAAAAATCCGATCTGGTGATTTTAGCCGCCCGGCCCTCCTTGGGAAAATCATCCTTGGCTCTTGATATTGCCCGCCATGCGGCCGTCAAAGAAAATGTGCCGGTCGGCATCTTTTCTTTGGAAATGAGCACCGACCAAGTGGTAGACAGGATGCTCGCCGCCCAAGCTAATGTTGACTTATGGCGCTTGCGCAACGGCAAGCTTTCCGGTGAGGATTTCCAACGTTTACAAATCGGCTTTGGCGAGCTTTCCGAAGCCCCAATTTATATTAATGACACGGCCGCTATGGGCGTTTTGCAGATAAAAGCTATGGCACGCAGATTACAGGCCGATCGCAAATTGGGTTTGATTGTTATCGATTACTTACAGCTGATGCAACCGTCTTCTTCGGTTATTAACGTTGTGCAGCAGGTTTCAGAAATTTCCCGCTCGCTTAAAATTCTCGCGCGCGAGCTTGATGTGCCTATTTTGGCCCTTTCGCAGCTTTCCCGCGCTGTGGAGCAAAGGATGCCCCCAATTCCCCGCCTTTCGGACTTACGCGAATCAGGCTCCTTGGAGCAAGATGCCGACATTGTCGCCTTTATTTATAGAGAAGATAAATACCGCCAAAATTCCGATAAGAAAAATATCGGTACCATTATTGTCGCCAAACACCGCAATGGACCAACCGGCGTTATTGATCTGTATTTTGATGCGGAAAAGGCCAGCTATCGCAATTTAGTGAAAGAAGGAACAGGTATGGCGCCGAGCTTCCCGACTGAAGAAATCGCCCAACCCGCGCCAGAACCAGAAATGAATTTTTAATCGTTTTAGCGATCCTGCATAATCAAAAATCCTCCGCCAGCTGGCGGAGGATTTTTCTAATAATTATTTGATGGAAAGAATTTCAACCTCGGCAAATTCCTGCCTGTGGTTCTTAGTCACGCTATAGCGGGATTTGCTCTTGTATTTCAAGACATGGACCTTGTCGCCCTTGCCGAATTTAGTAATTTTAGCCTGCACCGAGGCGCCCTCCACTAAAGGAGTGCCGATCTTAACGTCCCCATTGTTTTCAACGAGTAAAACCTCTTTGAAATCAACGGTATCGCCTTCTTTGCCCACAATCTTCTCAATTTGGAGCTTCTGGCCGGGTACAGCCATATATTGTTTTCCTCCGGTTTTTATTACTGCAAACATGGTATTTTTTGGTTGGTTTAATCCAATAGATTATTATCTTTTTTTCCGGAAATGTCAAGCACCTTGCTGACTCTCTCGGAAAGCAGGCCCACCCTTTTTTGGCTATCCTCAAAGGACGACTGGGCGTTTTTCAAATGCCCTCCCAGCTTGTCAAAGGTGCTTTGCAGGCTTACGGCATCTGCACTGATGCGCTCCAATTTCTTCAAAATGTCCTGAGTTTGCTTGGTTATTTGGGTATCCTTTACCCAGTGCATGATGGTTTTTAAGCTCAAATAAATGGTGTTGGGGCTGCAGATAACCACCTTTCTTTTCCAGGCATATTCCAAAATACTTTCGTCGGCTTGGTTAAACATCAGCTCGTAATAAATGGCTTCGGCCGGGATATACATCAAGGCAAAATCCACAGTGCCTTCGCTTGGCAAAATATACTTAGATGCAATTTCATCGACTCGAAGTTTTGTATCAACGATAAACCCTTTACGGTAAGAGGCCTTTTGCGCTTCGTCTTGGGCAAAGGCCATTTTTTCAAAATTATCAAAAGAGAACTTGGAATCAATAGGTAAAAGCTTGCCGTCGGGCAATTTCAAAACCGCATCCACCGCTTCCTTGGAGGAAAAATAATGCTGTTCTTCAATGAGCTCCTCGGGAAAATATTGCTTCAAAATATAAGCCAAAGACGCCTCGCCCCACTGGCCCCGCAGCTTAGGCTGCTTAAAAATTTCTTGAAAACTGGAAATGTCTTCCACCTTCTCCTGCACGGCCAAAAAAGCCTGTTTAAGTTCGGTAGTTTCTTTGGTAAATGACATAATCCGATCATTAACCAACCGGCTAGTATTATTGTTTTGCTCCCGGGATTTCTCCATTTCCCTGGCGACCAAATCGCTTATCCGTCTTTCCAAATCCAAAAGACCTTGCCGATCGGCTGATTGTTTTTTGAAAAACAAAAGATAAAAAACCGCGGCTAAAAGTATAATTGTTATAATCTGCCAAAAATCCATTTTCAAATTTGGTAATTTTCAACTTCTTTAGCTAATTGGACCCCTTCAATAGTCAAAAGCGCCGTCTGCGACAAGCTATTTATCAACGACAATCTCTCCTTAATATTCATGATTTCTACTTTTTGGGAAAGCTCCTCGATTTCCGCCTCAGTAAAATCAAGCATTCTCACTAAAGAAACTATCGTTTCATTGCGTAACAAATAATTGGCTTGTATTTCGTCCATATTATTCTGGATTAATTGCTTTTATAAGCCTGTCCACTCCCGCACTTATTTTATTATTGAGCGATGTTGGATAGCCCTTGGTCCCGATTTCCCAGGCCATGGGGATAATATCTTTGAAAGCCCACAACAACCAAAGCCCGCTTAGGGCAAATAAAATCATTAACGCCCATTCGGGAGCAGCCTCGCCGAATTTCGCTAAAGCTGAGGCATCGGGTTTGCCTTCGGGCAAGCCTGCAGCCTTGGCTTCGGCTGGCGTGAGACTCTTGGCAACTTCGGCGGGCAAATTCGCCAAATTAATTCCCGGGCCGCCAAACTGCTTTTTGAGCTCCTCAGCCTCCTGCGGGGTTTTGGCACTCGGCTCAATGGCCATTATTTCATTTTTCCGCTTTTCAACCGAGCGGGCATATAAATTCCTTAGGTTCTCATTATCGGCGGCAAAACTGTTGAATTCTTCATCGCTAATCCGGTAAATTTCCTTTTGTGATTCGGCCGGGTCATTAATATTTTTTGTTCGCTCGGCAAATTTTTCATCCAAAGTATTCTGCCCGTTTATACTTTCATAGAGCTTTTTCCGAAGTTCAAAAGTCTTGCTCCATTCTTGGGACTTACTTTCTAATAAATCTTTGTTGCCGGTTAAATCCAAAGCTTCAACTTCATCTCCCAAGTCATTGGATTTTTTATTCAGCTCCTTAAGCGCAAAAAACTTCGTGGCGATACTAGGATCTTCTTTTGAGATGTTATTGGCAAGAGCCTCTAAAGTTTTAACGCTTTTTCTAATCTGGTCGTAATCAACATTCATCCAATTAGGCATATCAGCCCGGCCCTCGCCAGCGCCCGCCGGCTTTTCATTAAAAGCTCCTAGCTTCTTGGCCCAATGGTAAAATACTTCAGGATTTTGTTCCTGCGATAAATCAATGCTTATTTTGCCTTGGTTTTCCTCACACCACTGTCGCGCGAATCGGCAATCCGCTTCATGGGCCAGCCCTTTAAGCTCCGCTGCTATGCCCGTCTTTTCCTCCTTTGATAATTTCGGTTTATCTTTATTAGCCCGGTCAAGCTCGGGTGATTGCATGACATGCTCCCCTTTAGCTCGCGCTTCGGCCGAGCCGTAAAGATTCTCTAAATGAATTTTGAGGCTAGCCACTCGCTCGTTTTTCTCAGCCTTCGTTTCTTTACGCGGCATGCCTGCAGTATTGGGTGTAGGCACAGCATCAGCACTATTATCGGTTTTATTCGCGTCATCAGACTCCTCCTCTTGGTCTTCTTCCTCCTCCTCTTCTTCCTCGTCCTTAATAAGATTCTCGTCTTCGGGAAGGCCATCGGTAAAAATATTTTTTTCGTTTTTTCTTGCCATATTGTTAGAAGTTCCATCTTTGGGCAATATCGGCCTCCACTATTTCTTTGGCCAGCCCGTATTTAAGCTTAGAGATTTTCCTAATAGGTTCAACTATTGCCAAATTCCCCTTTTGTGGTTTTTTAGTAATCACCTTAAAAGAAGAGGTGATATTATTATGCAGCATCATCCGGATAATGAAATTGAAGTTATCCAAATTCACTAAATCTTGGCGGGTAAATCCGGGTTCAAATTGCTTTTCCAAAAATTCAGCATCCTGCACCCCGACCCGAAAAGAGGCAATCGTGCCGGCATTGCCCATCACCGCATTTTTTATCGGCTCTTGTAATTGAGGCATATATTGATGCGCCAAAATCAAATTGAGCCGATATTTGCGCGCTTCCGAGAGTATGGTGGCAATATTGTCGGTCGTAAAATTATGAAACTCGTCAATGTAGAGATAAAAATCCTTGCGCGCTTCCATGGGCATATTGCCCCGTTGCATGGCGGCCACCTGCATCTTGGAAACCAAAATCAAACCCAAAAGCGAGCTATTCATTTCCCCGGTTTTGCCCTTGGAAAGATTAGCCAAAAATATCTTTTTGTTATCCATTATCTCGCGCAAATCAAATCCCGAGCGCTGCTGGCCGATGATATTGCGCATCATCTCATTTTCCACAAAACGACCAACCTTAGAAACCACATAACCCAACATGTCGCTCTTGGTCTGCCCCACGGTCTGCTTCCATTCGCGCAGCCAGAAAGAACGCACCAAAGGGTCGGTAACCATGGCCAAACGGCTTTCCATATAGTCCTCATCAGTAAAAATCCGGGGAATCTCCACCAAGGTGCCCAAATTATCCTTATCGGCAATTAAGGCCAACATGGCATTGCGCATGTAATGCTCAAACATTGGCCCGATAATTTCTGGCGGGAAAAGCTTGGTAAAAATCATTATCATTTCGGAAACAACAAAATCCTTCTGCTCCGGCGTTTCCCATTCCAACATATTAAGCCCCACGGGGCGCTCCATATCGGAAGGCTCAAAGAGCACGACATCATCAACCCGCTCGCGCGGGATAATAGATAAAACATCCTCCACTAAATCACCGTGCGGATCGATAACGCCCACGCCCTTGCCGGCCAATATATCTTGGCGGATCATCTCGTATAAAAGTGAGGATTTACCAGTACCGGTTTGCCCAACAATATAAAAATGCCGCCGCCTGTCATCTTCACTGGCAAAAAACACTTCTTTCTTTTCTCCGCGGAAAAGAGTTTGCCCAATGGAAACATCGCCAGCTTCCGGCAAAGTGGCGGGGGGCTCTACCTCCCGCGTTTTGGCCCACTTGATACTGGGGCTCAAAATTGTCGAAGGCGGGAAATGCAAAATACTTGCCAATTCCTCCGTATTGAGCACCATGGCTTGCGATTTGCGAAAATTCCTAAAGCTATAATCAAAAACGATTTTATCTTCCGCCCCTCCGGACACATCCTTGAACTTAAACGCATTAAAAGTGGAGGCAAATTGGGAAAAAGCGGCTTTCAGATCCTGTAAAATGAAATTCGAGCGGCTAATGTCGTCGGAAGCGGCCAAAAGCCGAATATTGGCATAAAGCGAAGGCTTTTGCAACTTCTTTTTTACCGCCTCCACCAGCATTTGGTCTGGCTCGCGCATCATTTGCTGCTGTTGCATAGCATAGGGGTTGTTTTGTCCCGGCTGCTGTGAATATGGCTGCTGTGGATTTTGCGGATAGGGCTGCCCCGAGTAAGGTCCCGACGGATAAAAAATTGGATCGCCACGCAAAGTCTTCAAAAATGATCCAGAGGCCGACTGGTCCGCAGACAGATTAATCGCCCCGGCAAAACCGCGCATTAACTGGGCCACATACTGTGCCCCTCTGGTACGGATGTCAAAATCCAAAGGCTGGATAACGATTTGGATGGCCGCCCCCTCAGCATCGCGAATCTTGCTTAGCGAATTGGTAATAATAGAAATCGGATCGGATTGAAGCGTGACATAGGTGGAAAGCGGTTGGTAATAATTTCTCTCCTGCTGTACATAGGCGGCTGCCACATGGCAACCGGGCTCAAACACCGTATAGTCTTGGCCGACTCTTTCAACGACGGCCCCGGGATACACGCCTTGGATAACTTTTTCAACCGCAAACTCGTAAGATTTGGGAATAGCAATATAAAAAAGAATGTCACTGCCCCCGATTTCAGAAGCAATCTCCAAAGAAATTCTGGGCACGTTGCCCACCAAGCTTTTGCCAAAATTTTGCTCTTTTAGGTAAAGGAAATTGGAATAAACCTGCTCCATGGCCCCGATAATCTGCCGGAAATCCTGCGGCCGCTCATCTTTTTTCTCAAAGCGCGGCATCTTAACCGAAAAAACAACGGTTTCTAAACTGGCAAACATCTTAGCCTCATTAAGCTTACGCAATAAAATCGCCACCATCAATAAAACGAAGATGCTGCTAAAAAACAGCAATACCAGCTGCCCGATTTGGATCAGGATCTCGGTATCCATTTTATTATTTCTTTTTGAATTTCAAATATAACTGGTCCTTGGCTAAAATATCGTGGAATAAATCGATAAGGTAAGGGTCTTTGGTTTTTTTGGCCAACTCCACGGCTGCGTATAAATTCTGGGTAGTGGCAACAGTTAAAAGTTTTTTAATTTTTCCCTGTGCCTCCTCTTTTTTAAGTATCTTTACATCATTAGGCTGAACCGGGGTTTGGGGGGCGCTTTGGCTGTATTTAAGAACATCCTGCTCCAGCTTACGCCTGATTTCCTGCTCTTGAAGCGTAAGCTCGTGCTTTTCTAAAATACCCTCTGGGGAGAACCATTGCTCCAGCGTTTTTTCAACAATGGGGGCTTCTTTTTCGACTGAACTTTTTTCCGGATTGCGTGGCATATTTTTATTAAATTATATCATCTGGGAACGCTTTGAAAATAGTTTTGCAGCAAAATCTCGGTCGCTGTAAACAAAACATAGAACAAAACCAAACCAAAGCCTTCACCCTTGGTTATTTTGCGGTCTGACCTTACCGAAAGCAGAAAGGCGATGCAAACAATAATCAAAAATATTCGGGGCACAATCATGATGGTCGGGATATTAAAGCTTATCGGATGAATCATGGCCACTAAGCCCAAAAGTGCAGAAGCACAAAATACCACCCCGCCCATCAAATCACCCAAAACCATCCAGCCCTGCCCCTTGCGGGAAGCTTGAACTGAAAAAAAGGCCTCCGGCATGCAATTACCCAAAGCGACAATAAAAACACCGATGATACCGATCTCCAATCCGAAAACCTTGGAAAACTGCGTTGCCGACTCCACCATCAAATAACCACCGACAATTAAGACCAGTAAAGATAAAACAGCCTTAAAAACGCTCCAAACAAATTCCGCAGATTTGGGTTTTTTCTCGCCCTTCTCGTACTGTCGGGTCACCCGGGACTTACCAGAAAAGATCCAACCAGCGTAAGCAAAATATCCCAAAAACATAATTAAACCATCAATACGCGAAATTTGCCCGTCAAAAGCCATTAAAATCGGCATTGTGGCGAAAAACATAGTGGCGATAGAACTGGCTTGCACAGTTCGGCTATCGGCGTCTAACCCGTCTTTAGAAATGAGGACGGCCAAACCCAAAACAATCGAAAGATCAAAAATATTTCCGCCAACAACATCGCCAAAAGACAATTCCGGCATACCGCGCACGGCAGAAATTATTCCCACGACCAGATTGGGCACCGAGGCACCAAAGGCCATCAAAAAAAAGGCAATAATAAATTCCCGCACCCGCAAAAAAAGCGCCACCTTTTCCAGTGATTCCACTAGTATGCGGCTGGAAATTGCCAACATAATGACAGCCGCAAAAAACATCAGGATGTAATAAATAAAAGCCATTTGATTAAATAAATTTGAAAAATATTAAAATTTGTGAAATCATCCCCAGAATAAAAATTACTGCCAAGGGCCAGATGCTAAAACGATTCGGGAATAATTTTTTATACATAAACAAAATCAAAATACCCTCCAGCCCCATCACCACGCCCCCAATAAATGATGTCACAGTCAAAAAACTTCTAAACCCGAAACAATACATCAAAATCGGCACAAGACAAACCAAGATCCAGGATAAAAACTTGTTAAGCTGCAAATCGTAATGCAAAACCTTTTTAAGGGTCAGCCCCATGGCCACAAAGGCATTGAAGGTGCAAATTATGCCTAAAATAAGAGCTAAAGAGTAAACCTTGGGCCCAATTATCGCGCCCAGCCCGGCGATGGCCGATTCAGAAACATTAGGCCCGGCCACTCCCAAGATAAGAACTGTAAAAAAAATATAAACCAAAAAAGGAATCAAGACAGCCAAGGGGACGATTTTACGCAAATCTTTTTTATCCTCACGCAAAAATTCCTCAGCTTCCGGTATTAAGCCAAGACCCCAGAGGGCAAAAACTATCGCCCCATAAGGCAAGAGCAAATCCGACATTGTGCCAATTTTTATTGCTAAATTTGCCGGATTAAAATGCGGCATAACCGCAATGGAGATAATCGCCAAAATAGCCAGAAACAGCAAAACCGTTACTAAAGAAATTTTACTGACAATTTCTACGCCGATAAAAATCAAAATGGCTCCGATTGCAAAATAAGCCAAAGAATATTGGGTTTGGGTAAAGGGCAAAAAGGGCTTTAGAAGCTCGTTTAGAAATTCTCCGCCCACCAGCATATAGGCGAGTAAACCAAAAAAGGAAGTTCCGAGGGTGGTAATATAGGAAAATATTTCTCCGGGCTTGCCTAAATAATGCCTGGCAAAGCCGGGAAAGCGCATATAATCGGGAGTGCGGATGGCCACTTCGGTAAATATCATGTGCTCAATGACGGCAAAAATCCCCAAAAAGATAAAAAAACCAATCATGATCGGTAGGCCAACCCGCGCCGCGATATAGGGCAAGGAAAAAAAACCTACACCGATGATGGATCCGGCAATAATGCCAAAAGCATAGACGTCTTTCTGCCACCTCTGCATATAACTGATTATATCTCATTTTTCTTTTTTTCCCTGTGTAAAAAACCCCTTAGCTTCTTGCTAAGGGGGTATATATTTATCTAGCCTGCAAGAGAACAATGGCCTTGTCACAGCTGGTTATGTCCAAGCTGTAGTCGTGGATATACTCATCGAGAGCGTCCTGCATGTTTAGGTCAAGGTTCTGCGCATGTGTATCAGCGATTGAGCTTATGACATCTTCTTCGCAGATTCCAGTTTGCGTTTTATCCTCAATGTCCCGGCTAATGGCTTTGCTTTTGGCTTGCTGTACGATATTGACTATCATGGCTCCACTAACAATGTGCCTGAGGCAGAAATGATGCGTTTCATTACTTCTTGTCGTTAGCGTGTAGAGTACATAGTGATCACTCCAAAGCTCGTCAATGGCTTTTTGGGCAAACTGCTCAGTAGTCAGGCCGTTGGCAATCGGACAATCCTTTAAGGTGATTTCAAAGATGTCTTTGGCTGCATTTAAGTCAGGTCTGGTTATTTTGATCTTGCGGTCAATACGGCCATCCCTAGTCGCTGCCGGGTCAAGTATATCCGGCCTATTAGTAGCTAAGATGACAATGGCTCCTGTCTTCTCCATGCCATCCATTTCCGCCAAAAACGCCGGTACGATAGTGCGCTCAACATCAGAGCTGCGTCCGCTGCCCCTTTTGTTGAGAATGGCATCAGCCTCATCAATGAAGATGACGCATGGATAGCCATTCCGCTCCATAAATTCCCTGGCAGATTCGAAAATTTGTCTGATAGTCGCTTCTGATTCACCGACCCATTTTGTCAAAATTTCCGGACCCTTCACATAGAGCATAGCGCCGTTTCGTGCCGCCCCATCGCCCCTGATATTGGCCAAAGACTTAGCCAAAGCTTTCCCGAGCATTGTTTTTCCGCAGCCGGGAGGACCATACAGCAAGACGCCTTTGGGAATTTTTTGCCCATAGAAAGCGTAGATCGCCGCATTGTTGGCTGGCTCTTCAAAAAGTTTGCGCATTTCGCGCTTTGGAGAGACCAAACCGCCGATGTCATCCCAACTTACGTCAGCCACTTCCTCGAGTCTAAAAGCTTCGTTGTCTTTGCCAAGATTTCTAATGGCAACGTTTCCGCCAGGATCTACGACCAGCCTATCTCCTCTCTTTGGCGGAGTAGGCAAAGCTGAAATGTCGATGACTTTTGGCCGGCCCTGACAATTAACTTCCGCATTTTTGTCATCGATTATCCTGGCAGCAGGAACAATCTCTCCTCCGGGTTCAATCGGTGCTTCGCTGATAATCTGCTGTGTCTTATAATTGACCACCACGAACATTCCGGGAATAACTTCAAATTCCTGGGGCCTGTCAACCAAAATGATGCTGTTATTGACAATGATACTCACCTTTGGAGCAGAGACGAATAAAAGATCACAAGTGCCATCGCAAGTTATTCCGCCGCGCGTATCATTACAAATTTCTCCAGTACGAAATTCTTTGCTAGTGCCATCGGCAAACTTCACTATTACCCAGCCAGCGCCAGAAATATTCAAGGCCGTACCAAGTTTGTGCTTGTCATCAGTAAACAGTGGGCTTTCTGGCCTCACCGATACCTTGCGCCCCTGTTTCTGGAAGTCGCTTGGCATAGGGATGATGAGTTGCTCATTATGCACTTTGAGCACGGTGGCAATCGGGCATGATTCGTTGTTTATTCTATCGATGACTGATTTGAGTTGGCTTATCTCCTGGTTTTTATTTGAAACTTCCTGTCGAAGCCTTTTCACTTCTCCAATGGACTGCGAATTATTAGCAGGCCTTCTGTCTGCATTAGGCTCATAAAGTTCAATGTCCGCTGTGCCGTCACAAGGTTTTGTTTTAATGGATGAATCGGAAACTTCGCCCGTCCGAAAATCAGCCTCGGTACCATCCTTAAATTTTACTGTCGCGATGCCGCGCTCAAGGAAACCTTCGATTATTCCCGGACCAGCATCTTTATAAAATTGGTAGGCCGGAGAATCTCCCCGAACACTGACTGAGTCCCCAATATGAAAACCATTGGACGTGAGTGTCTTTGCCTCAACATCTTCCGCTATTCTTGTGCTCACTTTTCTCCTTCTTCGCCTGAAAGCGAAACATCCACCGCCACATGGTATTTTTGGCCACTGCGGTTTTCCTTTTGGCCAATGGCAAAGTTGACATTAAGGCCAGCTGCCAAAGCCAAATCTCCTTTAATGCTTACGACCGGCAATCTCTTGCCATTCAAGACGCTCGCTCCATCCTTAACCTTAACCACCCAGTTTTCTTTTTTTGTTTTCTGGTTGAGATTAATGCCAATGACATATCCTTTTACTCTATTTTCACTCACTTTTCTCCTTTTATTTATTTGTAAATTGATCCAATTGTCCCGCAAAGCAGGCCAATCAAACCTTAATTATAATAACATATTTTTTTGTAATGTCAATATAAAAAGCCGCGATAACGCGGCTATATTTCTTTGATTTTCAAGAGTTGCCCCTGGACTCGGTGCTTATGGAATATATCTCCCCTTCCTTGGCCAGCTCATCGCGAGCAGACTCAAAGTTGGGGATATCATTGCCACTGACCCTAACCTTAGTGTATTTTCTCCTGGATTCCTCAGGAAGATTCCCCAAGGCTTGGTCATAGACCTCACCTCTTGTCGTTTTCCCCGGAATTATAGGGACGGAAATGTTGTCCTCTCCCGGAAATAACGTCACAATGACCTGTGGGCCGTTTGGCGTATTCATGCTCTGTGCGGCTTGCGCACGCCTCTCGAAGTCATTTGCTGGCTGTGCATCCTGCTGTTCTTGCTCTTGTCCTGTCATTTTAATTCTCCTCTCTCGTTATGCTTTGATTTTGTCTGAAAACAATTGCAAACTTCCCGGCGAAAACATCAGTTCATTTGGAATTTGATTCCAATCTCCCTGATTGTCGCAAAAATGATCGAATATCCTTACTGCCAATGCGGCAGTAGTGGCGGCCACGGTTTCAATACTCATCGAAGTTCCGCAAGACGATAATTCTGCCTGGGAGTCGTCGCATAAAGTATCTTCCCAATATTGACAATGCTTCGGATTGTTAGGGTCGATCAGGTAAATCTTGCAATACTGGGAAGACATTCTTGTCTCCACCATGGCTTTGATCGCCCTATTTCCTTTGATGCAGTTTTTCCAAATTTCCTTGCGTCCGCTCATAGTATCAACCAGAAGGAAAACATATGGTCCAAGACCGCTTTGACTGCAAACCTTTTCATTATGGGCGAAGCTTGGAAATCCAACTACGTCTTCAATGATATTCTTCATGGCTTCAACTTTAGGCTTGCCAATATCCTCCATTCTGAAAAGCTGGTTTGGAATATTGTGGGGCATAACCGTATCAAAATCCCAAAAATTAATATTGCGCGCGCCGACTTGCGCGAGAAAGAAACCCGCGTGCGAGCCGGTGGCTCCGCAACCAATAATATCAAGTTTTGTATTTAAGATTGTGGAAGGGTCGTAGACAGGGCGGTCGGGCGGAAAGCCATTATTTAAGGCATCATTGGCCTTAATTTTGCTCTTTTGGACACAAAGGTTGAGCAGGTCAAGGGTGAATTCGTTATTCATATTCCCCCAATTGAACTGGCATTTTAGAAGCCTCTGCATCTGCTCGACAGCCACGGCTCCAGCCAATACCGAAGTCGGCATCGATGTTTGCGGCCTTGGCTTTTCTTCCTGCGCTAACGACTTCTCATAATAGGTAATATGATCGCGATTACAGGGATCTAATACGTAAATCCTAAAACTTTCCGGTCCCAGCCTCACGTCAATAAAGATTTTGATGAACGGGTTATATTTTATTCCCGATTTCGCCCAAATCTCCCTGCGGCTGGCTATAGTATCAGTACACTGAAAAACGATTTTCCCAAACTGCTCACGCGAGGCCACGTTGTGGTCAAACATCTTAATTCCGAATCCTGCCAATTTGCGGATGATTGCGTCCATCGCTTCGGTCTTCTTTTTGCCGACGTCGCAATGGCGGAAGAATTGGCTTGGCACACTTTCCTCATAAACAATCCCGTTGTCGTAGCAGAATATTTTTTCTGCCCCGATTTGGGAAAGAATTAAAGCGATTGCCGAACCGACCGACCCCAAACCAATGACGCTTACCTGATGCGGTCGCAACAACTCCGGGTTAAAGATTTCCTGTTGCCTGGAGAAATCGCATATTACCGCTCCCTCGGACATTACCAGACTCCTTTCGTACTGACCTTTGCCTTTACCTCTTTTTGGGCTGCTTCAAGAATGTCATCACTGATGGCGCAAACCAAGCCGTAATAATGCTTGATAAGCTTCAGTTTTCTTTCGTAGTCGTAAAGAGTGATGTGGGCTTCATTTTTCTTGTTGAAAATGCCCCTTATCATGTAGGGGGTCAACCCTGTATTAAATGTATCCATTTGTCTGTCGTCTTGGCTGGATGGACCCACACTCATATCGTGATGGCTGTGCCACCAAAGCTTATTCTTTTTTGTATCTTTGGCTCTGCCGTCCCTTACCATTTTCTCCTGCATTTCCGGAATCCAATTGCTGCAGTCTGTCTCCGCATAGGAGCAGACCTGCTTTGGTAAAAGGATCTCTGTCACCAAAAACTTATTCTTGTCCCTTGGGTCGAACCTTTCGACCTGTCCGAATCCGCCTACTTCCTTCGGGTTAAGACGGATGTAAGCAAAGAGGACTTGCCAAGCTGTTTGGGTGAAATACAAGTCGAAATTGAATGGATTGAATGGCGCGCCACTTAGGTCATACACTTCTGCTACCTCCTGCGTTGCCTGAAAAGTCGTGAACTGCCGAACCTTGTTTTGATCAAACCAAGAAACTTTGTTAGTCAGCATGTCATGATTCAAACCCGTCTCAATGCAAACCTGTTCAATGATTCTTATATCAAGCGGCGCAGGCTCCACTGGTGCAGTTTTTTGAGCGTCCTCCGAAACCGGTTTTTCCAACTCTGATTTTTCTGCAACTGCATCCTCTGCCTTAGGTGCTGCCTGGTCGATTTTTTGCTCTGCCATTGGCAGAATCGTTGCCTCCTCAGCCTTTGCTTGCTCTTCGGCTTTTATTGGCCTCTCAGCTGTTTGCTTTGGAGACTCAACGACTATTACCGATTTTTGGTCAGTACTAATTTTTTCCGTTTTTGCGGGCACCTGGCATTTCCAGCCGCGCCGGCAAAGCCAATTCCATAGACAGCGGAAAAATCCCGCTATTCTCTGCCACACGCTTTTTTTGTTTCCACTTATCTTTTGCATTCTATCCTCCTTCTCAAATTGGGGCTAATTTGCCGTTGTATTCGCTCTCTTTGGCAACTGGCCACTCGACGATATGTTTCCCAAGACCGTCTCCGGGGTTATGTGAATTTATCAAGAAATGCAACAACTCCAGAATCAGCTTGCAAAAATTTCGCGCGAGCCACAATTCTCTAACCGTTTGTTCATAAGTGCCAAAACAAGCCTTCCCTGTCGGAAAAACATGCGGGGCCTGCTGGCCGCCATCAAGTGGGCAGGTTAGATTTTCAAATCTTATCAATTCGACATCGAAAATGTCAGTTCTAACCCTTTCGTGCGAATCAGTAATCGTTATCGGAATCTGGATTTTGAACTCTCCGATGCGTCTAACGGAAAGCATCCGCATGGTGCCTTGTTCCTTTTCAATGGCATATATTGTTTTTGTAAAAACAATGATGCGATCGCCATCAACGGTAATCCTCTTGATTAGAGGGCTTTTCATAAGCATGTCGTATTGGTTTGTGAACTCCTGTGCATCCAATTCTGGGTGCGCGCCCAATACTTCAAGCCTCAAGCTTACCTCATCAAGATCTTGGAGCGCCTTAGTGTAATTCTGACAGATTTCGTCTGCCCGATCTTGAAGAATTTTCTTTTTCTTGATCAAAGAATTCCTCAAGCTGTTGTTGTTCTTGCTGCAAATTGCAACAAACCGCGTCCTACTTTCAGTGTCGCCTCTGGGCGGCGGTGGCTCTCCAGCCATTCGCTCACACGCCTGATCGCTAAGCGAATCAGGACCAGCTTCACGTATTTGTCGCGCTCGCCTAACCGTTGCACTATTTACAATCTGGATCATTGTGAGCGAATCATTACTCGTCCTCCGAAAAGACACCGATCCCCTTGGAATGTTCAGCAACCGTTCTAAATCACTTTCGTTCTCGTCAAGCGGATAAAAACAATAACCGCTGATTTCTTCATCTCCGACCATTGCCGAAGACGGCTGCACCGTCTTACCGGAACTAATAAGTCTCGCTCTAATATCCGCCGATGCATTCGGAATGAATCCGATTCGCATACTCATAATCATACTCATAACATTGCCTCCTTTTTTGATCTTTTTTTGCAACTCTCTTATTCGATTTTTAAGTCGAAAATGACAATATTGCTATTTGTCAATTTCTTTCTTTCATGAAACTATAACACTTTGATTAGTAATTGTCAATAGCAAAAATACCTTAAATAACCTTTCAAAATAAAGAAAAAAGCCGCGTTTGCGGCTATTAATTTTGGAGCACCGGCCAGTGAATTATTCTTTGCCCATAAGCATCGTTTTCGTCAATATTACAGATGACATTTATGACCATTTGAACCAATCCTGCATAATCACGGTTGGCGATAAAACTTGGTATTGCCTGTTTGATTTGGACAGGAATTATCCGGCCAGAACCATCAATATAGGGGGCAAAGTATGGCAGAGTGTCGATGACTTTTGGTCTGTCGGCGCCAATACAAACTACTCCACCCTTACTTCCATTATGATAAATGACAATGTTAAAGCGCCCGAATCCATGGCGCCTATTGTCCCGCGGGTCGACAGCTGAAAGTTCGCGGGTGGTAACAACCATGTTTTCATTGTTTACCGTAATCATCCGCTCGCTCCCGACTTCCGGAATCGCAGCAATGCTTTCAAATTGCTTCTTGACTCGCTCTTCATAATTGATGTCAGGAAAACTTTGCAATTCTACATTGGCTTCCCTTATTTGTTCAACGATTGGAAAATACTGATCTTCTAAATGTTTAGCCTCATCAATGAGCGCCCTTTCCCTATCGGCATCTTTCTCAATGCGCGAATAAAACTTCATTCTCCGGTTCAAAATTCGTATTGCAACGGAAAACAGACAATAGGTAAAAAACCCTAAGCAAAGACCACCGCCTAATGCAATAGCAATAATCTTTAGGATTGTTGAATCATCTGGGCCATTGATGATAACGACAACCAGCACGGCAAGAGAAGCCAGAAGCATGGGTCCAAAAATAGAAATACTAGTCTGCCAGCTTTGAAGCCACCCCTTTTGTCTCTGCATAGCATTCAAAGCTCTAGTTACGTTTGTCATTTTTATCCTCACTTTCCTTATATGTTGTCAATAAAACTAATATCTTTAACTTCTATATTTTAACACTAAATATCATTCTGTCAATATCAACTTCGCCAAGCTATGCTAATCAAAAAAGACTATCACGAAAGATAGACGTCTTTCTACCACCTCTGCATATGGCTAATTATAACTGATTTTCTGGCCATCAGCTGTGCAAAAATACAAAAAACCATCTTTTAGATGGTTTGCTTTATCAATCAGAATAAAATGGCGCGAATTATGTCCAAAATTTCATCAAAGGATTTTCCGGGCAATAGCTGCACGACTCCTTGGGCTCTGTGCAAAAAGCTTAGGTGGATAAACTCACTCCATGTAGATTCTCTGAGAATTTCGCACTGCCATCGGTCTTCGAGCCTGCAGCCGGAGTTCATGTTATATAACACTACAGCCAACTTTTTTTCAACTGTATCTGCCTTTTCTTCGACCATGTCTATTGGTCTCGACTTGCTTTTATCCTCTTTGTCAGCCATTTATTATTTCCCCCTCTTTATATTTATAAATATCTGTGATTATATTATATAATATAATTATACTTTCGTCAATCAAAAAATAAATGCTAACCGGAGTCGCCTTGAAAATAGTTTCTCAATATTAAGCCCAAACTCCTCTTCCCAGCAGAAGTCTTAAAATATTCTTCGCGGCGCAAAGCATCAGACTTGTTTGCAAAATACTCACAAAATATCAACTGAAATGGGCGCCTTGGAGAAGTGGCCGAGGAATTACCTCGAAAGTGATCCGTCAATCTCTGTTTTAGATTTTCACTAAAACCGATATACATATTTCCATCCTTAAGACTTTGCAAAACATAAATGCAATAACGAAGTTTTTTTAGCATTACATTAATTATATTTTGTCTCTCTAATAGTGCAAAACGCCAAAGCGTTTTGCAGAAACATTAGCGGCGCCCTGCAGCAGAGCCTTCGGCACGCTGCAGGGCAGCCCTGAAGTGTCAAAAAAAACGACACTATTAAATGTCGTTTTTTTGTCTACTTCAGGGCGCCGCTAACCGGAGTCGAACCGGTGTTACGCCCGTGAGAGGGGCGTGTCCTAGGCCACTAGACGATAGCGGCTAACGAAAATTAATATAACAAAATTATCAAGAATTGTCTACACTACGAAAACGATCAAACTCTGTGTAATACTTAAACTCTTGAGTCATTTCCACTAAATTAAGCCCGAATATGTCGGCCAAGCATAAACAAGCAGCCACAGAGCCGACTTCTTGCGCGGTTGAACCCCCATTCATCCAAACCGGCCAAACCTTTCTATTATAATTTGCCTTAAAATGTGTCTTATCCCCGGCGATGATATCGCTTATTCGCAGATCGGGCTCACCATTCTGGCCAAAGCTGCATACTTGCAAGCCTTTAATTTTTGAGAAATCCTCCCCGAAGGCAAAGTCGCTGTTATAAATCAATTTGACACTTTGCGGATTGCGCACCGACCTAAGCGCTGCCCAAGCTTCCAAAGTCTTGGCCTTAGCCCTTGGTCCCATACACCAATCCAAAACAAAATAACATTGTGAACAATTTTCTATTAAAAACATCAAATCGCGCGGGGAAAATTCGGAAACATCAACAATCATTTTTCCGTTTCTCAACCATGCCAAACTCTGGCCAAGCCCGCCAAAAGCCCCGGCCTTTTCGGCCACAAATAATTTTTTGGCCAAAAAGTGCACCAGATCGGCTAAAAGACTACCATGATCAGAAGTGATCAGGATTATTTGCGGCTTTTTGAGCGCATAAATAGCGCTAAAAATCGGGGCTTTCATTGCACTGGCTTATATTTGAATTCCTCTACTGCTCGCTCAGTTGGGACGTGCGCATAATTGAGCGCATATTCCCCTAGCTTGGCAAAAATCGGCGCCGCTGATGCCGAAGCCTCAGAGGCCGCCGGATTATCCAGCTTAATAATTATAACGTATTTAGGATTATAAATCGGGGCAATGCCGGCAAAAGTATGCCAAGTTTTTTTAGTATAACCGCCCGGACCAGGCTGCTGAGCGGTCCCCGTTTTACCGCCGACAAAATAACCCTTGACCCGCGCATATTGGCTATAGCCAGACTCGGTAACCGCATTGAGCATCTGGCGCACGGTCGCGGCGGTCTCAGGAGAGATAACATTAGGGTATTCAATTTCCGGTTTTGTTTCCTTTACCGTTCCATCAGCTCTGACAATCTTTTCAACAATATAAGGTTTCATAACATTGCCACCATTAGCCAAAACCGAATAAGCAACCGCCAACCGCAATGGGGTAATGGAAATCCCCTGTCCAAAAGAACAAGTGGCAAAATTAATGTCACGCATCGATTTCAAATTTTCATTGCCACTCACCGCCTCGCCCGCCATATCCACTCCGGTTTTTCTAAAAAATCCGAAGTTCGAAAGATACTCATAATACTTTTTATGGCCGATTTGCCTTTCGACAAAAATCATCCCCGTATTAATTGAACGCTCCAGAACTTCGGTCATATTGCGCTTTCCCCAGCAGCGCCCATCATAGTTACCAATTAAAAACCTATCGAATTTTTCTTTACATGGATCGGTGTAAGTAGTGGTGGGAGAAACGCTGCCCGTCTCGATACCGATAGCCATGGTAACAGCCTTAAAAACCGAACCCGGTTCGTAAAGTTTCTGCACGGCCCAATTTTGAAAAACCGCCATATTACCGGCATATTTGCTGTAATCATTGGGGTCGTAATCGGGGTAATTGGCCAAAGCAATTATCCGGCCACTGTAGGGATCCATAACGATAATTTGCCCGCTCTCCATGTTAAATTTTTGGCCAGCGTCCTCTAATAGTTCTTGGGCCTTTTTTTGAATATTGACATCCAGCGTCAAAACGATATCCGCGCCATTTTTCATTTCCCGAGACTCCGGGGTTAAATATTCCTGCAAACCCTTCACGCTGGCTACCATGCCCTGGCTCGGGCTTAGAATGTCATCGTAATAACCTTCAACACCATAAAGCCCTTTCCCGTCGCGATCAACATAACCTAAAACATTCGAGGCAACTTTGCCGTGCGGGAAAAAACTCACATACTTTTTTCGGACATAAACACCTTTGAGCGCCAACTTGCCCAGTGCGTTTACTTCTTCGGGGGAAAGTTTATCCTTCAATTCGGCAAACTGACTCTCTTGGTCGGAAAGTTTATTAGAAATAACATCCTCCCCGATATTAAGCAATTTAGCCAATTCGATCTTGGCCTTTTCCCGATCTTCAATTTCTTTAGGCACGGCAAAACAATAATATTGCTCTTTAACCGTAGAAAGAACTGTCAATTCCCCATCATCAGTGGCAAAAATTTTACCCCGCTGACCATTAGCGTCAAAAAACTGTGTTTGCTGGCCATTAGCCAAGGCGCGGTAAAAAGCCCCATGGGCAATTTGTAAATCATAAAGGCGCCAGCCAGTCAGGCTAGCGACCAATAAAAAAAACAGTAAAACAAATAAGGCTCTCAATGGCAGCTTCATTTTACAAATAATCACCTGCGCGCAACGCTGCTGGGTGCTACCTCAATATACTCGATTTCAGAAATTTTTTCAAAATTCTGGCTTTGGGCGAGCTGCTCTGGATTAAGCTCCGAAAGCCGCAAAGAAACATATGATTCCATGCTCCGGTTTTCCATGCGTAAATTTTCTAATGTGGCTTCATTTTTTTCGATACGCGCATGGTGGCAATTCAGCTCGCAGGCTTGCCAAACAAAGGAGATGCCGGTCAAAACAAAAACCAAAGCGATTATATTGAAATAAATTGGCGAACATCTTTTGGAAATCATATTTGTTTATATTTTTTGAAGTACTCTCATTTTGGCGCTAGCGCATCGGCTATTGGCCATTATCTCCTTTTCTCCGGCCGTCACTGGCTTTTTGGTTAAAATCTCCGCCAACCCCTTTTCTTTTAATTCCCGAAAATAATTTTTCACTATTCTATCCTCTAAAGAATGAAACGATATCACTGCCAGTCGCCCGCCGCTTGGCAATATCTCCAGGGCCTGCGGCAAAACATTTTTTAAGTTGGCTAACTCCTGATTTGCTTCTATTCTTATGGCCTGAAACGATCTCCCTAAATCCTTTTTCCACCCCGGCAAACACTTTTTAACCAGGGCGGCCAGTTCAAAAGTTGTAGTAATGAGCTTGGCTTTCCTTTGGCCCACAATCATCCGGGCAATCCGACGGGCAAATTTTTCTTCACCATATTCGCGCAAAACTTTTTCTAAATCATCCTCGCTGTAACTGTTCACTATCTCATAAGCACTTTTAGGCGCCTCGGGGGAAAATCTCATATCCAGTGGCTCGTCTTTTTGGAAAGTGAAACCCCGGCCTGACTGATCAATGTCGAAACTCGATATTCCGATGTCCAATAAAATTTTTTCCGCGGGGGCAAAGCCGTGCCTTCGGGCGATTGCCTCCAGATGCGCATAATTATCATTCTCAACTACGGCGCGCCCTTCTCTTATCTCGACAGCAAATTTTTCCCTTAGAGCTTCTACTGCTTGCGGATCCCATTCTATCATCAGCACTTTGCCGCCAGGGCCAACACTTTGCAAAATTTTTTGCGAGTGTCCGCCAAACCCCGCCGTGCCATCAATCACCTTTTCGTTAGCCTGGGGATCTAAATACGCGATAACTTCTTCCAATAAAACCGGTATGTGTTTTTCTTTGCTCTCACGCTCTGGCATTTGGATTTCTATTATATTCCCAAATCTTTTAATTGTTCTGACATTTGCTCCAAATTATTCTGGGCCTTGGCTTTATATTCGCCCCATTTCTGCGTATCCCAAATTTCAATCCTATTAAATAGCCCGATAACTGTCGCTTCTTTGCCGAGCCCCGCATATTGTTTCAAATTTTCCGGAATAAGCATGCGGCCAAGCTTATCGAATTCCACTTGAGCAGCGCCAGCAAGCATGATGCGGGAAAAGCTTCTGGCAGCTTCGGTGGATAGCGGAAGACTGCCCCATTTTTTGGAAAAATCTTGCCATTCCGCGGCAGGATAAACAACCAAAGACTTGTCAAAACCAATAGTCACGACTGCCCCTCCTTCCAAGTCCGGCCTGAATTTGGCAGGCATGGAAATACGGCGCTTTTCATCAATTGTGTGTTGGTATTCTCCGACAAACATTGTTATTTGGCTTGTTATCCACAGAAACTGGGTTTCTTAACATACTTTTCCACAGTTTCCCACTTACTCCCACATTTTAAGCGTTTGGGAAGTTCAGGTCAAATATCTTTTCCACACCCCCAAACCTCTCAAAGATTCACTCCTTTCTTTATTGACTTTTCAAACAATAATGCTATAATTATAGTATTCAAAACTACATATTTAGGAGGAAAATTGAATAAAGTTGCCATTAAAATAATTGCAACTAACGCAAACCGCTGGGATTGGATTTATTGGAAAATTCGGGCCATTTATTTTTTCTGCTCCCTCTTCAATGCCCCGCCCTATTCGCAAAATTACTCTTTTGGCGATATGTGGCGGCTTATCTCGAAAAACTCCGAACAGAAAAACTACCGCCTCTATGCCGCCTTGCACCGAGGCCAATTAGTTGGCATGTATGAGTGCATGCAATTACCCGAAATAATCGATGAACAAAACATCGCGATAATCCAAACCGCGAGGCTGCCGCTGGCCAGAGAGTGGAAGTGTTATTACACTTTCCAAATGGGAGTGCTAAAGCCTTATCGGCGCCACCACGTCGGGCACAAAATGTTTCTGAAAATGCTTCACGACGCCCGAATAATGCACTACACCCATGCCGTACTCTGGACCGATTACCGACCATCTCCCGCCCAAAAATTCTGGCGCAGTAACGGATATGCCCCTCTCCCCAGAGTGGAATCCCTGCCCGAACAATGCCAATTCTTTCTGAGAAAAATTTGAATTCAAAAACCCTGCCGAGAAGCAGGGTTCTTATTTTGAAAATTATTTTTCTTTTTTTATCGCCGCCTTTATTAAACCCATAAACAGCGGATGGGGCTTGAGCGGGCGCGATTTAAGCTCCGGATGGAATTGACAGCCCATAAAAAACGGATGCTCTGGCAATTCAATAATTTCTACCAAATCGCGCTTAGGATTGATGCCGGAGAATACCAGGCCTTTTTTCTCTAAAATTTCGCGATACTTATTATTAAATTCATAGCGATGCCGGTGCCTTTCGGAAATTTTCTCTTGGCCGTAAAGCGCAAAAGCTTTTGTATCCTTTTTTAATTTGCAGTCATAAGCGCCTAAACGCATACTGCCTCCCATATTGCCCTGCTCAATATTTTCTTTCTGTTCGGCCATTACATCGATTATCGGATGAGTGGTCTTCGGGTCGATTTCGGTGGTAATGGCATCTTTCATGCCGCAGACATGGCGCGCAAATTCTACGGTGGCTAGCTGCATGCCAAAGCACAATCCTAAAAAGGGAATTTTTTGCACGCGGCAATACTGGATGGCTTTAATCTTACCCTCTACACCCCTGCCGCCAAAGCCTCCGGGCACG
The DNA here is from genome assembly GCA_964596325.1 of uncultured Candidatus Saccharibacteria bacterium. Classification (GTDB taxonomy): domain Bacteria; phylum Patescibacteriota; class Minisyncoccia; order Minisyncoccales; family JAGOPM01; genus JBAZJI01. The sequence continues at coordinate 25,661 of CAZQSQ010000011.1, forward strand.
ATTATCCCGTCATATTCTTTTAATTCTTTAAGATTTTCCTCATTTTCAATGTATTTTTCCGAATCCAACCACTGGATAACCGGCTTACGCCTATTGGCCCAAGAGGCGTGTTTAATGGCCTCGATCACGGAAATATAAGAGTCCATGAGTGTAAAATTTCCACTCTTAAAATATTTACCTACAATGCCGATTTTGACATCCTCCTTTTCGGCGACAATAGCGCGCACCAACTTCTGCCAATCATTATTCTTTTTCTTTTTGGGCTTAAGATTAAAAGTCTTTAGGATCTTTTCCCCCAGCCTGTCCTTTTCGAAATTGACCGGTACCTTGTAGATAGAATCAATGTCCGGGGCCGAAATGATATTAGCCGATGGCAGGTTGCAGAAAATGGAAAGTTTTTGCTTGCGGGGCTCATCGATCGGGTATTCCCCGCGAGCGACGATAAAATCCGGCTGTATGCCTGCTGAATTAAGCGTACGCACCGCGTATTGCGTGGGTTTGGTTTTCATTTCGCCTAAAGTTCTGGGCACGGGCAAAAAGCTCACCAAAACAAAAACCACTTGCCCCATAGCCTGCAAATGCATCATGCGCGCCGCTTCCAAAAATAACGAATTTTGAAACTCACCAACCGTGCCGCCGATTTCAGTAATCACAAAATCCGCCTTAGCCTTCTGGCCGGCCTTAGTAATGCGATTGATAATTTCTCCGGTAATGTGCGGCACAGCCTCCACACACTTGCCTGCATACCCTAAATTGCGCTCGCGATTAATAACGCTCTGATAAACCATGCCCGCAGTCATGTAATTGAAGGCCGACATATCCTGCTCTAAAAACCGCTCATAATTGCCCATGTCTTGGTCGCATTCCATACCATCATCGGTCACGAAAACCTCTCCATGCTCCACGGGATTCATGGTGCCGGCGTCCACATTAAGATAGGGATCAATTTTAATATTGGTGACCTTATATCCTTTGTCCTGCAAAATCCGGCCAATGGAAGCTGAAGTAATGCCTTTCCCGATTCCCGACATCACTCCGCCACAAATGAAAATATATTTTGTTTGGGGCATGCGATAATATTTTATTTTTATAAAAAGGCGCAAGCGCCTAGCGCTTGCTTAACAATCGGAGTTTTTTAATCCTGCCTCTTTATTATAGCACTGAGAGTTAAAATAAAGCAAAAGCCCAGTTTTCCACTGCCTATTTTACCAAAAAAATGCCCCGAGGGGCATTTTCTCGAACGAAAATTATTGGGAGTCATCGCTGAAAAGAAAAGACCACCACGGCTTTTTAACGCTTTCCACATTCCCTGTCTTTGCATCAATTATTAGTTCTAATTTCAAATCAAAAGGTATTAATCCTAAAAATTTTGCCCTCCGATAACCCTTAACATTATATTGCTCCTTGTCCTTCTTGATGCTTTCGATGGAGCTTATGTGCTTTTTTTCAATAAGTTTAGCGGATACTTCTTCTGTTTCTTTTGCTTCGTCAGTTTTTTCCGCCTCACCTTCCTTTTCTTCGCCCGGCTTTTCAACTTTTGGCTTTGACGAAGTTTCGTTTGAATCTTTTTTCTCATCATTATCAAGTTCTTCCTGTTCGTCTGATTCAGTTTGCTTGCCAGCCTTCGTATACTCAAACAAGGTCCAGCCGGCACCGCGCCCGGCGATAATAGGCGTGCCATTTATTCTAACATTAATCTTTTCTCCAACGTGTACCCCCGGCAAATTAAGCCCATGCTCGGAAGAATCATTAATAAAAATTTCCTTAGCCCCCCATTGAAAAGTGATCGGAATTACATCGCCGACTTTTAACGCTTCATAGGTAGCGCTACCATGGTGCTCATATTCCAAAATTTTATCAATTCTTATCTTGCCGGTATCCAGATTGGCAGCCGCGATATTATTAATCTCCAAAACCGTCGCCTCAATCCTGCCGGTATCTAATATGGGCGCAGGCGCAACCGAAGAGGCCCCAGATATTGCGGCAAAAGAAAAAAACAATGACCCAATCGAAAAAACAAGTATAAAACTTTTGTTCATAATATTCGCAATAAATTATGTTTTATTATACCAATTCTTTGGGCAAGAGTGAAAATCCCAATTTTCCACTGTTTTTAGATAAGAAAAGCCCGTTTTACGGGCTGATTATTGGTGCACGGTATAGGAATCTCACGTCGCAGCTGCGCTGCTCTCAAGAAACCCACGGTTTCTTGTCGCCCCTCGCTAAGCTCGGGGCTGTTTTCCTCCACGAGGAAATTTCTCTAAAATTTCCCCGACCCCCCTTTATGTTCGAATCCTATACCGAATATTTGAAACACAACTGTGTTTTTATTGGTGCACGGTATAGGATTCGAACCTATGACCCCTGCAATGTGAATGCAGTGCTCTACCACTGAGCCAACCGTGCGTAATGAATTGTTAAACTATGACTTTTGTCAAAA
>CAZQSQ010000012.1:0-23224 GCA_964596325.1 uncultured Candidatus Saccharibacteria bacterium
ATCAATACACTTCTTCCCCGATCATAAAAGCCGTTTCCAATGAGAATATAATTGTTATTTCTGCAACAGCCCCGTCATCCTCAACTAATACAGTTACTATTGTGCTGGATGGCGCGCCTGATGCAGCCTTGGGTGGTACAGGTATGGCCAATGTAACAATCGATAGCTTTAAAAGGCCTTTCTCCGGCTATACTTCAACGATAAACGCCGATGGAACAACAATTGTAGCCGTGACTGGCATTACTTCGACAAGTAGTATCAGTTCAGTTGCTCTAGATATTACGCCCAATGCGGGGTCGGTGGCCGTCTCAAATTTGACTTGGGGTAACGCAAGTTCTACTAAACAATGGACCGAATCTGGGGTGTCTGGAGTTTCGTCTGCGGAGCATAAAGTTGGAGACTTACAAACGGATTATTACTATACGGTTAAAATTGATGGAGTAGAGTACGGAAAATATAAGGCAGATAGTTTGGGGGAGATATCATTTAACTATGCCGGAGGGTATTCAACGCATACTTTTAGTGTTAGCGTTGCGGATCCGGAGACAACCGCTTCAGCAACCACTAATGGGGCGTCATATACTTTTGGTGAATTGTCGCATTATAATGTTTTGACTAATCTTTCATGCGTTGACAGGGTGGGAGGCAATTGTTTAAGTATTTTTTATTGCATGGATGCAAATAATACTTGTACGCCAACAACCATTTATTCTGCAGCGATAGAAATACCAGCATCTATTAATCCTGTCTATTTAAGATATTATTCTATTGACTCGTATGGCGTTAGTGAAACTGTCAAAAGTAAATTAGTGAATTCGTTAATCGTACTGCCTGGTGGCGCTTTTGGTGGCGAGATTACAAATAAGCTCGTTAAAAAAGATGCAAAAGAAGTAAAAATTGTTGATAGCAATAATGATAAAGGATTATTGGGCGTCAATAAATTCGCAAAACTTTTGGTCTTGTTAAAATATAGATTGGGTACGATTATAAAGGGCAAAGGGTTGAATAATATTAATGTTATTGGCAATAAAGCAAAAAATGAAGTCGTGACGACGCTACCGGCCGTGCTGCTGGAGTTTGGGATGATTGATAATAATGTTTCTATTTTGCAGAGAAGGTTAAGAGATCTTGGATATTTTACACATCCTTATATAACAAGATATTTTGGACCGGCAACGCGCGATGCTGTGATCAAGTTTCAGAAAGACCGTAATATTAAGCCGATGAGTGGGGTTTATGGTCCAAAAACAAGAGCGGCTCTGGAAGAAAAAAAGTATTAATTCTCCAACCAATATCTCTCTCTAAGATTGGCCATATATGGCCACCAGCTAAAACATTGTTTCTGGGGATTTTGTTCCCGAAAGGCATCGATAAACCCTAAACCGATAAGCTTATCTATTTGCTCCCTTTCGCCAGGAGTGAACATCGTATTATTTTTGTTATGCTTGGCATTAAATACGTCTATCTCCTTGTGGGCAATATTAAAATCACCGGCCAAAATGATGTTTTGGTTCGGAGTATTTCAATACGAAAAAAATAATTGGTAATAAGAATATGGAATTAAAAGAGGCTGTATACGATCAAGAAAAATTCTCGAAACTGGCATTTTCCGGACAAAAGATTAAAGACAAGGAATTTACCGATTGCCTTTTTGAAAAATGCGATTTAGGTAATTGCGATCTTGGCGAAACGGTTTTTATCGGCTGCATCTTTAAGGATTGTGATTTTTCCAGTGCCAAAATTTATGCTTGTGGTTTTCGGGAAACCGTTTTTGAAGAATGCAAATTTTTAGGAGTATTGTTCAAGGAAGTTAATCCATTTCTGCTAAGCTGGGAATTTAATCATTGCCGCATTGAATTATGTAATTTTACCGGGTTAAAAATGGAGGAGAGCCGTTTTAGCGATTGCACACTCAAAGAAACTGACTTTATCGACACCAATCTTAAAAAAGCCGTTTTTATCGGAAGCGACTTGAAGGGCAGCATTTTTGATGGAGCTAATTTGGAGGAGGCGGATTTTTCCGGGGCGAAGAATTATTATATTGATCCGACTAAATGCCGCTTAAAAAAGGCAAGATTTTCACAGCCAGAGGTTTTGGCCTTGCTTGCCGGCTTTGGTCTTGATATAAAATAAACGTGGAAAATTATGGATGGATATTTAGATATTATTAATGAAAAAGATGAGGTTGTCGGTCGGGAGCTGCGCTCAAAAATACATAAAGACGGCCTCCTGCATCGCGAAGTGCATATTTGGTTTGTTACTCCCAAGGGGGAAATTATCTTTCAGCATCGGGCCAAAGACAAAGAAACCTATCCGGACAAGCTTGATGCTACGGTGGGCGGGCATGTAGAAATTGGCGCCACCTACGAGGAAACAGCCCTAAAGGAGGGCAAGGAAGAAACGGGTGTAGATATTAATCCCCAAAAACTCCATTTTTTGGCTAAGCAGAAAAAATATATGGTTGATGGCGCTACGGGATTAATTAATAATTCTATGCGCGCCCAATTCGCTTATCTCTATGATGAGCTCTTGGAAGGGCTGGTAGTAGAAAAGGGCAAGGCACTTGGTTTTGAGGCATGGAAAATAGAAGCCCTGCATACGCTTAGTGCGGAGGATAAGGAAAAATTTATCCCGGTTTGTTTGGAGGAGGATATTTTAGCGCTTTATGATGAAGCACGGAAAATATTTGGCGTTTAAGTTAGAAAAGAAATGGCCAGAAAAATAAAAATAATTTCTTGGAATGTGAATGGTTTGCGCTCGGCGGCGCGCCAAGGTTTTATTAAATGGCTTGCCCAAGAGCCGGCTGATATTATTTGTTTGCAAGAGATAAAGGCAAATGTTTTGGATTTGCCGAGCGAACTTGTAAAGATTAACGGGTACCATTCATATTTTAATTCTGCCCAAAAGAAGGGCTATTCGGGCACGGCTGTATATACTAAGGTTCAGCCCAAGATTTTTGAAACCAGCATCCTGCCCGGGAGGTTTGATGGGGAGGGGCGGGGCATAAAAATGGTTTTTGACGAATTTACCCTCTATAACTTTTATATCCCCAATGGTTCCAGAGATAAGCGCGATATGCCCTATAAATTGGATACTTACGCAAAATTATTAGGGATGTTTGCTTCCCAAAAAAACCAAAACATCATTTTGGCCGGTGATTTTAATATTGCCCACAAGGAGATAGACGTATTTAATGCCAAGCATAACAAAAATAATACGATGTTCACTCCTGGCGAAAGGGAGCAAATAGATAAGCTTATCGGTTTAGGGTTTATCGATGCCTTTCGGGAACAAAATCCCCAGAAACAATGTTTTAGCTGGTGGCCATATATGGCCAATCTTAGAGAGAGGGATATCGGTTGGAGAATTGATTATATTTTTACTTCTAAAAAATTGTTTCCTAAAGTTAAAAATTCCTCGATTAAAAAAGAAGTATTGGGGTCTGATCATTGTCCGGTCATGGTAGAATTGGGCCGTTAAGTTAAAAAGAAAAAATCCGGATGATACCGGATTTTTTTGAAAAATAATTCTATTTTTTCTTGCATTGCCAAAAAATAATACTATAATTCATTTAGATGAAGAAAAAAATAAAAATATGGAGCAAGAAAAATTACAGCAGCATAAGTGTATAAAAAAATTTGTCGAAAAAAATTTTCAACACTTCAATGCTGCCGTTGTCAAAGACGCTGCCCGGGCTTATGTTGAGCATATAAATAAGGGCGGGAAAATGTTTTTGGCTATGGCCGGAGCCATGAGCACGGCTGAACTTGGCATTACCTTGGCGGAGATGATCCGGGAAGGAAAAATCCACGCTATTTCCACAACGGGTGCCAATTTGGAAGAAGATTTATTTAATCTTGTCGCCCACGATTTTTATGAGCGGGTTCCGGGCTATCGTTACTTTACCAAGGACGATGAAGAGGCTTTATTGAAAAGGCATATGAATCGGGTGACTGATACCTGTATCCCGGAGGAAGAGGCTATGCGCCGTTTGGAGCGCGTAGTACAAAAATGCTGGTTCAAAGCTCAAGACGAGGGGAAAAAGTATTTCCCGTATGAATTCATGTATCAGGCTATTAAAACAGGGGAGCTTGAGCAATATTATCAGATTGATCCCAAAGATTCTTGGTTGCTGGCTGCTTGCGAAAAGAACATCCCGATTTTTGTGGCCGGCTGGGAGGATTCGACCTTGGGAAACTTTATTGTTTCCTGCCACAAGCGCGGGGAAATTAAAGATCTTAGCATAGTTAAATCAGGTTTGGAGCTGATGTCTTGGCTTATTGAGTGGTATAAAGAGGAATCAAAGAATTTTTCCATCGGATTTTTTCAGATTGGGGGCGGCATTGCCGGAGACTTCCCGATTTGTGTCGTGCCACTGCTTGAGCAGGATTTGAAGTTAGAAAATGTCCGGAAGTGGGGATATTTTTGCCAAATCTCGGATAGCACGACTTCTTACGGGTCTTACAGCGGGGCCGTGCCCAATGAGAAAATTACCTGGGGGAAGCTGGAAAAGTCCACACCCAGTTTTGTAATTGAAAGTGACGCGACCATTGTGGCACCCTTAATATTTTCTTATATTCTTGGCTAATAAATGAATGTGCAAAACGCCTCGTATGAGGCGTTTTGTGTTATAATAATAGAAAGATATGAAGAATAATTATTTTATTATTCCACTATTTATTGTTGCGATTTCTTATTTGGGCGGTCGTGTGACTGCTAATGGCATGGCTTGGTATAAAACTTTAACTTTGCCGCCAATTGCTCCGCCGGGCGGGTTTATCGGCATTATTTGGACCATTATATATTTTTTAGCCATGATTTCAGCTTTGCTTTTTTGGAACAAGACAGAGAAAGCGGCTAATGATAAGCTTGTTAAGCTTATTTTTATTGCCAATGGCCTGTTGAATTTATTTTGGAGCTATGTATTTTTCGGTTGGCATTTGTTGGGCTGGGCAATAGTGGAAATGTGTCTGCTTAATCTTACAACTTTAGCCTTGGTCTTGTTGCTATGGAAGAAGAGTCGCCTTTCGGCTTGGTTACTTACCCCATATTTACTTTGGGTAAGTTTTGCCACTTATCTGGCTACCTCGATTTGGAAATTAAACTGATATGAGAATTTGGGATGTAAACCCAAGATGTTTGTGCCCAGCGCATTTGCTAGGGGAGCACAGAGAACTGCATGCCATTTGGTCGATTCTGACCAAAAATAAAAAAGGATATGCCAAGCATCCGGAAACTTTGCGTTGGAAGGGAAAATTGAAAGCCCTTTTTGTTCGACACGAATTACTTGTCCGCGAGATGGCGAGACGGGGATATAACCACAATTCTTTATTAGATAAAAAGTTTGCCAAGGGTAGGGCAACCCAAGATTATTTTTTGCATACGATAAAACAGCAGAAGCTGATACTCAAAAATAAGCCATGCAAATGCCCATTGGGGTAATTTGCATTATTGGGTATTTTGTGTAAAATATTTTTGGCAAATTACCAACAGAAAATAAGGAGGCGCGATGCCTAAGAAAGCCACAATTAAATTAGCTGCGGCAAAAAAAGAAGCTGAAGGGCGTACCATCGTCACTCTATGTAAGGAGATGGTCAAACATAATTTTCGGGAAATCGTTGAGGGATCGGTTTGGACGCTCTCAGTCGATTTTTCAGAAATTACTAAGCAGGTAGTTTGGAAGCCACCGCAACCCTTACCGGATTGGTTACCGCCGGAAACAAGGGTTCCGATTTTTTCTATCGCACAAATCGGCCAAGCGGTTGAGCGGGAAATAAAAATTATTGCAATCCCTACCAAGGATGGCGAAAATAGTTTTCATGCAGCAGCCATCAAACGCGGCAATGGCCAAGAGCTTGTAAAAGATGCTTTTAGTGGGCTGGCGGCAGTGTCTAATAAGCTACTTGAGGCGCTCGATTGTCTTTTTTGTAACCAAGAATTGTTTCTTTCCATTAAAACAATCGATTTCAGATGATAGCCCGGAATGGGTTTTTTACATTAATCCTGTTGCAACAGGATTATTTTTGTTATAATTATAAAAAATATATGGAACAAAATTGTAATTGTGGTTGCGGCTGCCAGGAAGGGCACTGCTGCAAACCAGGCTGGGGCATAAAGCCATTGATAATTGTTGTTTTGCTCATTTTGGCCGTTTATTTGGCCGGCTTGGCGCGAAATGCTTTCCGTCAACATGATTATATCGGCAAAACCAGTGACAGTGTTCGCTCTATGTCATTTTCTGGCGAGGGCAAGGAAGTGGTTAAGCCAGATATTGCCCTTGTTACCACTGGGGTGGAGATTGAAAAGAAAACTGTGGCCGAAGCCATAAAGGAGGGCACGGATAAAATGAATCTATTTGTAGAAAAGGCCTTGGCCTTGGGAATTAAGCGGGAAGATATCAAAACTGTCAATTATAGCATTAATCCTGCCTATGATTGGAGCAGAGAGGGGAAACAAACGCTTCGGGGTTATACCCATCGGCAGAGTATTGAATTGAAAATAAGGGACTTAAATAAAGTTTCCGATGTTTTAGCCACGGCTGGAGATTTGGGCTTGAACCAAGTTGGCGATTTACGTTTCGACGTAGATAATAAAGAAGCTACGATCGCCAAAGCGCGGGAGGCGGCCATTGCCAAAGCCAAAGCTAATGCTGCAGCCACTTCTAAACAATTAGGGATAAGCTTGGGGAAGCTGGTTGGCTATAATGCTAATGAGCAATTGCCGGCGCAGATTTATAATGCCGTGCCAATGTATAAGCTAAATGCTGCCATGGAAGCGGCTGGCGCCCCATCTCCGACCATCAGCGAGGGGCAGAGCGAAATTACTGTCGCAGTTAGCTTGACCTACGAAATAATTTGAAAAAAGGCGCTGGGGCAACCTAGCGCTTTTTTGTTTGCGAGGGTATGATTAGCTAATATGAAACAGGCTGCCAAAGGCGACACAATGTATCTTTACGGGAAAAATTCCATCAGGGAGAGGCTGATATCCAATCCCAGAAGTATCCGTCAGATATATATCCAAGAGAATTTTCCGGATAAAGATATTTTGAAATTGATTATAACTAATAATGTCGCTTTTACCCATAAGGACGAAAAGTGGTTAAAGCGCCAAAAGCGGGCCGACAGATTGCAGGGGATTATTGCCGTTGTTGAGCCGTTTTCTTACGCCAATTTAGACGAGGTCATTTCCCAAAAGAGAAATATAATTTGGCTCGACGGGGTAAATGATCCGCAAAATGTCGGGCTTATCATCAGGATCTTAGCCTGTTTTGGGAAATTTGCCCTGGGCTTGCCAGGCAAAGGCTCTTGCGAGATTAATGATACGGTTTTACATGTAGCCTCGGGTGGAGAAAATTATGTTCCGGTTTGTTTAGTGGAAAATCCCTTTGAAGCCCTTGGGAAATTGAAAAAGTCGGGTTATCAAATAGCGGGCACAACCGTGCAGGGCGGGAAAAGTTTGGCCCAAGCAGGATTAAAAATGCCTTTGTGTTTGATTTTGGGCTCGGAGGGAGAAGGAATTTCCCAAGAATCGGCTTCTTTGGCGGATTTTAGCGTTACCATACCCATGGAAGGGGCGGCACTCTCTTTTAATGTGGCTATGGCTTGTTCTATTTTGTGTTACGAAATTTTTCGGAAAAGTTAAACACTTGGCAATATTTTCAGACGTGATAAAATACGTTTGCTATGGGCATTAAGAAAACCAAAAAAAGTATTTTCTCCTTGGCCGTTCTTCTGTTTTTTGCCACTTTAGCATTGGGCAGCAATAATCCGGCTTTGAAAAATGCCCTAATGGGTAATAATGATCCGCGTTTGATTTTGGTAATTGGTTTGGCGGTCGGTATATTCTACTCACTGAACGAAGAAGGGGAAATTTGACCGAATTAAGCTTCATGCCAAAACAGGGCTATTTGTTTTCCACATTCCGGCTTTATGAGACGGAATTTTTTTGCAATAATTAGGAAACAAGAATATGGAACAAAGAATCAAGGTATTAATAATTGTAATTTTTGCTATCTCGATTGTGTTTTTATTTTTCTGCATTAAAAAGGTTTGGCAGAATGCCCCGGTTGGGCAAGTGCAAACGGCCACTCCGGCCGCGGAAAAAGCCCCTCAGAATAATGAGCCCAAGCCGGCCATCGCCAACCCTGCTTCGCAAAATTGCATCTTTAAGGGTGGCAATTTGGAAATCAAAAAAAATCCCGGCGGTTCCGAATATGGGGTCTGTACTTTTGCAGAAGGCAAACAGTGCGAGGAATGGGCGCTTTATCGCGGGGATTGCCCGGAAGGCGGGGTGGAAGTAACGGGGGAAAAAGATGAGGCGATAATATTTTGTCTGATCTCGGGGGGGAAGTACGGCGCCAAAGAAAAAGAGTGCGAGCTAAAGAGCGGGAAGAAATGTTTGGCCAGCGACTATCTTGCCGGAAATTGTCCCTGATCATAATTTGGGCTTGTGGAAAAAGCGGGGTTTAACGCCCCGCTTTTTGTGCGCTATACTAAAAAAGTATTATTAAGAACTCCATATTGATAAGCGCACAGAGAGGCGCGGCTTTTTGGCAAACAAAAAGCGAAACCAAAAAAGGAGGTTGTCATGGAGAAAATCAAACATATTCTGGAAGTGGCGCAGTTTTCCAGGGACTGGCTGGAAAAGGATCTTTTTCCGCGAACCAAGGAAATGGAGGGCTACATCGATGCGAGATTGGCTCGCTATTGGGCGGTAGTGCCTAGGCTGATGTTTTCGCTTTTCTATGAGCCCAGCACTAGGACGCGATTTTCTTTTGAGAGCGCCTTCATTAAGCTTGGGGGCAGCGTGGTGAGCACGGAAAATGCCGAGGAATTTTCTTCGGCTGTAAAGGGCGAGACCATCGAAGATACCATGCGTACGCTAAACGGTTATAAGCCTGATTGTATTGTAATGCGCAGCAAAGTTGTCGGGGACGCGGTTAAGGCCGCGGCCAAATCAGTGGCGCCGGTTATCAATGCGGGTGATGGCTCCGGCGAGCACCCTACGCAAGCCTTGCTGGATGTTTATACGATCAGCAAATGTTTCGGTTGGGCGCCTATTGATGGTCTGCAGATTGCCATGGTTGGGGATTTGGATAAGGGGCGAACGGTTCGTTCGCTGAGTAAAATTTTGGCCAACTGGAAGCGCATAAAAATATATTATGTCTCTCCCGAGAATGCCCGTATGCGCCAAGATGTCAAAGATTTTTTGGTAGAAAGGGGCGTGGAGTGGGAGGAATTTAGCGACCTACGCGATGTGGCTGGCCGGGTCAATGTCATTTACCAAACTCGCACACAAAAAGAGAGGGGAACTAATTTTGAAAGAGGGCAGGCCTTTTCGATTACCAAGCAAACCCTTCAATTCATGAAGCCTGATGCCATTATTTTGCATCCGCTGCCCCGCAATGAAGAAATTGCCATTGAAGTTGACGACGATCCCCGCGCCAAATATTTTGAACAAGCCGAAAACGGTTTGTATGTGAGAATGGCTTTGCTGGTCAGTATAGTTTCTGCTTACGATAACGAGCGCTACGAACGGCAAAAATAATATTGCCCCTAAAGCAGGGGCTCTTTTTTTCATGGAAATGGGTTATAATAATCATAACCATTATGAACAAAGCAATCATTTTTATTTTTGTAGTCTTGATCGTTTGGGTTGGTGCGTATTATTACTTTTTTATGCAGCCGCCCAAGGCGGTTGCGCCCCCGCAGCCGGTAGTTGAGGTGGCCACGACAACGCCACAGCAAGTGGAACCGCCCATTGAAAACCCGATTATCAAACTATCAGACAGTTCTTTAGGGAAAATTGTCACTGATAATGTCGGCCGAACGCTTTATACTTTTTCCAAAGATGAGAAAGATAAGAGCCATTGCGCCAGTAGCTGCCTTGAAACTTGGCCACCCCTGACCGTTGGGGATGCCTCCCAAATAAGGGCAGAAAAATATATGGGCACAGTAATGGCTTTTGCGCGCCAAGACGGTTTATTCCAGATTTCTTTGGATGGCAAGCCGCTATATTACTATAAAGGGGACGCTAATCCTGGAGAGATGAATGGGGAGGGTATTGAAAAAAAGTGGAGCGTGGCCCGAACCCAGATGACTCAAGTTTTGCCCGCCCCCAGCCCAAGTGCATCAACTTCCCCCAGCTCGACCATCGAATTGCAATAATTGATAATTCATCAAGCCCGCAGACCCGCGGGCTTGATTTTTGGTTGGATTACGGGTAAGTTCAGGCATATTAAAAATTGCATATTATTAAGGAGGATAAGTGGAATATAAAAAAGGCGAAGAGATAAGCAGAGGGAAGACCAAGAGTGTTTTTCGGGTTGCTGGAATGCCCGAATTTGTCATTTTGGAAAACCGCGACGATATTACGGCCTTTGATGATCCGAATTACACCAAGCAATTTGAGAAAAAAGCTCAATATTGCACCACGACAACTTGCGAAGTATTCGAAATGCTGGCAATGGGCGGTGTAGAAGTGGCTTTTGAAGGGCAAATTAGCCCAACCTCTTTTGTGGCCCCGGAATGCACAATGATCCCTTTGGAGGTAGTGGTCAGGCGGTTTGCCGTAGGCAGTTATCTGAAGCGGCATCCCGAATATATTCGGACTAAAAGTCAAAAGCCCTATCGTTTTCCAAGTCCCTTGGTGGAATTTTTTTTGAAAACTAACGGCGGAGTGGTCAAAAAAGGAGACAAAAGCGTTGACTTAAAATTGGACGTGCAAAACGGGGAAGAGGACCCGTTTATTGCCAATCCCAATCAAGAAAAGTGGTTGCTCTGCCACTCCAAGGAGGTTTGCGCAGAAGGCATGTTTTTGAAGACCGCCCGAGTAGTGCGCGCCCTGGATGTAGTTGATGATCTGGCCGAGATTGGTGAGATGGAGAAAATGGCTCTCAGGGCTTTCAAAATTTTGGAAAGCGCTTGGGATGAACAAGGCTGCACGCTCATTGACCTGAAATTGGAATTCGGCAAGGACTCTTTTTGCAATACTCTGATGATTGCTGACGTCATTGATAATGACTCTTGGCGCCTTTGTGATGAAAAGTGGAATGAACTTTCCAAGCAGGCTTTCAGAGACCATGGTTTAAGCGATAACGTTATCAGCAATTATGCCTTTGTGGCCGAGCTTGCCCAGAGACTTAGACTCCCTGCAAAATTTTTTTGAAATAACCGCGAATATCGCGGTTTTTATTTTTGCATTCGAAGCCTTGGCATTTCGGCCTTTTCAAATTATGATTAACCAAACAAATATGACCGACAGCTTATCAATTAACAGGACTAATATTCCTTACTGGGGATGGCAGCTTATCCAAAAAATGGAGGCTTATTTTTGGTATATCGTGGCCTTTTTAGCCGCTTTGTTGATTTTTTGGATTTTGGCCAGCCTTTGGGACACTCTCATGCGGCGTAAAGCCAAAGTCAATTTTATTGTCAAAGGTCAAGTTTTGTCCCCGGCCAAGACCAAAGCTTTTGATTTGCTTTGCCAGACCTTTCCCGGTGATTATGAAATTTTAGCCAATATGTTTTTAGGAGAATTATTAGAGCCTGACCGCTCCAAAATTGGCCAAAAGTGGTTGGGTTTTTCCCAAGATCTCCTGAGACGGCCAGTGGACTTTGTTGTCGTACGGCGGAGTGATTTTTCTCCGGTGATGGCAGTTATGGTAGATATCGGCTCCGAAGCTAAAGAAAATATCCGGTTTTTACAAAATGCTTTGGCCGGGGCGAAATTCAAATTCATTGTGACTAATCAGGATGAATTAAACCAACCCCAGAATTTCCAAGAAAAAATCACTAAACTATTCCAGAAATAAAAAATACCCGCCGTTGAGCGGGTATTTTTTATTATTTTCCGTAGAAGAAACGGTTGAGGAATTTTTGGCTGCAGCCAGTGCGCGCCGCGACCGTTTGCAGATAATTGGGATTTTTTTCTTCGTTAAGATTGCGTGGAAAAACCGCAAAGGCTCCGTTTTCCATGGCGTCGATAGTGTAGATATCCTCGGCTGTGGCGTGGTTACCGACGGCATGCGGGCCGCAATATATGCCGCCCGTACGAGAAACGAGGGTTTGGACATTTATCCAACGCGGCTTATCTTCTTCATGGTCCATGGCCGGGTCATTGATAATCAGATAATTCAAAGCCTCTTGGCCGTTTAGATAAAATTGGCGATTATCGTAAAACCCTAAAAGAACAACATAATGCTGGCTTCGGCAGGAATTGATTGATGGGCGAGTTTTAACCACTAAGGGGATATTCTTATTCAAATAATTTTTTCGAATTTGTGCCATATTGTGCGTGCAAACCGGCTCGATATCTAACCCGACAAGGCGTAGTTTTTCCTTAATGGTTTTGGCTTGCCAAGCGCCGCCCTGTGTCATGCCTTGGAGCTCTTCCCAGCGCTGAACGCTCAAGGGGTTGGGCTCGCTGCCCAAGTCTTTACAATATCCTTTCCACGCGCCCCGAAGCTTCGCGCAAACCTCCGGATAGATGTATTTATCCCACTTGGCGGCAAAACCCGCGGCTTGGCCTTTGCTTTGGCGGTACCAATGGGCTATGACCATGGAAAGGGAAGCGTCTCCGCAACCGTAATTGGCCATGCTATGGCCGGACTCCAAAACATAGCTGCCCCAAGGTTCAGCCCATTGAACGTGGACGGGGACATTTTCGATATAGGAGGAAAATTGGGGAGTGTTGACTTCTTTGTCGAGAATATTGGAGGGTGCGCCTTTTTCAACAGTGGATACTATGCCGGTGTAGTCGCGTAGCCTCATACCCAAAATGTACTTGGTCAGTGGCAGGAGGTGATGCTGAATACTGATATTGCGCTCTTTACTTCGGAGAACTTTTTTCCAACCGTCCCACCAGGTATCGCTGGTCCAGAATAAGGGCGTACCATACTCGCTAAGCGTGAAGGTGCAAATTCCGTTTACAGGTTTGACTTCCGGAGAAGAATAAATTTTATTGTAATTGGCGCCGGTATTTTCTTTTATTTGGAAAAAGCAGGAGACGTTGGGATCCTTGGATTGTATTTTGGCGGAAATTTTTATTAAGGTTGGTTTTTCTCCGGTTAACTGGGCGCTAATATCGATTATTTTCGACTTGTCGGCGATATTTTGCCTAAAGAGCAGGGCATCGGATTGATAGAGCCTCCACTTGCCATCGGCCCCTTGGTAATTGGCAAAAGCCATGACATTGTAGTCAGTATTGGCCATGCGGTAAAACTGTTTATCTTTGCTGAGCGGCTTCGAATTATCGCAGGCCTTCAATTTTGTCAGGCCGATGGGCAGTTTATAATTGAAATCAAAGCCTCCTCTGATGCGTTGCTGGGGGGTGCACCATTTGTCTGCCGATTGCAGGGCGCCGATAACAAACCAGCCCCAAAAATCCTTTTTCGCATTTTTGAATTTTGCATTGAATGCTATCGGTTGGTTGTTATATTCCTCGCTATATTTTATGTCGGGGAAAACGACCGTATTAAATGTCCCGGCTGTGCGGAAATTTTTAGTTTCAAAATCGTCTTGATAGCGGTCGGGATAAATTTTCTTTGGCTCGTATTGCAGATTGGTATCCGGATGGCCGTTTTCTACCGTAACTTTTGGCCGGAATTCGTAGGTCGTGCCTGCTGCTAAATTTTTTATCGTGATTTGATATTGCCCTTCGCCAATAGGGTAACACCAGTTGCCCCCTTCGTTGTGGGGCGCGACGGTGCGTTCGTTTATTAATTTTTGGCCCTCGGCCAGGTTGCGCGGAATTTTGCTCTTGGGGTCTGGGAGAGTGATTTGCTCGCTTTCTAACCAATTAGTGGTGCCTATTTCGCGGTAAAGCGCGCTGACCGTAACTTTATTTTTATTGTCGTTGACATTATAGCCGAAGGTGCTGATCAAAACTGAAATTTGGCCAGCCGTTTGGTTGCAAAAGTCTTCAATGAAGGCGGAAATCTTTTTGGTCCTAGCATAAACATTAGGCCCGTAATCTTTTCGTGGGAAGACCGTGCCATAGTAAAAAACGGTATGGCAGCGATATTGCATACCGCTGCGCAAGCCTTTTAGGGTGAAGTAGGCCGAATTGAGCCTGTCGCGTTTATCCGCTCCATAAGCGTGGCAGCTGCTATAGAGTTTTTCATCTTTTTTGTAATTAGGCCCCTGCCAGCCAATGGCATCCTCGGAACATTCCATGCAGATTTGGTTGGGCTCGTTTTCTTCGTAAGCGGCGGCAAAAATTTCCAAACCCGTGCCCCATTCTTCGGTAACTTGGGTGCAAAGTCCGTTTTGACCGCAGGCGGTTTTTTTATCCTTAGAGGTTTCAACCCGTCTCTTGGCTTCGCCTTTTTTGTAGGGCTCTAATTTTTTTCCGGACATCTCCGCAGTCGGCGCAGTGCAGCAAACTGGTTTTTTGGGAAGCAGTTCGATTGGATTTTCCCCATTGGCTGAAAAATAACCCTTAAAGCAGTAGCGCTCGCCATTAGCGGGGGATTGGCCTTTCTCCGTGGTCATGGTGCCGACAATGGTTGTGTCGGCTGGGATCTTGTCAGAATTGGTGCCGTACAGATAAGATTGGTAGTCTGCGGGGGATTTTTCCCTATAACCAAGCACAAAAAAAGAACCGCGGGGTTTTTTGGCCGCCTCTGAGGCAAAGGCAAAAGCCGTGACTGTGATTTTGCCCTGCTGAACAAAACAATTCAAGTTAAGTTCAATCTCTTGGGCTTTGAGACTGGGGGCGGAAGTCACTTCGTTTAGGGCTGGCGGCCCGGCCGGGGTGGAGACACTTAGCGGGTTAAGAAGCGGCTCTTTGGGGGTGATCTCCATTTTTCCCAAATAATAGCGCGAGGCTTCTTGTAAATTGAGGCCCGGCAGCTCGAGCTTGAGAATATTATTAGAAAGGGTAGCGAGGCTGAAAGTCATGGTTTTTCCCTGCAGCTGAGTGCTGGCAACCGATTCTTGGGGTGTGACTCTTAAAATATATTCCGTTTGGGCTTTAAGGGGGCCGGCAATCCGGTATTCGATAGTGGAGTTTCCGCCAAAGCTTGTCAGCTTGGCATTGTCGATGTAAATGGTCTCATTGGCCGCGGCTAGCGCTGTTTGGGCCCAGAAAAAGAAAAGCAGGGAAAGCAATAATTTTTTCATAATCAAATTTTCCTAATTATAACATTCGAAGAATATAAAAAACAACGCGGCCTGTGATAGCACAGGCCGATTTTGGTTGTTTTTGTTTACTGCTGCGGAATGAATACTCCGCTTTCTAGGGCATCTTCTGGATAGAAGAATGTCGCGTTTGCCGTGGCGACCCAGCCGCTTTTGGGCAGGCCGAATACTTCGATGGCAAATGTTGCCTTGCCGCTAGTTTCCAGACTAAACGAGTGTTGTCCGGAAAACTTTTCTCCATTCAGGCCGCTTGTTTGGATTGCGTGGTCCGTGATACAAACTTCTAGGGTTGTTCCGGAAGGATATTGCGGATGCCTTATCTGGATAGTAATCTGGAGATTTTTTCCAGCGAGCTGGCTGATTTCGCCAAAGAATGTTCCGCTCTGCGGGCCAGTTGGTGAAAAACTGGTGATAGAGATGTTTGGGGCTTCTATCTTCTGTCCGCAAGCGCAACAGCAAAGCGCAGCCAAAAGGGCAAGGGCGAGTACAAAAACAAATGTATTTTTCATTTAAGGTCCTCCTTAACTAGACTTTCAGATTATGCATATATTATAGCATAAAAATGGCTAAAAATCAATGGGCGAAGTTGCATGCAAAATAAGGCTTTTTGAGCATATGTTTTGCAGCACTCACAAGCGCCGAAAAGATAGGGGCCCAGAACCGCAGAATAAATCAAACCCAACAATGATAAAAAAATGAAATTCTGTCCGCTAAATTGTGGACTTCGGCTGTTTTCCACAGGTGGCATTGACCCAATTTATTTATCCGAGTAAAATTATATCGTAATTCCATTGCTCAAAACCGGGCATTTCCCCTGGATAAGGATTTGTGGCGGTTTTTCACTCCCCGTACTCTGGGGAGTTTTTCTTTGGTATTTTTAACTTGGAAGAGCTGGCCCTTCAATGGTATAATTGGGTATCAAGTGATTATGAAAAATCCAGAAACAATCAAACCAAATCCCGAGCAAGAAAAAGAAATAACCAAAAGTGACCTGCCCGTTAATGTCTTGAAGGAACCCGCGCCTGATAAGGAAAATATTTTGGCCGCGGAAGGCGCCGATCTGGCCGAGGCCCAAGCTGAGCTGGAAAATGCTTTTGGCAATACCAAATCCAAAACCGTTGAAGCAGGCAAAGAAGCCGGGGCGGAAAAAATTTCCAGCAAAGATTTTGTTGAGGCAGTGGCTAATAAGGAATTTTTTGCCGACCGCAATGCGCCGCCGTTTTTCCGCGAGTTTATCAGCTACCTTGGAGCAAGGCTGCCCGCCGCGATTAGTGCTGAAGAGTTTTGTGTCGTTTATCAAAATTCCTTGGATGAATTTTTGCAACAGAATTGGCAAAATGTGCGCCAAGACATGGATAGGGAGGTCGAATATTTTAATAATCCGCGCAAGAAAGAGGAAATGCTTGAGGCCGGTATTCTGCCCCAAGACAAAGAAGAAAGGGATTTGACTAAAAACGCTTACTTGGAGCAGATTGCCAGCACAGCTAGCGAGTTTTTCCCTAAAGAATTTTCCGGGAAAGTCCTGCAAATTTTGGAGGCTGATGGCCAAAAGCAGGCTCTTGAGAGCTACTTTGAGTTCCGCTGAGAAAAAATTTAATCGAGTATGAAAAAAGTATTAGGAGCATTTTTTATTGTGGTAGTTCTGGCGGTGATGGCCGCCTATTTTATCCAAGATCAAGGCGCGAAAAATGCGGCCCAACGAGCCCGTGAAATCGAGCTGGCCACGGCTAAAAAAGATGCGCCGCGCCCTCCGACAGAGAATCCCCCCGGCCTGGCCCTTAGCCTTAAAGAGGCTTTGAAACGTTCCGAGGAGCGTTCGGGCCGCAAAAATTTATTGTTTTATTCTTATGAGGCTTGGCAGGTTGCCTCTGATGGCCGCGCCCTTAATTATAGAATCGGCTCTTATGATAAAACCGCCAAACAAATAATATACCTTTGGGTTGATAGGCTGGGCAGCGAAAATTTGGATATTATCGAAAGGCCCCAGGGGCTTAATGCTTGGGAGGCGGGGAAGATCAAAGACAGCCTCGAATTGGCAAAAGAGGCTTTGGCTAAATATCAAAGTTGTGAGGATAGCTTGGATATAAAGATAGCCGGGGAAAAGGCCTCTATCAGTTGTTTGGCGCCCAGTTGGCAAACCGATTTGGCGATTGTGAAATGATTTTTTGGGCCGCTCCAAAGCGGCTTTTGCCTTTGGGGGATTAGAGTGCTATAAATAGTGTAATATGGACAAAAAAGACCAATACCTGAACCCTTCTTTAACGGTTGACGTGGTTGTTTTTACGATTGTCGACGGGGAACTCAAAGTACTGCTGATAAAAAGGCCCCATAACCCTTTTTGTGGTTTTTATGCGTTGCCCGGCGGGTTTTTGCTTAAGGGGGAAACTATGGAAAAAGCCGTAGAACGCTTAATTCATGATAAGGCCGGGGTTAAAAAAATATACTTTGAGCAGCTTTACACTTTCGGGGGCTTAGATCGCGATCCGCGCGGGCCGGTATTTTCAGTTGCCTATTTTGCCCTCATGCCAAAGGAAAAAATAGTTTTTGCCGATCTGGCCGATGCCCAATCTCCGGAATTTTGGCCGGTAAAAAAGTTGCCCCGCATGGCTTTTGATCATGCGCAGATAATAAAATACGCGCTTAACCGGTTGAAGATGAAACTGGAATATACCAATGTAGTTTACTCGCTTCTGCCCGCGGTTTTCACGCTGACGCAGCTGCAAAAAATATATGAGACGATTTTGGAGAAAAAAATCGATAAGCGCAACTTTCGGAAAAAATTTGCCCAGCTGGATTTATTGGAAGATACCCACAAAATCCTTAAAGGGGATAGGGCTCGCCCTGCCAAATTATACGCCTTCAAGCATCCCCAGAAAGAAACTCTGAAAAAATTTTTTTAACGAATTCCGGTGCAAAACTCCCCGCCGAGCGGGGTTTTTCTTTTATAAATAAAGGCTAAACCGGCCAAGGAGCAATTATTCAGGGGAGGGGCTTGACAGGCCTTCCCTACCCTGATAAAGTGTAAGTAATACACTAATGAAGAAAAGTAACCGGAGATATCCGGTAAAAAATATCCTTCAATATAGTGTATATTTCACACCAAGTTCTCTAACAATGAAAGGGGAGGGAAACTTCCCCGAATATGCGACGAATATCTAAAATTACCGATTAACAGAATTACTCAAACGAATAAGTGCCAAAGCATTCCTTGAAACAACAAATAGGCAGTGGAAACTGCAAAATAGTTAATTGTTTGCCACGAGGCAGCAAAGTTTATTGAACAGGCAGAGGAAGGAGATAAGATGCCCATAAGAGATTTATTTGAGCATTGTTGCGGCAGTATTGCCGGCAAAGAGCATAGGCGGCTTTGGAAAAATAACCAAGACGCCTTGTG
The DNA here is from genome assembly GCA_964596325.1 of uncultured Candidatus Saccharibacteria bacterium. Lineage (GTDB taxonomy): Bacteria > Patescibacteriota > Minisyncoccia > Minisyncoccales > JAGOPM01 > JBAZJI01. The sequence goes on from CAZQSQ010000012.1 coordinate 18,535, forward strand.
CTTAAAAAGCGAGGAAAATGCGATTGTCGGGATTGTCTGTGATGGTTGCGGCTCTCAGCCGCACAGCGAGATCGGCGCCCAAATCGGCGCCCAGCTGGTAACCCAAAAGTTGCTGGATTCGCTAAAAAAACCATTCAGACTGAATCGATGCTTGGAGGAAACAAGGCAGGAAATCATTTCCAGTTTAAGAGTAATGCTTAGTGCGGGAATTATCGGCCAAAATATGATTGAGGAAGCTTTGCTTTTCTCCATCATGGGTTTTGCCATAACGCCGGCGTTTTGCATGATTTTTTCCATCGGGGATGGTGTTTATATTCTTAATGGGCGCATTAATCAAATCGGCCCCTTTGAGGATAATGCACCGCCTTATCTCGGATACGAACTGTTTGAAGAAGTGCCTTTTGCTCCCGCCAGCCTTAGATTTAAGATCCACGCAATTATCCCTACCAGAAAGCTCCAAAGTTTGTTAGTGGGCAGCGACGGTTGCCAGGGATTTCTGGAAAACTGCGAGTGTAAAATCCCGGGCAAAGACGAAACAATGGGCACGCTCCAACAGTTTTGCGCTGATGACAGGTATTATAAAGGATATCTGCCAAACAATCGGCTCAAAGTTGCCAATCGCGAGCATGTAAGCGGAGACTGGGTTAACCAAAAGCTCATCATCGAGCAAGGTTTGCTTAGCGACGACACGACCTTTATTGCACTGCGCAGAAAGGAGGGCAAATGAAAGCCATGCTTAATGGCGTGGAATTGAATCTGCGCAAATTAAAGCATTTAGGCGAAGGCGGAGAGGCTGATATTTATCAACAAGGTAAATTGGCAGTCAAAATATTTAAGCCACCAGGACACCCGGATTTCTCCGGATTCCCGGAGCAGCAGCAGGCCGCCAAAATCAAACTTTTGGAAATCCAGAAAAAGCTTCCGCTTTTTCCCAAGGGCTTGTCTAACCGCGTAATCGCGCCGCTGGACTTCGTCTACAACGAAGCAGGGCAAATCATTGGATATGTGATGGCGCTTGTCAGCAATGGCGAGCTGCTACTCAAATTCAGCGACAAGATTTTCCGCGACCGCGGGGTATCTAATACTTTGGTCAAGGATATTTTCTTGGATCTGCGCTCTTCGGTAGAACTGGTCCACCGCCAAAATATCGTCATTGGAGATTTCAATGATTTGAATGTTATGGTGGTTGGCTCCCAAGCTTTCCTGATTGATGCCGATTCTTGGCAGTATGGCGGTTATATGTGCCGGCTCTTCACTGAGCGTCTCATTGATCCGCTTTTGCTTGACGCAAATGCCCAAGAATTCTGTTTAGCTAAGCCTGAAAGCGAAGCTTCCGACTGGTATTCCTTTGACGCCTTGCTCATGCAGTCCTATCTCTTGGCTGGGCCTTATGCGGGTGTTCACAAACCTAACATCGGGCGCCAAGCCAATTCTTTGGAACGGAGACTCAAAAGGATTACGGTCTTTGACAAGAACGTCTTGTATCCCAAGACAGCCAGACCACTTAAATCACTCTCTGATGATCTGCTGGCGCGTTTTGAACAGGTTTTTTTGAAGGATAAGCGCCAAGCTTTCCCGGAAAACTTGCTAAAAAATGCCCAGTGGACCACTTGTAGCCAATGCGGGTTCGAACATGCCAGAAACGTTTGTCCCAATTGCACACAGGCTGTGCCAAAGCAAAGTATTCAGATTCAAGGCAATGTTACGGCCACGCAGATTTTCTCCACTAATGGAGCTATTATCTGCTCAACGGTGCAAAATGGCGAGCTTAAATGGCTCTTCCATGAAATCCGCAGCTACTACCGTGAGAATGATCAAGTTGTTTTAGCTGGAGAATTGGATCCCTATATGCGACTAAGGATTTTCCGAGACAAAACAATTTTCGGCAAGCAGGACAAATTGGTTATTGTAAGCGCTAGCGGCAACAAAGTCAGTAAAGTCGATTGCCTGGGAAGCCTGCCCATTTTTGACGCCAACTCTAAACATCTTTACTGGTGCGAGGGCGGAAAATTATGGCGCAGCGGCGACATTGATGAAGAAGTTCCTATAGCTATTGGCTCGGTCCTGGAAGGCAGAACGCTTTTCTGGGTCGGAGAACAATTTGGGCTAGGCTTTTACCGCGCCCAAGGCTATAGCAGCGTCTTTGTTTTTGACGCCGAGAAGCCCGGGATAAATGATGCGATCAAAATTAGTTTTGGCTCAGGCCAGATCCTAGATACTACCGCCATTTTCTCTCACGACCACTGCTGGTTTTTCTGCAAAAAATCCCAAGGGGGAAAAATTGAAAACCATTGCTGGCTCGTCTCGCGTTTCGGCCAAGTGCTGGGCCATGAGGTTGCCGGTGATGGCAGCGATAATTGGTTAGGGGCTATCAGGGGCGAGTGCGCTTTTGCAACCCAAAACGGGAACGAAGCGCTTTTGTGCGCCACTGACCAGGGAATTGTGCGCGTTGATTATGCTAACGGCCAAATCGCCAAAGCTAGGGATTTTGCCGGAACTGAAAACTTTGTCGATTCGCAGACGCAGTTGTATCTATGCAAAGACGGGCTAATAGCCCTCAATAAGAATGCCATACGGCAAATCAAAATTTCCTGAAGGAGGAAAAAAATGAAAAAGCAAGACATAAACAACGTATGCGCTATTCCGGGTTTCTACAACCCGGCCAATGCCCTGGATTCGGCCTACCGGCCCGACCCAGTCATGCTTCTTGAAGAAGCCTCAAAGGCCAGAAAGTTCCAAAAGATTTCCGGCTACAATGCGGATGCCAAAAAGGTTTTCCTGCTTGTCATCGACAACCAAAAAGATTTCTGCTTTGCCCCGCCATTTGGCTCTCTTTACGTGGCTGGAGCTGAGCAGGATTCACAGCGTCTGGCAGAGTTCATCTACCGCAACATCGCCACCATTACTCAGATAATTCCGACCATGGACACCCACATGCCTTGGCAGATTTTCTTCCCAGAATTCCATGTTGATTCCTACGGCAATTATCCGGCTTCGGGCACTTCCATTTCTTCGGCTGACTACAAGACTGGCAAATGGCAGCCCAATCCGCTTCTAGGCGGAAATCCGGCCGACAATGCCGGCTATGTCATCCACTACTGCGAAGAGCTGGAGTGCGCCGGAAAGTACAGTCTCATGATCTGGCCGCACCATTGCCTTGTCGGCACCCCCGGCCATACACTGGTGGGCACATTCGAAGAAGCGCTTTTGTACCATTCGTTCCTGCGCGGTTCGCCCAACAAACCGGAGCTCAAAGGCTCCAACCAGCTCACCGAGCACTACTCAGTTCTCAGGCCAGAAGTGGCCACTCTGAAGTCAGGAGCAGCCATCGGCGGAGCCCAGAAGAATACCAAGCTCATCAAGGAGCTCATGGACGCTGACATGGTTATTATCACCGGGCAGGCCAAGAGCCATTGCTTGGCTTGGACCATCAGCGATCTCTTAAATGAGATCATGGTTCAGGACAAGACTTTGGTGGAAAAGGTTTACCTGTTGGAAGACTGCACTTCGCCGGTAATCATCCCGGGAGTGGCGGACTTCACCACCCAGGCAGACCAGGCCTTTGCCGAGTTTGGCAAAGCCGGAATGCACGTGGTCAAATCAACTGACCCGATTGCTTCTTGGCCAGGCGTCAGCGGAATTTTCAACCGCTAGAAAGGGGACAAGATGACGACAGATCAATTTTCCCAGCTTATCGAAGGCGCGAATTTCAGCAAGCAGAGCGTGGGCATTCTTAATACCAACGATTTGGCCCAGGCTTTTGAAGAAGCCAAGGGCTTAGGCATTGAGGAAATCGGCGGGACAGAGGACATCACTTTGATAACTCTGGTTCTCGACGATTCTGGCTCCATGGATGGGGACTCGGCTAAGCAACTGATGCTTGGCTACAAAGACTTCATCGAGGAGCTCAAAAATGCCAAGCGCAAGTCCAGTATTCTGGTGCACGTCCGCTTTCTCAACTCCGGTTCCATGTTCCCATATTGCTTAGTTGACCAAGCTCCGGCCATGGATGCAAACAACTACCAGCCTACAGGTTCCACACCGCTAAATGACGGCATGGGTGAGACTTTGGCCGTAGTGGCAGCTAAAACACAGGAGTACGAAGATGCCGGCGTTTCCGTCAAAACCATCACTTTGGTGATGACTGATGGCGGAGAAAATGATTCGCATCGTTTCAAGGACAGTGATCTCAAATGCCTCACCAAGGACATGATCGATACGGAAAAGCACATCATCGCGGCCATGGGTTTTGGGGAGGAAACATTCTTCCGCCAGTACTTCGGCAAAATTGGCATCCCGGATAAGTGGATCTATACCTCAATGAGCGTAGCCCGCGACATCCGTCGAGCCTTCAACCTCTTCTCTAAGAGTGCCACCAAGGCCAGTAACAATACCCAGAGCTTTTCACAGACTGCTCAAGCCGGAATATTCGGCGCATAAAATCCATACCCCACTTTGGTGGGGTTTTTTGTGTAAAAAGTATTTGAGATTGGATTGAAAAATTGTTAAGATGAACCGCAGCGAAAGTTTTTGATTTCATGTTGAGCCAAAATAGGAAAGCAATAGATTGGAAAATAATTGTTTCCGCTAGCATTTTTATATGTGAGCTAGTTTTTTTCGGTTTATTTTTAATTCAGGCTGATTATACTCCCAATTCCCGAATAAAAATTCTCAACCCCAGCTTTCACCC
>CAZQSQ010000013.1:0-22464 GCA_964596325.1 uncultured Candidatus Saccharibacteria bacterium
GCGGGTACGGTTTTGGGAACTTTAACTATTTTTTTAGCCGCCGTGGCTGCCATTTCTTTACTGGTGGGCGGAGTGGGCATTATGAATATTGTTTTAGTTTCCGTGACTGAGCGCACGCGCGAAATCGGTTTGCGTAAAGCCTTGGGCGCGACTTCTAACGAAATTCTAATGCAATTTTTGATTGAATCCATGCTTTTGACTTCAAGCGGGGGAGTAGTGGGTATAACTTTAGGAACCCTTTTGTCGTTTGCAGCTGCCACTATTATCACTAAAGTTGCCGGATTAAATTGGCCATTTTCTTTCCCTTGGCAGGCCGCTCTGCTTGGCTTTGCGGTCTCGGCCGGAATCGGTTTAGTTTTTGGTCTTTATCCGGCTAAAAAGGCCGCTGATCTGAGCCCCATAGAGGCTTTACGTTACGAATAAACAAGCGGCGGGTTTAATAACCCGCTTTTTTGTTTTATAATTAGTTCATTACCAATTAAAATATGGCGACTCAAATTAAAATTAATCCAATTGTCAAAACCCTTTTACTTTCCGATGTGTTTTTTTACATCGGTTGGGGTCTAGTGCAACCATTAATGGCGCTTTTTATTATTAAGAATATCCAAAATGGCGATGCGGTTTCCGTGGGATGGTCAACGGCCATTTACTGGTTAACCTTTTCGGTTTTACGCGTGCCCTTTGGTTTATTCTTGGATAATAAGGAAGGGGAGAAGGACGATTATTTTTTTCTGACCTTTGGACTATTATTGGCCGCTTTAGTTGCCTTCGGTTTTATTTTTGCTAACCGGATTTGGCATTTATATTTGTTGCAATTTATGCATGGTTTGGGCATGGCTATGTCTTTGGCCGGTTGGTCGGCTATTTTTCAGCGCCATCTCGACCCCAAACTTGAATCAACGGAGTTTGGCATTTCTAGTTCTTCGGTTGCTTTGGTTACGGCCTTAAGCGCGGTTTTGGGTGGATGGATTTTGGAAAAAACCGGAAGTTTTGTTTCGGTTTTTGCTGTAGTTGGGCTTTTTGGGATGGCTGGCGTGGCCGTGCTTTTATTGATTGCCAATGAGTTCAAGGGGGATTTTCGGCCCGAACAATATTTATTACTCTTATTTAAGAGGGAAACTTGGCAAAAATTTTTAGAAAAGAGCTCTCTTATTCGAGAAAAAGTTGACCATATGTCCTAAGAAGTTAAAGCTTCCCGAAAAGGCCCTTTACCAGGGGCTTTTTCGTTTGATTTTTCTTTTTCTCATGGTAATATTGCTTAATGGCAAATAGGCGATTTGTTAAATTTTTGATTGTGTCGGTGATCTTTTTGGCCTTCTCTGGTCGGGCTTTTGCCAGTTCGCTTAAATTCAATATCGATCCGGGTTATGATGCTTTTAAGCGTTCGGCAATAAGTACGAATCTTTCCCGGGTTTCGGGGCGGGCATATTTTTATATCGACAGTAATTTTTGGTCAAAACTTAATGATATCGAAAGGACCAGGATTCATTCTGCGCTTTCTGATTTGGCTCAAGAATATGATGCGCATATTTATCCCAAGATTACCGAATTTTACGGCAGCGAATGGAATCCCGGAATAGATAAAGATCCCAAAGTTTATTTCGTTTTTCACGAAATGAGCAATAATACGGCTGGCTATTTTCGGGAAAAGGACCAATACGATAAATTGCAAGTTCCTAACTCCAATCAGAAAGAGGTGGTTTTCTTAAACGCGGAATATTTACTCTCTCCCAATATTAAGAGTTATTTGGCTCATGAGTTTACTCATTTGGCCATTTTTAATCGGAAAACCCGGATTAACGGCAATGGGGAAGAAGTTTGGGTTCAGGAATTACTGGCTGAGTATACCCCGACGCTTTTAGGTTATAACGAAGTCCCTACTGATAATACCTACCTGGAAAAAAGAGTAAGGAAATTTACCGAGGATTCCAGCAAATCGATAGTGGATTGGCAGAACGATGCGGCTGGTTATGCGGCTGGTTCTATTTTTATCCATTATGCCGTTGATCAGTATGGCCCAGGCCTGCTAAAAGCACTTTATCGCTCGCCTTATACCGGGATAAGCGGTTTTAATGACGCCTTGCGCACAGTCGGAGCCAAAGAAAATTTTCAAGAAGTATTTAATAATTGGACTATAGCTAATTTTTTGAATGATTGTTCTATTAGTAGAAGTTTTTGCTATCAAAATTCGATTTTGAAAAAAATGCGCATAGCGCCCATGGTTAATTTTTTGCCCACCAAAGGAGAGAGTAAGTTTTATTTTTCCGATACCATGCCAAATTGGTCGGCTAAATGGTATAAAATCGTGGGGGGGATCGGCAATTTAAGGATTGAATTTTCCGGAAATTCTTCTGACAAGTTCATAGTTCCTTATATTTTGCAGTCTAAGGATGGCAAAAATAAGATCGGATATATCGACTTGGCGAATAAGAATAAGGGGTATTTATCGTTTGAAAATTTTGTCAGAGATAATAATTGGTTGGTTTTTATCCCTTCGGCGCAAAATATGCAGAAAAAAAATGCGCCTGAATATGAATTTAATTGGTCGGTTTACTTTTCCAAGGCTACGAGTGGCAATAATAATGTTTCTCTTCCGGTGGGCGATAGTAGTCAAAATATTACCGCTTTGCGCGCAAAATTGTTATTGCAAATACTTGATTTATTGCTAAGGCTTCGTTTGCAAAAGTAGGCTATCGGCTAATTTCAGAAGAGCGTTATATTGATTATTATTGGATTTAATGTTATAATATTACCAATGATCGAAAGTCGAAAAAAGAGGATTTTGGTTACCGGTGGAGCCGGATTTATTGGCAGCCATTTAGTGGATCGCCTTATTTTAGATGGCCACAAAGTTTCAATTATTGACAATCTTTCAAGCGGAAGCAGGAAAAATCTTAATTCTAAGGCCAGTTTTTACAAATTAGACATTTCTAACAAAAAAATAGCCGAGGTGTTTGATCGCGAAAAACCCGAGGTTGTTTTTCATCTGGCCGCCCAGGCTAATTTGCAAAAATCAATTTTAGATCCCGTCGCTGATTCCAAAACAAATATTTTGGGCTTCATAAATATTTGTAAAAATTGCAAAGAATTCGGAGTCAAAAAGATAATTTTTTCTTCTAGTGCGGCCGTTTACGGCGACGGAGATCAGATCCCCACCAAAGAAGGGGCCAGTCTTAAACCGGTCTCTCCCTATGGGGTAGCTAAACTTACAGGTGAGCAATTATTGGCCTTATATCGAGAACAATTCAATATTGAATATGTAGCTTTGCGGTATTCCAATGTTTACGGTCCACGGCAGGGCAATAATGGGGAGGGCGGAGTAGTAAGCATATTCTTTAATAGGATTAAGAATAATGAAAAATTGATTGTCTATGGAAGCGGTAACCAAACGCGTGATTTTATTTTTGTAGACGATGTGGTCAGGGCAAATATCTGTGCCATGCTGTCGAAACAATCAGGGATCTTTAATATTTCCTCCGCAAAGGAAACGAGCGTACGCCAGCTTATTGAAGAGATAAAGTTATTAACCAAGCGTGACGTTCAAATAATTTACGCCCCGGCGCGCTCCGGAGATCAGGCACGTAGCGCCCTTGATTATTCTTTGGCTGAAAAAGTTTTGGATTGGAGTCCAAAATATACTTTAAGGAATGGATTAAAGGAGTCGTGTGATTGGTTCCTGGGAACTAAAGGTATATGATTCAGAAGATAAAGAATCTGCTTTTTGAGAATACAAGCATTAAGCAAACCATTGCGAAAAATACTTTTTGGGTTGGCTTAGCCCAAGCCTTTGCGGTTTTGGGAAAAACCGGTTTTATTATTTATGTGGCGCGGTTTTTAGGCGCTACCGAATATGGAAGGTTTAATTTTGCGCTTGCCTATACCGGACTTTTTGCGATTTTGACAGATTTGGGACTCTCGAGCATTCTCTCCAGAGAGTTTGCCCAAAACGAAAAAGCTCATGATAATTTTTCCCAATTTTTCACCTTGAAGCTTATTTTATCAGGTGGCGCTTTCTTGCTCTGTCTTCTTGGATCGTTATTTCTTGGAGTTGATTATTACCTCTTGCGAGTGATCTGGCTCTTTTCCGCTTATACTTGCCTCTACGGATTTATCGGGATTTTTTACGCATATTTCGGGGGAACCCAGCATCTCCAATATTTGGCAATTTCTGACATTTGTATTTCCGTTATTTCTGCCGCTCTGGGGATATGGGCGGTTATGACACACTCCACATCTTTGTCTTTGGCGCTGGCTTATCTGGCCGCCATTCTTGTTTCTTTTATTTGGATTTTTTACGTTTATTCGAAAAAGAATGGATGTCCGAAGTTGGTGTTTGATTTCTCGCTCTGGAAAAGTACCTTGATTATTAGCATCCCCTTGGCTTTCGTGGCACTTTTTAGCACGGTTTATAACAATATTGACCAATTTATTTTAGGGATGTTTGGACAATTTGAGCAAGTAGGATGGTATGGAGCCGCACTTAAAATCATTTCCGTTTCCCTGATCCCTATGGCCGTCATTTGTGGTGCATTCTTGCCTATGCTTAATAAGCTTTATACTCAGGATAAAGAAAAATTTTCTAGAGTTTTTAATTTTGAAATGGAAATCATGATTATGCTCGCAACTGCGATCTTTGTCGGAGGAAGTATCCTAGCTTACCCTTTGATCGGTTGGGCTTTTGACCAAACTTTTTTCCCTGCCGCCCAGGCTTTGCGTATTTTACTTCTAACTTCAGTTGTTTTTTATTTTTATCAGCCGATTGCCGGAGCGCTAATATCGGCCAACAAACAAAAGTGGCTTTTAATATCCGGCCTGACAGCCGCCCTCCTCAATACAGTTCTAGATATTTTGTTAGTACCGAAATTTTCTCTTTATGGGACGGCTATAGCAAGCGTAATAGGCATGACAAGCTCGTTACTTGTTATCGTTTTAGTGATGCAGTCTACCAAAATTGCGAATTTGTTTTCTAGGGAAAATGTCGCCGCACTATTATTATCATTATTTTGTGCGGCGGGCATGGCTTTGGTGCTTTTGCCTATTAGAAACAGCTTGCATGTAATCATTTTGACCTTTTTGGGAATGGTGATATATTTAGGACTATATTGCGCATTACGGTTTACGCTCTTAAAGCGTTATTTTATCGAAATATTTTAATATATGGCGGAGAAATTTTCTGATTTGCAAAATTTAATCAAAGAGAAAAAGGCTAAAGTGGCTATAATCGGCCTAGGATATGTCGGCCTTCCTCATGCCATTTCTATGGCTAAGGGTGGTTTTTCGGTTTTTGGAATCGATACCGATCAAGCTAAAGTAGCCTCCTTAAATGAAGGAAAATCATACATTGGGGATGTGACGGACGCTACTTTGCAGGAAGTGATTGAAAACAAACGTTTTAACGCGCAAACCAGCTTTACTGTTTTGCAAAAATCCGATGTTGTTATTATTTGCGTCCCCACCCCAATGGATAAGTATAAGATTCCCGATTTATCCTATGTTCTAAAAGCGGCGCAATCAGTAAAACAATATTTGCATAGTGGCATGCTGATTGTGCTGGAAAGCACTACTTGGCCCGGGACCACAAATGAGGTTATTAAGCCGATCTTGGAAGAAACGGGATTAAAAGTCGGGCAGGATATCTTTCTTGCCTTTGCGCCTGAACGGATCGACCCGGGCAATCCTATGCCCCATGAAGATGTGCCCAAGGTCATTGGCGGGATAACAAAAAAGTGCACAAAAATTGCCCAATTCTTTTATTCTTGTTTTTTGAAGCATATTCACCCGGTAAGTTCTACCAGGGCAGCAGAGATGACGAAGATTTTAGAGAATACCCATCGTTTAGTGAATATTTCCCTGATTAATGAGCTTTCTTTATTGTGCGGTAAGATGGGGCTTGATATTTGGGAGATAATTGATGCAGCCAAGACAAAGCCGTATGGATTTACTCCTTATTATCCCAGCCCTAAATGCGGTGGGCATTGTATTGCCATTGATCCTTTTTATCTTTCTTGGAAGTCCAGAGAATATAATTTTTGGACGCATTTTATAGAATTGGCCGGCGAGATAAACGAGCAGCGCCCGCATTACGTTGTCACTTCGGTTATCACGGCCTTAAATCGAGCAGGGAAATCACTGAAAAGAAGCAAGATTTTGGTTATCGGCGCTGCTTACAAAAAGAATATCAATGACTCGCGGGAATCGGCAATTTATGAAGTAATTCCTGATTTGGTGCGTAAAGGTGCGCGAGTCGATTATTACGACCCTCTTATTCCAGAGATAAGCTGGCACGAATATCATGTTTATCACAACAAGAGTATCTTAAAGATGCAGTCTATCAAATATAGCAAGGCTGCTCTAAAGAAATATGATTTGGTATTAATTTTAACAGATCATTCGCAAATTAATTGGAAAGAGGTGGCGAAAAACAGCAAGTTGATTGTAGATACTCGAAATGCCATCAAGTCGCGCAAAAATAAAAATGTTTATTGGATGTGAGTAAACTGATTAGCCATTATTTATCTTATATTCAAAAATATTTTGTAGAGCAATAATATTATTATGGAAAAAAGCCGGCCAAAATTTTTAGTTATCGGAACTGGGTTTATATTCCCTCGGCACGAGCAGGCCATAAAAGAAATAGGGGGCGAAATAATTGAGAAGGTAAATGATGATAATGGCCCCCAATATTGGAAAGAAGCCTTGGCTAACACCAAAGCTGATTATGTTTCCATCTGCACCCCTAATGATCTGCATTTTGAAATGGTTAAAATGGCCAACGATTTTGGGAAAAAAGTTATATGTGAGAAGCCTTTAGCCATCAAGGTTGAACATGTTAAAGAATTGGCGAAAAGAAAAAATATTTTTACCGTTTTGCAGCTCCGCCACCATCCATTAGTCAAGGAGCTTAAGGCTAATTTGGAGCCAGGTAAGAGGCATGATGTAGAAATGGATATTGCCGTATATCGCGACAAAAATTATTTTGAAATTTGGAAAGGTCAGACGGTGCGCAGCGGTGGAGTACTCTACAATTTAGGAGTGCATTATTTTGATTTAATGATCTATTTATTCGGTATACCTGAGAAGTTTAATACGGAGTTTCTGAATGACAAGACGGGGCAGGGCACAATGGAAAACGACAAGTCTTTCTGCAAATGGCGTGTTTCGGTTGATGAACAACCAGACAAGCAGCGGAGAGTATTTCGTATTGATGGCCGAGATTATAATTTTTCTTCCAAAGATAATTTGTCTTACGAAGATCTTCATAAATACGTTTATATGGATTTGATGCAGGGCAAGGGAGTAACGCCAGAAGAGCAGGTGGCAACTACTGAACTTATAGCCCATTTGAGTCAAAAAATTTGATCAGGGATTTTGGGAAGCAGCGGTTATTATTTTCTCCGCGCAAGATACTTTTCGGAAACATCCAATAAAACTATTGTTAAATACTATAAAAATATGGCTCTAATTAAACAAAATGGATATTTTCGGCATGAGAGTGCGGAAATTGGCCCAAAGGCTCAGGTAGGCCAGGGCACAAAAATTTGGCATCAATGTCAGGTAATGGATGGCGCACAGATCGGGGAAAATTGCACTTTAGGACATAATATTTTTGTTGCCGCCAAAGCGAGAATTGGCAATAATGTAAAAATTCAAAGCAATACAGATGTTTGGGAAGGGGTAGAGCTTGCTGATTTCGTATTTGTCGGCCCTTCCGTTGTTTTTACAAATGATCTGAAGCCAAGATCTCGATTCTCTAAAGATAAAAGCTTGTGGCTTAAAACTATCATTAAAGAGGATGCGACAATCGGTGCCAACGCGACGGTTGTTTGCGGGCATACAATCGGGCGAGCGGCTTTTATTGGTGCTGGATCGGTTGTTGTTAGCGATATTCCGGATTTTTCACTTGCGGTGGGCAGCCCGGCTGAAGTCATCGGTTGGGTTTGTGAATGCGGAGAAAGGATATTCAAGAATAATAAAAAGCAGTGTTCTTGCAATAATTGCGGGAAGAAATATAAGAAGAACGGTAAGAATGTTTCTCTAATATGAAGTTTTTTGATTTAACTAAACAGAATAGGAAGATTAAAAGTGAAATTGAAAGAACTATAAGCAGAGTAGTTGGCTCAGGGGTTTATATTAATGGAGACGAGGTCAAGAAGTTTGAAGATGAGCTAGCAAGCTTTTGTGGTACAAAATATGCTATCTCTTGCAATTCTGGTACGGATGCACTTTTGCTTTCCTTGAAAGCCTTGGGAATTGGTGTTGGAGATGAAGTAATTACCTCTCCTTTCTCTTTTATTGCCACTGCCTCGACCATTATTTTAGCCGGGGCAAAGCCGGTCTTTGTCGATATCGATCCCAAAACCCTTAATCTCGATCCTGATCTGATCGAAAAAAGCATCACTAAAAAAACCAAAGCGATAATTGCGGTTCATATTTTTGGAAGAATGTGTCCTATGGATAGAATTTGCCAGATAGCGCGAAAACATAAATTAAAAATTATTGAAGATAGCGCCCAATCAATCGGAAGTGCTTATAAGGGAAAAAAATCTGGCGCCTGGGGAGATGTTGGATGTTTTTCTTTTTTCCCGACGAAAAATTTGGGATGTTTTGGCGACGGTGGAGCAGTCGTCACCGATCATAAAGAGCTGAATGAGAAAGTAAGGCAATTAAAAAATCACGGATCGGATGCAAAAAACAAATATTTACATTTAGAAATTGGTACAAATTCTCGGCTAGATGCCATTCAAGCGGCCGTACTTTCAGTTAAATTGAAGTACCTTGGAAGTTATAATTGCGCAAGGCAGAAAACTGCAGAGGGCTTTAATAAAAGCTTTCGTAATGTAGGCGACCTTATAGTTCCAGAATTTTCGGAAAGCGAACATACATTTCACCAGTATACTATGCGTACCAAGAACCGTGACGCTTTGATAAGATACTTGTCCGATAAAGGGGTTCCAACCATGGTTTATTATCCTATTCCGCTTCATTTGCAGCCGGCTTTGGGAAGCTTGGGGTATAAAAAAGGAGATTTTCCTTGTTGCGAACAGGCATGCCAAGAAGTTATCTCTTTGCCAATTTGGCCGGAATTAAGTACGCAAGATAAAAATTATATTGTTAAATCAGTAATTAATTACTTTGAAGATTACAGTCTTTCTAAATAATCTTTAAGCATCGGGAAGGCATATAAGAAATATGACAAAGAAGAAATTAAAAGTTGCTGTAATTGGCACGGGTAATATGGGCAAGAACCATGTCCGTGTTTTTGGTGAACTTAAAAATTGTAATTTAGTTGCAATTTGCGATATTAATTTTCAAACAATGGAAAAAATATCCAAAGAATTTAATTGCAAAGGATATTTGAATTACAAGGAAATGCTGGCAAAGGAAAAAATTGATGCTGTCTCTATTGCTGTTCCGACAAAATTACATAAAGAAGTGGCGGTTTATTGCTTAAAAAATAATATTTGTACATTAGTTGAAAAACCAATTGCTTGTACATTAAAAGAGGCGCAAGAGATTATTTCAACTGAAAATAAAGCAAGGGCGAAATTAACGGTAGGCCATATAGAAAGGTTTAATCCGGCAATTATTAAACTGAGGCAGATAATTAGAAGAGGCGAGTTGGGACAAATCATTTCTATTAATACGAAAAGATTAGGGCCTCATATCCCTAAGAAAAGGGATACCGGAGTAATTTTGGATTTAGCGGTGCACGATATAGATATAATAAATAATTTGTTTAATAGAAATCCGGTAAAAGTTTATGCAAACGCGGGGAGTTTTATATTAAAAGATAAAGAAGACTGCGCTGAAATATTTTTAGATTATGGAAAGGCGTCTGGCCATATTCAAGTTAATTGGATAAGCCCTGTTAAAATAAGAGAATTAGAACTAACTGGGACCAAGGGTTACGCTAAGGTTGATTATATAGCTCAAGAAATCCAGATTTATAAAAGTATTTTTAGCAAAGAGAGAGATGGTTATATGCAGGTTTTATCGCAACCCAAAATTTTCAAGCTAAAATATAAGGAACCATTGAAAGAAGAATTAAATAGCTTTATTTTATCTATAATAAAAGGAAAAAATTTTTTAGTCAGTCCCTTCGACGCTAAAGACACTCTTGGTATCGCTTTAGAAGCACTAAAGAAATCTAAATATGGAGACATTAAAAGATAAAAAAATATTAGTAATTGGAGGAGCTGGCTTTATAGGCAGTCATTTGGTTAGAGAGCTTGCAAAAGAGGATTGTAAAATTACTGTAACAGATAATTTATACAGATCTACTACAAAACACATAGATGATTTGATTAATAGTGGCAAGGTGATTTTTGTAAAAGGCGATATAAGAGATAGAGAACTAATGGATAAGCTAACTAAAGATACCGATTACGTTTTTCATTTAGCTGCGGTTTGCATTAATTACAGCACCAAGAATCCAGCAGAATCTTTGGAGATAAATTTGATGGGTTCTAATAATGTTTTCGAATTTTCTGCAAAAAATGGAGTGAAAAAAGTTATATTCTCATCTTCGGCATCTGTCTATGGAGAGCCAGAGCGTCTTCCTATGAATGAGAATGATAGACTTAATCCAATTACACCTTACTGCATAGCAAAATTAGCATCAGAACAATTATTAAATTTTTATTCAAAACAAGGGTTAAAATTTAACATATTAAGATATTTTAATGTTTATGGTTTGAAGCAGAGCGCTGATGCTTATTATACCTCGGTTATTATTGCCTTCATTAAAAGAATAATTAATAATCAGGCTCCAATGATTTCTGGAGATGGTTCTCAATCTATGGATTTTGTAAATGTTAAAGATATTGTGTCTGCTAACATTCTTGCGCTCAAATCAGATGTTGAGAATGAAATATTTAATGTTGGCACTGGTAAATCTACTACAATTGCAGAGCTGGCTAATATTTTATTAGAAGGATTAGGTAAGAAAGATTTAAAGCCAGAATTTGACGGGAGAAAGGTTATTGTAAGCCAAAGAAGGGCAGATATTTCTAAAATTTCTAAAATGCTTGGTTATAAAGTTACTGTAGATACAGAAGCTGGACTTAAAGAAGTCGGAAAAGATATCTTTGATAATCAGCAAGATTATTAATTATGATTAAAAGTATAATTGTTATAGGGGACGATAGCCATTTTGCTCAAAATTTTATAGAAAAATTTGGCAAAAAATATCATATTATCGGCTTAGGCAATAAAACAGTCTCTTATAACATTGAAAGTTTCGTTCATCATGATTTTGATTTATTGAAAAACTTTCCAGAACAACTACCAAAAGCTGATGCTATAATACATATAGCCTCAATTACTGATCAATTATTTTGCGAAAGCAATAAAGAAAAATGTCTTGATGCAAATTTTTTGAAAACTTTGGAATTTTGCCAATGGGCAAAAGAAAATGGCGTTAAAAAATATATTTATTTTTCTACCGGTTCTGTTTATGATGGTAAAGATAAAAAACTGACCGAGAAAGATGAATGTATTCCTGCTAATTTTTATGCCCAGACGAAGTATCTTGCAGAAGTGGGAATTTTAGAGTACAAAAAATATTTTGATATAGTGATTTTTAGATTGTTTTCTCCGTACGGTCCCAAAACGCACCCGGATAGAATAGTTAACAGGATTATCAAAAGAATAATGGATAATCAAGAAATAGAATTAAACAATGATTCAAACCCTAGATTAAATCCTTTATACATAGATGATTTGATCCAAGCGATAAATTTAGCGCTAAATAAAACAGTTAATGGTAAGATATTAAATATTGGGGGAAATGATTGTGCAAATATAGAAGAAATATCAAAGATGGTAGGATTAATTTCAAAGAATGAGCCGATATTTAGAAGAAATAACAAGAATGCTGGAAATTTTTATTGTTCCAATGAGAGGATAAAAAAGATTTTAGGTTTTGTTCCAAAAACTTCCTTATTTGATGGCATTAAAAAAACAATTAATTCTTATAAAAGTAATTATTAATATATAAATGTATATGAATGAAAAAACTGAATACGATAATATAAATATTATAGGAAATAATTGGGAAGATGATTATAATGATTCTGTAAAAGTTTTTAATCAATACGACAAAGAATCAAGAGAAAGGATCGCCTCAAAATTCTTGGCTGATGCGGCC
Organism: uncultured Candidatus Saccharibacteria bacterium; assembly: GCA_964596325.1. GTDB lineage: Bacteria > Patescibacteriota > Minisyncoccia > Minisyncoccales > JAGOPM01 > JBAZJI01. The sequence goes on from CAZQSQ010000013.1 coordinate 12,149, forward strand.
AAAAAGGAAAGGATTTTGGATTTGGGGTGTTCTTTTGGCGCTTGGTGTCCATCATTACAAGCATTAGGATTTTCTAATATCGTAGGAATAGATATATCAAAAGAAAGGTTGAAGATTGCGGCAAAAAGGGGATACACGGAAGTGTTGGTTGCGAATGGAGCTAACCTTCCCTTTCAAGCAGAAAGTTTTGGAACAATAATATGCATCGATGTATTAGTGCATGTCATGCAAAGAGAAGACTGGAAGAGAATTTTCAAAGAAGCGCATAGAGTATTAAAACAGGGAGGCTATTTTGTTTTTAGTATAGTTAATGAAAAAGGGAATAATATTAATAATTTTATCCGTTTGCCTGTGAAATTATTAAAAATGATGATTGGAAAAAAAGAAGCGGAAATAGATTATTGTACTTTTTCAACAATTGCAGAAATTAGCGCATTAATGAAGGATGCGGGATTTGCAATAGAAGATATAGAGGGCCAAAGATTTAGTTACCCAGACAAATTAATATATTTCCCTAGCGTCTTGCATTTTTTAGATAAACTTTTTGGCCGAACTTTTCTTAAAGATTATGCCAGGGTTTTATTTTTTAAGACGCGAAAAATTTCGTAATAGAAAATTTATAGCTCTATAAAAAATGTTTTTATCGTTGGCGATTTCTTGATGACAAATTTTTTGTAGTTCTCCTCCCCATTTTGCTTTATATCGAAAAATATTATATTCTTTTGATCCTTGTTCTGCGCTAGGATTAACTCCAGCTAAATCGTAAAAATTCATTTGGTTTTTATTGCCCCATTCTATAATATTGAATTTTAAAAAATCGTTATCTGGCAGTTTTCGCGATTCAGAATAATCGGAGCGTGCCGAAGCGACTTCAATGAATATTTTTTCCTCCGGATTTATTATTATTCCCATTCCGGATAATAAATTTTTGTCTTTATCTCTACACAAAAAGACTTCATAGCAGGAATCCTCTTGATTTTGCGAATGCATAGTTCTCCACATCGCTAAAGCAGAATTAAGGCTTTCCGTCCCAAATCCGCGTTTGTCCCGGAAAGTTTTTAATAGATTGTAATAATCCTGATAGTCTTTTTCGTCTCTGGCTAAGGAAACATACAATCCTAGTCCCTGTGCTTTTTTTATTTGTTTTTGTAGGGAATAATCAAATGATTTGAAGATGTCCTGCAAATTTTTGTGTAAATTAATAATAAATGTAAAAGAAGTAGGACAGTTTCTCATCTCTTTAAATGTTGACCCATAGATCCTGAAAAATTTTTTATTTTTCAAAAGTTCCAATTCACTTTCTGGAAGTTCTGATAAATCTTTTTGGATATAAAAACAGGGCAATATTTTTTCTAATAAACTAACTATTAATTTATTTTCAAAAAATGAATTATGCTTAAACGCTCCTTTTAAGGCATAATTTATTCCGCTTTCCTGATATCCTCGACTTTTATAAAAATCGAGGAATTTTTTTGTTTTATAATAGTTATAAAACATTGTTTATTTTTTTGCCGATTGCCTGAATGGAATGATATTTTTTTATCCAAGCAAAAGATATTTTTCCAACAATTTTTAATTCGTTTTGATTGTTGATATATTTTTTTATAACATCAGCAATTTCTTGGCTGGTTTGGCATATTAATCCCGGGAACGCCTCATTATTATAATATTTTGCATAATCATTATCAAAATATATCATTACGGGCTTTTTACAACACATTGCTTCGGCAGTGACTAATCCGAACGATCCTATTTGAAATTGATCTGCTACAATATCTGCCTGATAGTATTGCTTGAATATTTCTTCCTTATTTTTAATTGGCTGGAAAACCGTTATATTTTTTTGATATTTTTTTATAAAATCAAGCATTATGTTTTTGTCTTTTTTCTCCATAGCATCATTGTTTGTATGATCTACGAGTTGCAGATTAAAGTCAAAACCTTGGTTAAATAAAGCGGTACAAGCATTAATAAATTTATCCATTCCTTTCAATCTTGTACTCCAAGCAGTTGGCCAGAAAACTGTTAATTTTTCATTTTGTTTTTGATTGGCCTCTAAATAGTTAAACTTATCTATTTCCATTGGATAGGGAAGAAATGTTGATTTACTTTCAAGATTTAACTTCTTTATAGCAGATTGATGGTCGGGATTAAGATAAAACAAGTGTTTAGTTTTTTGATAAGCTTTTTTTAATAGAAAATTATAAATACCATTTTGAAAAACAAACTCTCTTAAATCAGAACCCGTAGCAATTGATATAAAGTCTTTATTAAAAAATTGGATATAAGCGGGGGATAAAGTTATTGCTATCACTCTATCATATTGGGAAAATATATTTCTTCCCACAAAAAATGCAGAAATTTGGTTACTAGTATCGTAAATTTTTACCCAACTCGGATGGCTATAGTTTTGCTCATAATTAGCAGGATCTTGAGTTGATGGGATATTATTATTTTTGCAAGTAATAAATAAATCAACCTGATGCCCCAATTCGCGCAAAGCCTTTGTAATCATATATCCATTTTGGCCTAAATTGCCCACTACGGCGATTTTCATATGTTAGATATATAAATATTCTTTTCCGTTTGAGAACCTTTTTCTCCGTTGATTTTTTGGAAAATACTTAGCGATTTTTGGCTTAATTGCTGATAATAATTTTTATCGTCAATTAATTTTTTGATCTTTGCCGCCACATCTTTTGCGTCATTTTTAACATAGGCACAATTATTGAATCCCAATAATTCTGGTTCTGGTTCGTTATTTAATTTGCTTGTAATTATCGGCAGGCCACAAGCCATAGCTTCAATAACTCCTATACCAATTCCTCCAATATTTATAACTGTGGCATAAGCATGGCATTGATTGTAGAGTTTTGGTAATTCTTGATTCTGTATTGAAGCTATAAATTCTACTTTTCCCTCTATTTTTAATTCTTTAGAAAGCTCGATTAATCTCTGTCTTTCCGATCCTTGTCCTATAAGAACTAGATTGAAATCAGTATATTGCAAAGCCCTGATTAAAACTTCTTGGTTTTTCGCAGGGATAAATGAATTCACGTTGATGATAGTAAATTCATTTCTCTTTTGGATTTTTTCATCCTGAAAAAATTTTTTTGGTGATACCCTGTTGTAGATAATTGTTATTTTTTCTTTTGGTATCTTGAGGGTTCTGAGATATGATGCCGCAAAATTATATACTGCAATTATATGTTGTGCTGATTTTATGATTCCTATTTCGAAAAGATATTTCCAGATTAGTTGTTTTAAATATTTTACATATTGCTTATTTTTTTTGATTACTGTTTCTCTGTAATCGTCATAATTAGTGTGAACTGACAATATTAATGGGATGTTGTATTTTTTTGCCAATTTTTTAGCTAAGAGACCAGGTTGATAAATTCCATATGTTCTTAAAATATCTATATTGAATTTTGATATAATTTTTTCTGATTGAGTTATCGGGATTATATGGAGTTTGGCGCTTCCTGCCATTGATTGCAGTTTTTCCATATCCCGATCATTAAACTTATAATTGGAATCATTGAATATATATATTTCCTTAAAACAATTACTCGGGTTCCAATAATCTTCTCTTGTTTCGCCTTTTAAAAGATAATTTTCTATTGGGTCATTAGGGAAAATTCCGACTACTAAATATTTTTCTTTATGTTTTTCATTTAATAGCAAGGTATCTATGAGGAATTTTACCGCCCAATTGGGATACGAATTTGGCATATATGAACCATAAATAGGATCGCTGCCCGGAATCGCTCCATAAAATTGTTTTAATCCTTTAGTTCTTTGCTGAGTCTTTAAATATCTGATAATTGTTCTTGCGTCTTTTAAATGGTTTATATCATTATCTTGTTCGTAAAGAAGAAAAAATATTTCTGATATCTGGGCTAGCCCTGTAAGACATCTCCCTAATTTTATTGCCTGCCAATTAGGATCATAATGCCCCCATAGAATCCCATCTTTCTTTAAGATGAGAGATATCTTATTAGCTGTTTTTTTTGCCGCGTCCAGATATTTCCTTGATTCTTCCTTTTGGTCATCTTGTAAAATGATGTATGATTTTATAAGCCCTTCCAAAGTATAGGCAATAGTATGGAGCGCAGGGCTATTATCTGAAAAGAAAGAAGAATTTTCAAAAAAACCATTATTTTTTTGCTGAGAAATTGTCCAGTCTAGATTTCTTCTGGCTGTTAATTTATATTTTTCTTCTTTTGTTTTTAGCCATAATTCAAGAAGACATAGACTGGCGCGGGAATAATAAGCATGAGGAATTTTGTTATAAGAGTTTCTTATCCATCTACCATCTTCTTCTTGTTGATCGATCAACCAATCACCAGCTTTTCTTGCCGCATCCAGATATTTTTGGTTTTTATCTAAGTCATAAATAGCTATCAATCCAGACATTGCCTGCGCGGTATCAAAAATCATAGGCCTATCTTCGTAGAAGATATCGCAAAAATATCCTTTTTCATTTTGTATTTTTAGAAGCCAATCTCCAGCTTTTCTTGCCGCATCTAAATATTTTTGATCATTTAGAAATTTATATCCTTTTGTGAGTGTAGGGATTATATATCCTGTAGTTTCTGGGAAATTCGGACATCTTCCATAAAGCAGGGAATATTGAGAAGCTATACCTCCATCTTGATTTTGCATTTGCAATATCCAATCCAATGCAATTTTTATCCTTTCTTTTTCCGACAATACTCCGGTTTGTTTATCAAGATGGCATAATAAAATTTTCCAAGATTCTGTTTTGGAATAGTTTTTGAGTATTTCTTTTGCGACAATAATGGGATCTCTCATCTTAGCGATTTTACGAATTCGATGGTCTTTGCTATCCCTTCTTGGAGAGTTGTTTCATTTTGTTGGAATTTTTCGAAATATCCTGTGGAAGCGAGTTTTTTGATATCAGATTTTCTTTTTAAAATATTGTCCCAATTTCTTCTTGGGAGATATTGTATTCCAGCTTTGTTTCCTGTTTGTTTATTTATTTCACCAGCAATTTCAATTATTTCAGTTTCTTTCCCACTACCGAGATTGTATATTTGCCCTTTTGATTCTTCCAAAGATGAAACATATATCATTTTATTTATGACATCATCAATATAATTAAAATCTCTTGTTTCTCGGCCGTTTCCCAGAATTGGTAGAGCTTTTCCTTCTAATGCTAATTTAATAAAGTTAGGGATGACATTTCTGTATTGTCCAGGCTTCTCTCCTGGTCCATAGCAATTAAATATTCTAAAGATTGTTACATTCATTCCATAAATTTCATGGAAATAATAACAATACATCTCGCCAAGCAATTTATCTATTGCATAAGGAGTATCAAGCTTGATGGTAACTTTTTCCTCTTCCATAGAGCTATCTTGATGTCCATAAACGCATGAAGACGAAGAGAAAATTATTTTTTTAACATTATATTTTGTTGAATATTCCAATATCCTGAGAGTTCCCATACCGTTAACCATTAAATCTTTTTCTGGATGTTCCACGGAATTCTGATTTGCGAAATTAGCCGCTAAATGAAAGATTATATCTATTTTTTTTGAGAAAATTTCTTCCAATATTTTCTCATCAAGAATATCATTCTTATAGAAATGGATATTAGGAGCTTCTATGATAATATTATTGCCTGATGAGAAATTATCGATATTGAAGATTTCTATTCCCGGAATATCTTTTATTATTTGGATTAATCTCGATCCAATTGCTCCAGCGCCTCCGGTAACTAATACTTTTTTATTTTCTAAAAATTCTTTCATATTTTATTTTTTAAATTTTGAGAAAGTCTTGGGTTAACCCCATTAATCATTGCGAATATTATTAGCTTCCAAGTATAAATAAAATTGGGTTTCTGCGCTATTGATTGTAGAAAATATTTGATAGCTGATAACGGTCTGCCGGAATATAATTCTACTTTCCCTAAATTTATAAGCTGAGACCAAATAGGGCAATGGGTCTTGCATGCTAAATAAGCTTTTTGAGCCAATCCTATCGATTTTTGATTTCCGGTAATTCCTTGAGGATTCTGTCTGTAGTAATAAAGCGTTTTGTCTATTTTTGATATTTTGAATCGTGAATATTTTATCCTTAACCAGTATTCGTAATCTTCGGCTCCCAAGAATTCTTTGTTGAATCCACCTATTTTTTCTGGGATCCCTCTTTTATAAAGGAAACAAGCTCCAATCGTATTGAATCCATCGAGATTTTCAGGATTGCTTAGCTTTACTTCTTTGATTTTTTTTCCTTCTTCGTTTATTAACCAATAATTACAATAAACAAAATCAGATTTGTTTTCATCTAAATAAGCCACCATTTCTTTTATAGCATCTCTGTCAAAATAATTGTCATCTGATGTCCATGTAAGATATTGCCCAATAGCATTAGACATTCCTTTGTTTACAGAATCGGGTAATCCAATATTACGTTCATTTATAAGGAATTTAATTCTTTTATCTGAAAAAGAATTGACTATGTCTTGTGTTTCTTGAGATGGACCATCATCTATTATTATTAGTTCGAAATCTGTGAAATTTTGATCTAAACAGCTCTGGATTGATTGGCGGAGATATTTATAACCTTTATAAGTCGGTAATATTATACTTACTTTAGGCATTTTATTTTTTTAGTAATTATTGCAACTATCCTTTTAGCCGTTTTTCCGTCATATAAAGGAATATTTTTTATATTAGGATATTTCTTGCTTGAAATTTTTTTTATTTGAGCAGCAATTTTTTTTGAGTTTAATCCTGTAATAGTATTGGCTCCACAAAAAACAGTAGCTGGCCTTTCTGTATTTTCTCTTATTGTAATTGTTGGGATTTTTAAGAATGCCGCTTCTTCTTGGATTCCTCCGGAATCAGTAATGACCATCCATGAATTTTTTAAGATTTTTATTAAATCAAAATATTCTAATGGATCAAGTATTAAAATATTCCCAAGTTTTTTGAAATTCTCATCCAATCCGAAAGATTCGATATTTTTTTTGGTTCGAGGGTGCATAGGGAAAACAATGGTTGAATCTTTCTCGATTTTGCTTAATATTTCCAATATTTTTTCCAATTTTTCTTTTGAATCGACATTAGATGGACGATGGATTGTAGCAAGGATTATTCTTTTATCTTTTAAATTATTCTTTTCTAAAATGACGGATTTTTCTATTTGAGGCATTGAATCAATCAATGTGTCGATCATTACATTGCCAGTAAAAAATATTTTTGGAGATTTTATCCCTTCTTTTTTGAGATTTTTTATTCCTGATTGCTCGGAAACGAAAAGCATATCTGAGATATGATCTGTGATTATTCTATTTATTTCTTCCGGCATTTTTTGATCGAAACTTCTTAGTCCCGCTTCGACATGGGCTATCGGAATTCCCATTTTCTTTGCGGTGATTGCGCAAGCTGCTGTCGAATTAACATCTCCGACTACTAAAACAAGATCCGGTTTTTCTTTTATTAAAACTGTTTCAAATCTTTCGATAATTTTGGCAAATTGTTGGGCATGAGTTCCAGATCCTACTTCTAGATTATAATCTGGTTTTTTTATCCCGAGATTTTTAAAGAAAGATTCAGACATTTGATAATCATAATGTTGACCAGTATGCACTAGAATAGGCGATATCTCTGGATACCGCAGATATTCCCTCATTAATGGCGCGATTTTCATGAAATTCGGTCTAGCGCCGACGATATTTATTATCTTTATTTGGGCCATATTTTATATCTCAAGATAGCATAAAAGGTTTGGAAAATAAAGGGAATAATCGTTTCTTTACCTGGAAAAAAAGCGGTTTTTCTGCTATGCTAAATCATTATTCATGAGAATATTGTATTTGATAACAAAATCAGAAATTGGGGGTGCCCAAACCCATGTTTATCAGCTTGCTAAATATTTTCATGATCGGGGGCACGAGGTGGCGATTATGGCTAATCCCGGGGGTTGGCTTGAGGATAAAGCCCGGGAAATTGGGGTGAGCTTTTACCCTAATAAATATTTTTCCAATAGTTTGGATATTTTTCGTGGGCTGGCGGCCATGAATAGGGTTTTTGCCTGTGTTAAAGATTTTAAGCCCGACATCATACACTGCCACTCCTCTGCAGCCGGGGTTTGGACGCGTTTGGCGGTCTTAAATGCTATCCCCACGGTTTTTACCGCCCATGGTTGGAGCTTTAATGAGGGTGTGCCCGTTTGGCAGAAATTTTTCGGGGTTATTTCCGAAAAATACTGTGCCTTATTTTGCACGAAAATTATTTGTGTTTCGGAATACGTTAAAAATTTAGCTCTTAAATTCAAAATCGCCCCCGATAACAAACTGGAAGTTATCTATAATGGCATCGAGGAATTTTGTCCGCCGGAAAAAAATTGGAATGGCAAATTGAAAATTGTTTTTGTGGCCAGAATGGCTAGTCCTAAAGACCCAGAAAGCTTAATTTCCGCCTACGCCGCCATTTCTTCAGAAAGCAAAGAAAAAACCGAACTTCATCTTATTGGCGGCGGGCCATTGCTCAATAAAGCTAAGGCCTTAACAAAAGTTTTGGCCATTGATCCCAAAATTACTTTTTACGGCGAATTAAGCCGAGAAAAGGCTTTAGAGATTTTGGGCGAGATGCATATTTTTGCTTTGCCGACCCATTGGGAGGGCTTGCCTTATACTGTTTTAGAGGCTATGGCTCTAAAGAATGCCGTCATCGCCTCCAATGTTGGGGGGTTAAGCGAAGCGGTTTCTTCTGATTGCGGGTTTTTACTGCCCAATGATCCTTTCGCCTGGACGGGAATTTTAGAATATCTTATCCGTAATCCTTCCAAAACCCAAAAACTAGCCGAAGCGGCTAGTTTGAAGGTCAAAGAAAAATTTTCTTTAGCTAAATCCTGCTCGGAGATCGCTAAGCTATATTCAATCGCGCTTGAAAAATAATTGCGCCGTTTTAAGTAAAATTTTGAAGTCTAACATCAGTGATCTGTTTTTAAGATAGAACAGATCGTATTCGTATTTTTGACGTGAGTCATCAATGGAGCGAGCATAGCGGAATTTTATCTGGGCCCAGCCAGTGAAGCCTGGTTTGATTACGTGCCTGTTTTCGTAAAATTCTATTTCTTTTTCTAACTGTTTAACAAATTCCGGCCGTTCGGGTCTGGGTCCGATTAAGGCTATATCGCCACAGAGGATATTAAATAACTGCGGTAGTTCGTCCAGATGTAAGGTGCGGATGACGCGGCCAACTTTGGTTATGCGTTGGTCGTCTTTGCGAGCCCAAAGAGCTTTGCCGTCGGACTCGGCGTTAACCGACATGGAACGAAATTTCACTAACTTAAATACTTTTTTATTTTTGCCAACGCGCTCTTGGCGATAAAGTATTGGTCCTTTATCTTCCAAAAATATTGCTATGCCGATAAGCAGGAAAAACGGTATTCCGAGTATAAAAAATATTATGGAGAAAATGATGTCGATAATTCTTTTCAGCCGCTCAAAAAATTTCTTGTCATCATTGGCATACTTGGCGAACCAGAGAACATCCAAACCGGCAAGGGGAATTTTCTGCATGACGGTATCATAGGCGGTTTCTATGTCCCAAATCCTCGGCCAGCCTAAAGTGGCCGATATTTTTGGTAGCCATTCATTAAGATCTTCTGTTTTTGTGCCAATTATTATTATGTCGGCCTTCAGATCCTTTTGCTTGGAGATTTTGTTGGCAGGTATATATTTGCCACTGAAATTCTCGATATTGATTTGATTGCCCTGCGCCTGCGGCGTTTCCACGAATAATAAAATATCATACTCGGCTGAACCGGCCGTATGCATAACAAAATCCGATAATCGGTCGTTATAATTAAGAATAACGATTTTTTCCCTCATGGAATCTTGGAAAGCGGCAAAAAATGCGCCGCGCCAAAGCACAATAATTATGCCTCCGAGCAGAAAGGTCAGGACAAGATTTATTTTAGGGAAGAGCCCATTAATAGGCAAGAAGTAAAATACTACGGCACCAAATAGGGTCACGCTTAAAAGGATGATGCTTAGGGCGCCATAAAAATTCAACCCCGGGCGGGCCTTGTGGAGCTCATAGAGGTCAAATATGTAAAGAATCACGATGGTCAGGAAAAAAAGCAAACCAAACGGCAAAATATGTAAATTGAGTATTTCGGGAGTAAAATTGGCGCGATATCTTATCAGTAATTCAGAAAATAAGGCAGCCAAAAGGCAGAATAAGTCCCCGATAATGAGGGTTAGTTTTTTATACAATGGCTTCATACAAAGATTGTAAGTTAAATATTTGCCAAAATCAACTTTGTTTGAT
>CAZQSQ010000014.1:0-8915 GCA_964596325.1 uncultured Candidatus Saccharibacteria bacterium
GCCTGCAAATCCAAGGATAAAATCCAATAATCGCCAATTTAATTTATATTGACTAATACTTATAAATAGTTTATAATATATTTATTAACAATATAATAAAAGGAGGAAAGTGATGAAGAAAATATTTGTTGTCGTTGTGGCATTTTTGGTAGTTTGTGGGCTTGGTGCATTTCCTGTTCCAAAGGTTGGTGCAGAAATAAATAAGGCAAACATCAAATTCGACAATGCAAACTACAATCCGGCCGCATGGAATACGCAGGCCGAATGGTGGGCACAGATTGCTGATACCTGGGCTTCTATTCCCTATCGCCTCACCGTTACCGTACCGGGCGCCGAAGAATTTATTTGTGGTGTTGCCTGTTATCACACCAAAACTAAGGCTATATCCTACAAACTTTGTCAGCCGCAAAAATACAGTTATCAAGGCAGAATCCTGTTAACCGGCCTTTGCTGTAATAGCGAATATATCGGCTGGCTATTCAAATTCAAAAAAGGCGAAGAAAAATTGTATCTGCCCCCGACCTTGCCAAAAAGCGGCACATTCAAGTTCAAAACCAAATTGCCCAAAATCGGAGTTTTCGGCGAAAAGGTAAATTTCCTGAATGGCGGGAAGGACAAAGATCACTACACTATCCAAGCATATTGCGCTTCTTTCATGGAAAGGAAATGCTATGTAGAAATTTTCATCTACACCATGTGCGACAATCTTCAAAGTGTCGGTCCAGCGGAAACCGGAATAAAATACTGGATCAAACAAGACAAAGAAGATGCGTTCTACGGCCCCGGCCCAAAAGAAGAAGTAAAATACTTCACGGTCAATGAACCTGACAGGCAATACAAACATTACTACCGTTATGTATTCACTTGGCGGGAGGCAGGCCGATGGGTAGAACAAAAGACTGAATGGAAAACATTTCAAATCCCTCCAAAGTCTTAACCTCCAAATAATAAACAAAGGCACCCTCCGGGTGCCTATTTTTTTTGTTTTGCACCGGTGATATAATAGCAGCATTATGTCCATATTCGAAATTGCCATGCTAGTTTGTTTTGGCTTATCTTGGCCGTTTGCCATAGCCCGTTCCTACAAAGCAAAAACCTCAAAAGGCAAAACGCCGCTGTTTACCATTTTACTGGCTATCGGTTATATTTTTGGAATAATAAACAAAATACTTTTCAGCCGCGATATTGTTATATTTTTTTATTGCCTAAATTTACTGATGGTCTTGATTGAACTTGGTCTTTATTTTCGAAATTTAAGATTTGATCAGGCGATGGGAAAAGCCGTTGTTTGAGCTAATATTAAAAAATCCGCCAGTAATAATGGCGGATTTTTTAATTAAACGATATCAACGCTGGACAAAAAATAGATTTAATATCGAGGCTGCAAGGGAGGTCGGGCTCAAAAAAGTGGTAGGGCTTGGCAGTGGGTTTCCCGGTAAAGGTGCCTCCATCATCGGTGGCTGCATAGGTTGTGGCTCCATTGGCGTCATAGGTGGCTGGCCGCCGGGCATTGGCTGCCCCGAGGGAGGCATTTGCCCGCCCGAAGGAGGCGCGAAATTACAATTTTCCCCTTGGCAAGGTATAGGGCTTTGTGGCTGCATTTGGCCGGTCGGTGGCTGCATCTGTCCGGGAATTTGTTGGTTATAAGATCCCGGAGGCATAGAAGGCGGTTGGAAATTCTTACACTCCTCACCGTGCGTTGCGCAATATGCTTGGCAAGCTTCCGGGCCTTGGCACCCGCCTGGGCCGCTAAATTGCGAGCCGGCACCCACGGGATTCATCGGGCCTCCTTGGTCTTGATTTGGGGGCATAAATTGCTGGCAATTTTGCGGATTATTTTGGCAATAAGCCTTACACTCCTCTTCACTCTTGCATCCTCCGGGGCCGGTTTGGCCATTTGGAGGCGTCATACCGCCTGCTCCGGGCCCGCTCCCTTGATTGGAGCCGGGGAGCATTCCATTTTCTTCACCAAACTTCATGCAAGCTTCTTGATTGGCGGGATTATTGCAAAATGCATCACATTCTTCTTGGGTCTTGCACCCACCCGGACCATTAGGACCTTTTGGGCCTTGGCCTGAACCTTTTTCGCCGCCAAATTTCATACAGCTTTCTTTATTTTCTTCTTTGCTGCAGAAAGCTTTGCACTCTTCTTCGCTTTTGCACCCGCCGGGCCCTCCTTGGCCAAATCCTCCTTGGCGCATCATTTCCGCATCCTTCTCGCTCATAAATCCAGCGGCTACAAAAAATTTAATACACTCTTCCTTATGGCCTTCCTGCGAGCAATAAGCATCACATTCCTCCTTGCCTTTACAGGGGGGCGGCATTGCGCCCTTTTCTATAGCTTGAAGCATTTTCTGCGCCCCGGCTTTTTCTTCTTCGCTCATAAACCCCGCTTCCAGGGCAAAATTCATGCACTCCTTCATATTTTCAGAATTATTGCAATATGCATCGCAAGCCTCCTTGCCTTTACAGGGCAATGGTTTTACTCCCCGCTTAATGGCCGCCAACATTTTGCGCGCATCCTCAAGCTCTTTGCCCTGTAAAAATCCCGACTCCATGCCAAAAGTAATGCATTCCTCCATATGCTCCCCGCTTTCACAGTATGCATCGCAAGATTTTTTGTTCCCACAAGCCGGAGGCTTAACGCCCCGTTTAATGGCCGCCTGTACTTTTTTAGCCTCGGCTAATTCTTCTTCAGACATGAACCCAGCCTTTTCGGCAAAGCTTATGCACTCATCCATATGCTCCATATTATTGCAGTAAGCCTCACAAGCATCTTTGCTCTTGCAACCTCCGGGGCCTTGGCCTTCGGCGGCTAAAAATTTCTCGGCTTTTTTTACCTCATCATCGGACATCAAATTTTTCTTTTTGGCAAAATCCAAACAGGCTTGGCTGTTCTCGGGCTTGTCACAATATTGCCGGCAAGCGACTTGGTTTTGGCAATTACCCAACTCTGCGACCGGATACGAAATATCGGCTGTTTCCTGCGCCCAGACGCTGCCAGCCAAAAATGCCATCAAGAAACAAAATACAAAACCAAAAACAAAATATTTATATTCCATATTATTAAAATGGATTAACTTTTATTCCCTTGATGGGATTAATCTTATCAACCGGATTAATATCTGGTTTGTTTTGCAGCGGTTGTTGCTCTTGGACTGAGGGCATGGCACTGGTAGCCGCGGCAGGAGCGCTGGTAGGAACCGCTTCGCCCGCCTTTGGCGTTTCGCCCGTTGAGCTGGCACTTTCCGACGGCTTGTTTTCCAAGGCTCCAGTGGGCTTGCCGGTATTACTTAAATAAAAATAATATCCCAACAAAAAAACAAAAAGCAAGATAGCGATAATTATTAAAATTATCTTCTTCTTGCCCGGTTCTATATTTTGATTGGCCATAATTTATAATTTAGCTTGATTAATTATACCAAAGCCTAAACTACGCAACAAATAGATTACACCCAGTAATATTCTAAATAAAAACCCCTGCGAAGGCAGGGGTTTTTAGATTAATAATAATCTTTTAGCTTTTCCAAAGCGCCCAATTTGCGCATTTTTTCCAAAGCCTTGGCTTGAATTTGGCGGATGCGCTCACGGGTAACCTTAAATTCCTCACCTACTTCCTCGAGGGTATGTGGCACCCCATCTTCCAAACCAAAACGCATGGATAAAATTTTTCTTTCGCGAGGCGTCAGATAAACGGCAATCTTATCAAGGCGCTCCTTAAGGATAGCCCGGGCAGCCTCAGTAGAAGGGCTGGGTGTTGTATCGTCTTTAACGAATTCAGCCAAAATGCTGTCTTCCTCCCCTTCGCCCACTGGCGTTTCCAAAGATACGGTCTTTTGGGAAATCTGCATCAAATGATGGATCTTCTCCGGCTCCAAGCCCATTTCCGCGGCAATTTCTTCCGGCAAAGGCTCGCGGCCCAGATCCTTCATCAGCCAACGTTTAGTTTTATTATATTTGGTAATAAGCTCAATCATGTGCACCGGAATACGGATGGTGCGCCCCTCATCAGCCAAAGAACGGGTAATGGCTTGGCGGATCCACCAAGTGGCATAAGTTGAAAACTTAAACCCTTTGCGCCAATCAAACTTTTCCACGGCGCGGATAAGCCCCAAATTTCCCTCTTGGATCAAGTCCAACAGGGTCAAGTTCGGCGAACGATCAATATATTTTTTGGCAATAGAAACCACCAAGCGCAAATTCGCTTGAATGAGTTTTTTCTTGGCTTCCAGATCGCCCTTTTCAATCCTTTGTGCAAGCGCCCTTTCCTGCTCGGCGGTCGGAGGCGGAATTTTTCCAATCTCCTTAAGATACATTTCTACCGAATCTATCGGGGCGTCCCAAATATTAATTGAGAGCTTGCGGCCAGAGGTTTTTGGGGTAGCCGGCAAACCGACTTCCAAAAATTCTTGCCGCTCCTTCACTTCGATGCCCTTGGCTTTGAGCTCATCATAAAGCTGGTCGAGCCGCTCAATATGGGATTCGAAATGCGGAAAAGCCGCCATGATTTCATTAAAAGTCACAAAACCGCGCTCCCGGCCCTTTTTGATGACATATTCTACTTTCTCAATCGGGAAAGCAACTTCGACTGGAACGATTTCTTTCTTTTTTCTCTTCCCCCCTTTGGCCCTCTTGCGAGAAACTTTTGCTCCTTTTGGGTGCTTAACTTTTTTGACCAATTTCTTCTTGGCCGGCTTGGCTTTTTTAGTCGGCTTTTTTTTGGCTGCTTTCTTTGCCTTTTTTGCCATATTATATTAATTTGGTGAGTTTTTCGCTAAGCGCCTGAAATTCATTACAAAGACTGGCCGCCGCAGACGCATCCTTACAAATCTCCGCATTTTTTATCCTGAGCTGCAAATCCTGCATTTGCTGGCGGATATTCATAACCCGGTATTCTCTTAAGCTCACATTAAGCTCCTGCTCCGGGTCGATCTTTTCCCCCATCGCCTCCTCGATTTCCCTCTGAAAAACCAAATCCTTCAAAAATTGCATGAAATTCGCATCGGGAATTTTTTCCACTGAAAAATCCGCCTGACTGCGGTATGAGGCCAAGATCTCCCGATATTTTTCAGAGAACATTGGCACATCCTCATCATACACCTTATTCTTAAAATCGTCCCGGTGCAAAAGTATGGATACTATCCTTTCTTCTAACATATCTTTGCGGGTCTTGGCAACTGTTTTATTTGGCTGCGGCGCCTTGGTTGCGGCTTGAACGCTCGGAGCATATTGCTCTTTTTCTTCCTTAAGCTGGGCCATCTGCTCCAAAAGGGTGCTCTCCTTAATTGAAAGTTTGGCGGATAACTGCTGCACCCAATAATCCTTCTCGATTTTATTGGTAAGCCTTTTGATGATCGGCAAAATCATCTCGGCCGCATTTTTTTTGCCCTCGATATTAGAAATGTCGTAACGCGAAAATGCCACTTCGCAATAAAAATCCATTATGGATTTGCGTTTGGAAGCAATTTCCTGCCACTTCTGGGGATTTTCTTTTACCACGTCAGCCGGATCTTTGTCGCCGGCAGGCATGGTGAGGGTATAAACATTAAAACCAAAAGCCAAAGCCATTTTGATTCCCCTGTCCATGGCCGTATTGCCGCCTAAATCCATATCAAAGGCGAGAATGATATTTTTGGTTATCTTTTTCAAATATTCCAAATGCCGTTGCGTCAAAGCCGTGCCAGAACTGGCCACAACATTGCCCACGCCCGCTTGATGGGACATTATCGTATCCATTTGCCCTTCCACTACAATACAGGCATCCTCCTTCATGATATTTATTTTAGCTCTCTGGATGCCATAAAGCGCCGTGGATTTATCATAAATAAGAGTATTGGGCGTATTCATGTATTTAGCCATACCCTTTTCCTCCTGCTCTTTGGATAAAACCCGACCGGTAAACCCGACAACCCGTGAGGAAGAATCGAAAATCGGGAACATAATGCGCAAACGGAAGCGATCATAAAATTCCCCGCTCGGCTTGCGAATAATGAGCCCCGTCTGCTCGATTTCACCTTTAGAAAAACCGTACTTGATTAAAAAATCGCCAAGCGCCGACCAAGTATCGGGCGCAAAACCAATGCGCCACTCTTTAATGGTTTCCGTCTTCATGGCGCGAGACATCAAATAATCAAGGGCCCGTCGGCCTTGCACTGACTGGGTTTGCTTTTCAAAAAACTTACAGGCTAACTCACAAATTTCAAATTGCCTATCTTTGAGGCTCTTATTCTTTTTAGCTTCGGGATTTTCTTGCAATTCTATGCCTGCGCGCTTTGCCAAAATCCTTAGAGCCTCCACAAACTCGATATTCTCAATGGCCTGAACAAAGGTAAACATATCCCCGCCCTGTCCGGAAGAAAAATCATGCCAAATCTGCTTGGCCGGAGAAACGAAAAATGACGGGTTTTTCTCCGTATGAAAAGGCGAAACCGCCCGGTAATTGATGCCGACTTTTTGCAGCTTGATATAACTACCGATTACCTCGACAATATCAAGCTTCCTTTTTATTTCTTCAACAACAGAATCGACCATAATTTTCTGGCCTTGTCTTAAACATCATAAACTAAAAATAATGGGGGCGCAAATTGCCAAAATAATATATTTATGTCTAAATTAAACTATGAAAATCGCCATCATTTCCGATACGCACGATAATCTGCCCAATCTCCAAAAGACGCTCAAATTTTGCCAAAAGGAAGATATCGCGCAAATAATCCATTGCGGAGATGTTTGTTCCCGCGATACTTTGGCGGAATTTTCTGCCGACTGGATAGAAAAGTTCTATCTCTCTTTTGGCAATGCTGATTTCACAAAAGATCTAGAATTTGGCGCGGCCGCAACCAAAAAGATTGTGATATTCAATTCTATCGGGAAGGCGGAAATCGGCGGGCTTGATTTAGCCTTTTGCCACTTTCCGGAAATCGCTTCCAGCCTTGCTTCGGAAGATAAATACGATTTTGTCTTTCACGGCCACACGCATAAACCATGGCTGGAACAGGTTGGGAAAAGCATCCTCGCCTGCCCGGGCAATGTTGCCAACTTATACTTTGCTCCGAGTTTTGCCATTCTCGACACTAAAACCAAAAAATTAGAGCTGAAACTTCTTAATAAAATCTAAAAGCAGGCTTTAGCCTGCTTTTTTCTTGGAAGTGATGTTTATCAGCCTATTGGGAATAAAATATTCCCGACCATCAAGGCCATCAATAATTGTTCGCCTCAAGGTAATATCCTTGACTGTGCCCTCAATGGTCTCAATCTTCACCGTGTCGCCTAAACGGATTTGATCGTCAAGCAAAATAAAAAATCCGGAGATAAAGTCCTGCACAAATTCCTTGGCGGCCATAGAAAAAGCCAAGCTCAAAACCCCGGCCGTGGCGATAATCGGAGTGGTGTTAACTCCGAATTCCGGCAAAATAATAATCAAAGCAATCACCCTGGCGATAGCTCGAGTAGCCCCGGAAAAAGATTTGACAAAAGTCTCCACCCTTTGCTTCTCGGCCACCCGATACACATGGCTTTTGGATCCCCGCGCCAAAACCCTAATCAGCCAATAGGCAACGATTTCCAGTAAAAGGAAAACTAAAATTATCTTGACCGCCTTTAAGGCCGGCTCACCGAATTGGCCCAAAAGACTAAAGGCAAAATTTTCGATTGCGGCTGTAAAATATTGCATAATGTTTAATTTTGCCAGAGTCCATGCAAATTACAATACGCCCTGGCCTTGCCTACGCCATTTTGGCAGGAACAAAACTGCGCTTCAGGTTTTTCGCCCGGCTGCAAGAATTTCCGGCAGCCGCAATCTAAGCACTCAATCCATTCGATAAAATGCGCCTCTTCCATAGGGTGAGCGACGCTCCCGACTTTTACTTTTATCCCCTCCTGAGACTTTTCAGAAACCGGAACGTGTTTTTCTTGAGCCCCGTCACTGGTATTGGCTTTTTGTAAATGCATTTCCTGACCGCAACAGACCAAGGTACCGGCGCCAGCATGCAAAACTTCCACGATATTGCCGCAAATGGCGCATTTATAAATTTGTTTTAATTCGGTCATAATAATATTAATAATTTTCCGACTGTATTTGGAAGAAGGCCTGCGGATGTTTACATGATGGGCACTCCTGGGGAGCTTCTGGCCCAAAGTGGATATACCCGCATTCGCGGCAAATCCAAAATACGCCACTGGACTTTTTGAAGACTGAATTATTATTTAAATTTTCCAATAATTTCTTATAGCGCTGCTCATGGTGCTCTTCAGCCTTGGCAATCGCGCGCATGGTGTCGGCGATTTTAGAATAGCCCTCCTTATCAGCCACTTCGGCAAAAGAAGGATACATGGAGGAATATTCATGATTTTCTCCGGCAATAGCAGCCGCTAAATTTTCCTTGGTCGTCTGATATATGGTTGGTATTCCGGCATCAATGGCGATATCATTGCCATCCTCTTTTAACTCTTGGATAAATTCAAAAAGGGTTTTGGCATGCCTTTTTTCCTGATCGGCAGTTTCTAAAAATATTGCGCCTATCTGCTCGTAACCTTCTTTTTGCGCCACTCTGGCATAAAAAGTATAGCGGTTGCGCGCTTGGCTTTCGCCCACAAAAGCTTTGGCTAAATTTTTGAGTGTTTCTTTCATATTTTATTTTGTTTATTTAGAGAGTAAAGCCGTCCCGCGCAAGCGGGGCGGCAAAACCGCAAATTTCCAATTACTTTTTCTAAGTGCCAAGGAACTTCTTATAAACCAAATAAGCCACACCCGATAAAATCAAAATCACAACCACAATCCCTAAAATAATAAATCCGGTAAAATCTTGCTTTTTAGGCGTAGCGGTCGAGGGCGAGGTTGAAGGCTTGCAATCAACGCTGCAATTCTCAATCGTTTCCCCGCTTTCACATTCGTTGTTTCCGCAAAAGGCCGCCGG
>CAZQSQ010000014.1:9015-19186 GCA_964596325.1 uncultured Candidatus Saccharibacteria bacterium
AATTCTCAATCGTTTCCCCGCTTTCACATTCGTTGTTTCCGCAAAAGGCCGCCGGCTTTTCTTTTTTAGTGAAAGAAAAATTATTCTCTGTAAATTCCAAAGGTTCGCCGTTTTTGTCCATAACTTCAACCATTGGCGTCTCCTGACCGCTCACCACGCACAAGGTGCAATCCGCCGCATAAGAAGTGGCGCACTTTTCTCCGCTACCAGTCTTAGAAACATAGCCCTTCAAAGTGCAATAATTAAATTTCTGCCCGCACTTGCCAGTAAAAAATGCCCAATCATCGCAAGAAGTTTTATCGGGAAAAACGCAATACGCGCTTTGGCCAGCATCATTATCCTTTATCACATAATCATAGCCCATCTGCTCGCAATATTTTGCAGCCGGGTTGAAGGCGGCCTGCGCCCAAGGCGCTAAAAATATGGCGGAAATTATTGCTAATAATAAATATATCTTTTTCATGCGTTTTTCTTATTTGGATTGGGGAACAATTACTTGTTGCACGAAATACGCCCCTTCGGAAAATATTCCGCAAGAGCCATATCCAATCTTAAAATATCCGCCCGCGCCCGGCCTCGGCCAATTCACGCCCCAGCTGTTCCTGACAATCCAGGCTTGCTCTTTGTCGTCATAGCCCACAACCACAATCGAGTGATTGGTAGACCGACCAACTTTTGAACAAGACACAACTGGTTTGGAATAATCAACCTTCACCCATTCACCGTCAACTTTTCCTCCAGCGAAATAAGAAGTAATCAATGGGCCCTTCTCGGTTAAAGCCCTCTTGATGGCATCGGTATTGCCCGGCTCAATAAAACCATAGTCGCTGATGCGCCACTGACGGGAAGAAGCATCAACACACTTATTGCAAGTGGGTTCGGGGTTTCCAGTGCGCCAATTAGTTGAATTATACGGGAAGCACTGCTCATCAACCACACCGCTCTTGAAGGCTTCCAAAGCACCGCCATCGGGGCCGCCATCCTTGCAGGATCCCTGCCCCGAACAAGAGATAATATCTTGCTCGCTCAAATTAATATCCAGATTAGCCATCTTTTCATCAATATTGTATTTGGCTTCAATGGCCGCAGTCCCGGAAAAAGCCCAGCAGCCGCCACAAATTCCTTGATTTTTCACTCCGGTCAACCAATTTTGTTTTTTATAATTCCGCCAATCAAAGGAAGCGGCTAAACCGTTATCCTGTATAGGCGCCTCTTCAATCCCGTTAGTGCAATCCAAGGAACAATCTTCGATGTCTTTGTAGCAGCGGCCATTGGTTTTGCCCGGCATATTCTTATTGATTGCATCCGCGCAAAGTTTCAAATCGTATCCTTGATATTGATAAGTTACGCTGCATTTGCCAGTTGCCTTTGTGCAAACATAAAACTTTTCCCCGCTAAAATTAGTCGGCGGTTTTTCTCCGACAATTTTACAATTCTTAGTGCATTCCGCCTTCTCTTCGTAACACCAACCATTAGTGCGTTTGCCATACTTGCCCAAAATGTATGACTTGCAAACCGCCGGAGAAATTTGGGATTGGTTTGTCTGGTAGCATTGCCCGGTATCATTCATGCAGAAAAAATATCTTACTCCCGACATCTTGGCACAGGCTTCATTGCAGGCCTTTCTTTGATTTGCGTCCGAAGCGTAACAACGGCGGTTCTTATCATTGGGGAAAGCCACTTTCAAAACATTATTGCAATCGGTCAAGCTGGGTTTTTCGGTTGCGATACAAGTTGCCTTATCCTTTGGACAGAAATAATACGTGTAATACATCCTTCCACCATTGCCGCTGCTGCTGGGCTGCGAAGACGCGCTAGTTCCGCCCGACCGACAATTATCATTACAAGCCACACGTTCTTCTTTGTAATAGCATCTCTTGTTGGTGCCCTCGCCATATTTGTCGCGCAATGCCTTATTACAGGCTTCTTTAGACTGGTATTCACTGGCCGTTTCCGAGCATTCTGGACCATCTTTGCAGTAAACGTAAGTTTTAGCCTCCAACTGCCGGCAACGGGCATTACAAGTCGAAACATCGCCGGTCTCGTAGCATACTTTGGAAGTTCCGCTGCCAAATTTCGTTTTCAAAAACTCGTTGCAGGCAACCTGATCGGTATATGCGTCTTTGGTCAACACGCAATCTTCAAAATCCCTGTCGCAATAATTAAAAACCCTTTTGCTTTGATTCTTGCAAACAGAATCGCAAAGAGTCTGTTCGCTAGCTTTATAGCAGAACTTGTTTGTGCTATCACCAAAAATCCTTCGCAAGGCCGCGTGGCATTCATAAATATCGGAACCGCTATAAACCGAAGCGGCAACCTGGCTGCAAGTTCCCAAATCAACCGGACAATAGAAAAATCCACCGGCAGAATTACCGCTTGGGCCGGCGCCCGTGCGCACTAATACGAAATCGCCGTTTTGCCTCTCCCCATTAAATTCACCCATCAAACGAATGAAATAATCGTGGTTCGGCTGCAGGCCGGTAATTGTTTCCACTGGCACCCAGCCACTACCTGTTTTTTGCTTCTTGCCACCGGGAGCCTGCTGATAATTAACCATGTCCATTTCCCAAATCTCAAACCAGTAAGTGGCGGTCTGGCCGCTCTTCAGGCCCTCAAGGCGCCCGCGCATATAAACAGTTGTCCCTTCAATCCTCTCTGGTGTCCAGGTAAAAGGATAAAAAGTGGTGCGAATATCGGCATCGCTGGTAGCTGGAGAAGTATGGAAACAAACCTTATCCCCTAAAGGAACATTGTAAGCACCCTGGGCTGAATAATACATCTGGGCGCAATAATCAAAATCGGGGTTTAAGGGCGAAGCAAATTGGCTAAACCTGATCGGCGCATTCAAATTAACCGGCGGATCAGTATTAACACTGCGATAATCAAGCTGCCCTTGGTTGTTGGCGGAAACCTTGAAATAGACCGAAACGGAACTGTATTGGCCCAAGTCAACAAGGTTGCCATTCAAATACACACTATAAGGGGTCACACTGCCGTAGGGCGGTGAATCATTAAGCAGAGAAAAGTTACCGGCCTTGGCTCTGGGCAAATCCTGCCAACCAAAATAAAAGTATGCCCCCAAGGATACAAAGCAGATCAATGTAAACAGCAAAAATCGCCTAAAATTTTGCGTCATATAAACAATATGCGTTTAATGAATTATACCAAACGCAATACGCGCACGAAAGTGTGGAAAACTAAAGTTATGAACAGGTACAAAAATTAAGCGTTTTCTTTTTGCGGATTGCTTCCTAAAAAGAAAAATGAAACCAAAGCCAAGGCAGCGAAGGCTGAGCCAAAATAAAATGGCGCCTGATGGGAAACTCTATCCCACAAAAATCCCGCCACTATCGAGGAAAGCAACACACCCAAACCAATCACGAGCTGATAAATTCCAAAAGCGGTGGCAATATTTTCCTTGGGAACTAATTTCGCAATATAAGCCTTCCCGACCCCGTCGCTAAAAGAAAAATATAACCCGTAAACGGCGGCCATGAGCCACACCATATTGCCATCGAGGGCTTGGGCGAAAGCAAAATAAACCGCGGCAAAAATGGCAAGACCGAAAAGCAGAGCATTCTTCTCCCCGATTTTATCCGAGATCATGCCTGCATAAGTGGCGGTGGAGGCAAAAATAAAATTCAATAAAACATAAGCCCAAACAGTCGCGCTTATCGATAATCCCAAATCTTGGGCACGCAAAATCAGAAAAGCATCCGAGCTATTCCCGAGGGCAAAGATCGCACTGATAAAAATAAATACTTTGAAATTCCGCGGCATCGCCCGCCAATCAAATCGGAATTTTTTAACCGCGACCGGGTCGGCCTTAGGCTTTTCTTTGACCAGAGCGGCCAAAATAAGCACGCCTACTACCGAAGGTATGCCGGCAAATAAAAAAACTTTATTGAAATTGTTTCCAAAAAATCCTAAAGCGTAAATAGCTAAAATAGGCCCGACAACCGCGCCCATGGTGTCCATAGCCCGATGCAAACCAAAAGCCTTGCCTTCAATGCCTTTTATCTTATCGTCGGCAATCAGGGCATCCCGAGGGGTGGTGCGCACGCCCTTGCCGGTCCTGTCCAAAAACCTCGCAAAAAGGACAAAGGGCCAAGAATTCGCCCAACTCAATAAAAACTTCGATATGGCTGAAAGAGAATAACCTGCCACCACCAAAGGTTTGCGCTTCTGGAATTTATCAGAAAAATATCCAGAAAAAACTTTTAAGATACTGGCTGTAGCTTCCGCAACTCCTTCGATTAAGCCGACCACCGCTGCCGGCGCACCCAAAATCGATTTCAAAAAAATCGGCACTATCGGGTAAATCATTTCCGAGGAAAGGTCATTAAAAAAACTGACCAACCCCAAAATAATAATGTTTTTAGGAACACTTGGTTTATTCTCTGGCATATTATTAAAAGCTGATTATTTCCTCAAAAACCCTAATGGCGAATTGGTCGGTCATGCCGGAGATAAAGTCGATAATAGAGCGCAAATACTGGCTCTCATTTTCTAGCTTATATAAAACTTTATTTTGATATTTTCGCTCGGCGCTATAAGCAAGGGCGTTGGAATACTTTTCCAACCAACCGTAAAAAATCGGGGCAATAGTCGGATACTTGAATTGATCGTCGCGGACAAAACGCATTGTATCCATACCTTCATAATATTCTTTAAGGAATTTATAAATCGTCCTAATGACTAGCTCAGCGTATTCGTGATAATTATTGAGCCTTTCATGCAGATAAATGTTTTCGTAATTAAAGGCGACAATATCGCGAAGCATTTGGAATTTTTGAGCCGAAAAGCAAATGCCTTTTTGCGGGCTACTCTCCTCACAAAGGTCTTTGATGAGCTGATGCATAATAATAGTATTATTCACATCGGCCAAATCCGCATTTATTATCCGGCGCAACCCATCAAGCTGGGTATCGCTTAAAATCCCCAAAGTCAGCGCATCCTCAATATCCCGCCCCAGATAAGCAACTTTGTCGGCAATTTTTACCACGCAAGCCTCCCAAGAATACGGCCGATATTCATTAGGCCGGTTTATGCTTTCCAGAGCTACGGCCTCCTCGCGCGGAATAAGCCCATTTTCGTTAACTTCCCCGCAGTGGCTGATAATCCCATCGCGCACCGCATAGGTTAAATTCAAATTCCTTTCATGCCCGGTTGAATCCGGCAAAGTTTCAATATCATCGACAAAGTGCAAACTATTTTTTTCATGCCACATGGCCTGCTTAAGCTCAGCCGCGGCAATATCGCTTAAAGTTTGTTCCCCGCGATGACCAAAAGGCGCATGCCCGAGATCGTGACCCAAGGCAATAGCGGAGGTCAGCTCGGTATCGAGCCCTAATTGTTTGGCTATGGAATAGCTTACACTATTAACATGGTTAACATGCTCCATGCGCGTACAAATATGGTCGTTGCGCGTGGCAAAAAAGACTTGAGTTTTGTGCTTGAGCCGCCGAAAGGCATTGCAGTGCAAAATCCTATTGCCGTCAATTTCAAATTCGCTGCGGTATTCTCCCCGACGCCCCGAACCGTTACTTCGCTGGATATATTGTTCCCATTTTGGATTGTTTTCCTTAGCAGCCACCTCTTTGAAAATTTGCATGGTTATGGTGTTATTCATAAATCATAGCATAAAAAGCATCTTGCAATCTACCGGGGTATTCATGCTATAATGCGCTGCCATGAAAAAACAGACTAAAAACCTGATATTAGCCGCCGGCCTCATTTTAGCCGCCTTTTTCATTTGGGGCCTGATCGAGCCCTTCATGCTCGATATAAAAGTTTTAACCGTAAAAGATTCGCAAATCCCCGCCTCCTTTGATGGCAAAAAAATACTTTTTGTCACCGATGTGCACTGCGGGGCCTTCTTCCCCATTAACCGCACCAAGCAATTCATCAACTCCCTTAATGCCCTCAAGCCCGACCTTGTTTTAATGGGTGGAGATTATATCCAATGGAACGACACAAAAATCGATGAGTGCATCAAGGCTTTTGCCGGGTTAAAAGCCCCTTTGGGCGTAATTGGCGTATTGGGCAACCATGATATGCGCGTGGATAAATTCAAAGGCGTTGCCATGGAAAAAATGCTCGAAGAAGCCGGTATTGTTATCCTTAACGATCAGATAAAGAAGGTGGCTAATAATAATGAAAGCATCACAGTGGCGGGCGTAGACTATTTCTCTACCACGGCCCAATGGAAAAAAATCCAAGCCAAGCTCGATGACAAATCTTTCAATATATTACTGGCCCATGACCCGGATTTTGTCTTGGAGGCCAAACCTAAAAATATTTCTTTGTCTTTGGCGGGCCATACGCATGGCGGCCAAGTGACTTTTTTCGGCCTATTTGCCCCGCTGACCCATAGTAAATTCGGCCAAGATAATTTTACCGGAGTGAAGGTATTTGATAAAAAACCATTTGTCATATCCAATGGCGTAGGAACGACTTTTTTGCCCATTCGTTTTTTTGCCCGGCCGGATATCTATATTATCAATCTTCAAAAGGCGCCCTAAAGGCGCTTTTTTCTTATTGACAAATAGCTATACTATGGTAAAATAGTAATATTGGAATTTAACATTAGCATATAAGGAGGTATGCATGCCAAAAGCAACGCTGAACAAACCAAGAAACTGGAGGAACATCCTGAGATTTTTTTTCCACGCAAAAAGAGTATCGCCCGGGACAAGATTCAATGCGCTTGAGGTCTGCCAGCAAACGATGCATTTGTTCCAAAACTACATCGGGCTAGACCCTTTCCGTTTCAGAACCGTTGAAGCTATTTTGCCCAAAAATCATTGGGCAAAAAATTATCTTGAAGATTTTGTTAAGGCCCGCAACAATCCCAAAAACAAAGAAGTTTGCTCACACCTGCTCTTTATTAGGGTTGTCACAGCGGCCGAAAGTTACAATGGCGCTGACAATTCCTGCCCGGCCTGCCGCCAAGCTCTCGACCTGCTATGCGAGCTCTATCATAGCATTAAGCATCACAACCGATTCGAAGAAAGGGAAGCCATGTCGGAAATCAAAAGAATTTGCCCAGAGGCTGAGCGCCACGGCAACACCGACACCATCACTGCCATTTTGAAAAATGCCATTGATGCCGATCTCAAAGAATAATTAACCTCCAAAAAAAATCCCCTGCCTCGCAGGGGATCTTATTTATTTAATAGAGTAAATATAAAGTTTCTTCTGGGGGCTGCTCCCCAATTCTATCGCCTTGTCATATTTCCAGGAAGAAAATTGAAACCCATAGCTTGCCACTAAAGCGCCTTTTTTCATCTCTTGCTTGAACTTTGGCTCCAATGCATCCATCACGTCCTGCCAAAGGTAGCAATAAACCACATCGGCATTCTTTATATCGGCGTCGAACATATTGCCAAAAATAATTTTGACCTTGCTTCCGCTGAAAAATCCGCGGAAGTTCGCCAAAAAGTATGGCCAATAGCCCAGCTCATAACCCGTGGCCCGGGCTTGGTATTTTTTTTCGCAAGCAAAAAGAAATCTCCCGTCGCCGCAACCCAAATCAAAAACCTCGTCCCCTTTTTTAAGCGGCAACTTCTCGATTATCTCCCCGATGGTTTTGGCCGGCGTAGAAACAAAGGGCACGCGCACAAAAATTTTGTCATAGAGCATGACCGCCATTATCAAAAACCAAATGATAACGGCAAAAACTATAACTGAATAGATGATTAAAATGATATCCAACATGATAATTGATTTTAGCTAATTTGGCGGATAAAAAAAGCCCTGCCGCTCTCACGGCAGGGATTAGGCAAACTTACTGACCCGTTTTAGCTGGATCCCTTGGGACCATAGGCCGCGCCTCGCTTACAAAAATCTGACGCCCGTCAAAATCCTTTTCATTGAACATTGAAATGGCGTTTTGTGCTCCAGCCTCATCAGCCATCTCCACAAAGCCAAAGCCCTTGGAGCGGCCCGTAAACTTATCTTTGATTATCTGGACAGCTGCCACTTCCCCGGCCTGCCCGAAATGCGCTTTCATCGCATCTTCAGTGGCTTTATATGGAAGATTGCCAACGTATAGTTTCTTATTCATTGCTAATGCAAAAATTATTAAGACCTTTTTGCTTTCTTGCCCTCTTTGAGCCTCAAGGCTTTTATCGGCACAAACGCTTCAAAAAAGCTGTTTCATTATACAGCGCGAAAGATTAGGCGGTCAAAATATTTTTCCACCGGAAGCCCAAAATTCCTAAGACTGGCAAGGATATTTGACAATTATATTGTATATGCTATAATTAGGCAGTCACTTAAAACCATCATATTTTTACTGGAGGAAATTGCATGGCAGATACAAATGACCAAGTGGGCGAAAAAGATCGCCATAGCCAAGAGCGCGGAATCTTACGCGGTCACGACATCAGTAATATTGTTGAAAACTTGGAAAATGGGAAATCTAACCATGAATGCCAACATTTTTTTGAAATTGCATTTTGGGATACCCAACGCTTTGGGGAACGACAAACAAAAATTAAAGTACTTAAAGGAGAATTTACCCAAATGTATTCCCTACTGCGCTGCAAACACTGCGGAAGGGAAAAAATGTATTTGTACGTCATGAAATAGCAAACCTCTTGGCCCCGCTTTATCATGCTGCCTAAGTCAATCCTCCGGCAGCCCGCCATAAAAACGCTGCGATTTTGTCGATCGGTTCTGGTTGAACTAAATAGCGAAAGGCGTAAAGCGTTGCCCACGTAAAGCCTGCCCGATCCGGATAGAACCTCCTTTCTACCGGGTCTGGCAGGCATATTAAAACAAAAGGTTGTCATCATTGACAGCCTTCTATTTTTATATTATAATAATAACAGATTATTAAAAAGGAGGTTGAAGTGGCAAAAAAAGACGCTGGCGAATTTGAAACTAAGATCCTATTGCCTGATAAAAATAATCGGCGCGAGAGGATGCTTGCCATGGTAAAATGCGCCCAACCGCCCCTCTCTCCAGAGGCTCTAAGGGTCGCAAAAAGTTTGGCCAAAAATTTCGATTGTTTGGAAAATCCCCAAAAATTCAGCGAACAGTTGCCCAAATCTTTACAAGAATTACATCTTGAAAAATGTAGCCCCTACCTCAAAATAAAAATCGGCAGAGAGATCCATCGCATCGCTTCATTTGTTTTTACTATGCCCGACGAATGCGCCTGTGTAATGGAGAGTATCAAAAACACAATCTTAATAATGTCCATCCCCAACGAATAGTCCGCAGATATGCGGCTCTTTTTTTATCAAAAATGCAATTTGACGCGGCTAAATGGCAATGCTACAAAGAAAACAGAACCCTAAAAAGAAAGGAGGTGGCAAATGCCCCTGATAATCGAGGATTCTACGAAGATTATCGAAAAGTTAAATCGTATCGACAGGCTGATGCCCGGCTTAAACCAAATTTTTTATAAAATGGTCTACAAGCTGGCTGATCGCCTGCCCTTCATGCTGACGCCGGCCAAATTCGTAAAGTTTTACAACGAGACCGTTCAAAGTATGAACTTAGGCAATCAAGGCCACTATCCTTCCGACACTCTCGCCCTGCTCCAAGGAATGCTGCCGCAACTCGCCAAAGCCATCTTTGATGACGAATTTTATGAAGCGGTTGTAAACATACGCGCCCAACAAAACCAACAATTTATGCCCGACCGATTTGCCAAAAAATAATCCGCCTGCGCGGATTTTTCATTTGAACAATTTTTCGGCCCAAGCAATGGCCTTAGCCAAACAATTTTCCTCAGTGTTAAAAAGCGGATCAATAAAGTCAATTTCCGAAACAACTTTGGCCCCTTTCAAATTATTTCTAAGATTTTCAAAAGTCTTTCCCAAAGCTCCGCCGTGGCAAACAAAAACTGCCACATTTTTTTGTGTAAAATCGTTGGCGCAGACAAAACTATAAAGTGCCGGAGAGCAGCTGGATGCCCAAACCGGCGAGCCCAAGACAACCAAGTCATAATCGGCCAATTTCTTCTCCATGGGCAAAAGCTCAGGTTTTTCCTTCATAACCGCCTGCTTGCCCCGCCAAAACATCTTAAGCAAACCCTTTCCCCCGTCATCATGCTTAGGCTTAATTTCCGCCAAATCTGCCACCAAAGTTTTAGCCACAGCCTCAGCAATGAATTTTGTATTACCGGTCAAAGAATAATAGACAACTAAAGTTTTCA
>CAZQSQ010000014.1:19286-22218 GCA_964596325.1 uncultured Candidatus Saccharibacteria bacterium
TCAGCAATGAATTTTGTATTACCGGTCAAAGAATAATAGACAACTAAAGTTTTCATATTGGTTATTTGTTTTCCTCTGGCGTGCTCGTAGCCTGCGATTGCTGTGAAGCAATCATCTTGCTCGCAATCTCCTGCGGGCGAAAGCCGTGCACCGCCCCCAAAATGGAATACCATGGGCGGTTTTCATCGATAGTGATAATATTATCCTCACCTGCCCCGATATAATATTCGCTTTTTATTTTACCCTCAAAAATCCAAAACCAAACAAAAGGCTCTTTAACCCTGATCCGGTAAGCCGCCTCGCTTTTATTAATAACCAAATCTATCCCCAATAGTTCTATGTCACTATTTTTGGTGACAAAATCTTTTACTTGGGCGTATATCTCATTGGGCTGTATTTTTACCAAATGATTACCTTGCGCATTACTAAGCTCCAGAAAACCGTTATTATTGGTCAGATTTTCTCGAACATCCACCTCGCCTTTAACTCCCTCGATATCGAATTTCAAAATCCCGCCCTTGTAATTGGGATAAATAAAAAAATTATACATTGCACTCTTCAAATAGGAATTAGAAATCGTGGCAATGCCCACAAATGTGCCATGCTCGGCTTTCAGTTTTTCCGTAATATTGCTCCAATCGATAACTTGGTCGTTGTTAATTATCAGCCGGCCGTTGATAAAATCAAAGTCCGCCAATTTTACCAGAGAAACATCGATAAGCGGTTTTTCCGGCTTATTGGGCAAATAAGTTTGCGTTTCTCCGGCGATAAGATCCATATAAAAAACGAGCTTCTCCCCCTCGATACCAATATTGGCAATAATATTGGTGCTGCGAGAGAAATCCTTGGCAAAAATATCACCCGGCCGGATAAAATAACTATTAACTTTCTTTTCTAGTTCCGGGGATAAAATTTTGTGTACCCTGATAAAGGGCTTATCTAAAACATCGCTCTCACTAAAAATCACCCCTTCGTTAGAAGCGATGGAAGATGTGGGCGTAACTAAGCTATCAGCGACAAAATCCGTTGTCGTCTGTGCCAAAAGAAAA
Source organism: uncultured Candidatus Saccharibacteria bacterium (assembly GCA_964596325.1). Taxonomy (GTDB): domain Bacteria; phylum Patescibacteriota; class Minisyncoccia; order Minisyncoccales; family JAGOPM01; genus JBAZJI01. The sequence goes on from CAZQSQ010000014.1 coordinate 20,336, forward strand.
AACGGGCAAGCTGCCAAGAATAGTAAAAAAAATGAAATCCTCCTCCCCATAACAATAATTTTAGCACTACCGCGCCAAATTGTCACAATAAGCAAAACCCGGACTTTTGTCCGGGATATTTTTTTCTACTTTTCTTTTTTCTCCAGTATAAGCTTCAGATGGGTATTATCTTTCAGCTCAATGCCGAAGTCGGCTTTCACCTGCTGCTTGACGAATGGGAGTATGTAGTGTTCATGATAGGAAATCTCGTAATTATCCGGCAAAGAAGAAAGCAATTTTTCGCGGGAAAGCGGCAAATAGTTCTCTTTGACTTCCCTGGGCCAATTATCCGTATAACGGTATTTGAGCAAATAGTGCACCAAAGTTTTATTACTTTCAATGGTGCCATACTCCGATTGGAACTCATAGAGACGCTTGTCCGCCTTGCGCAAAATCTTAGCAACGTCATTGATATCCGATGGCCTATCGATCGCATTGCTGGGTATCATATCCCTTATCACAATGTAATCCCAGGTCCCGCCAAAAACTATTTGCCAAAACTTTTCGATCTCTTCGGCCGTACCATAAGAGTATACTTCGTGGATAATGGAAGAGAGCAACAGAACGCATTTTTGGCCAGCTGTTTTATGCTTGGCCAGCGCGGTACTGATTTCCTTCCAATCATATTCAAACGATACTCCCGGATTATTTTTCTTGGCCAGTTCAACCATTTCTCGAGAGATGTCGTAGCCGTAAAAAAACCATTCGGGAAAAATCATCCGTAAAAAATGGATAAGTTGGCCGTCAGCACAACCATAATCCACAATCACGCTTGCTCCATTAATCTTGTCCGCAAAATATATCTTATCCAATAGGCTCTGCCTCATTGCAAGATTATACTTGGTGATGTCTGGTATTTCTCCTAAACCTTTACTAAGGACCGATGCTGTTCCTAATCCGTTCACTGACACTTTATACCTCCTTATTGGGTTGTAAATTTATATGCTAGAAATGCTTTCCAGCTTTGTTATATTATATAATAAATCTTTATGATTGTCAATGGAAACTTACTTTACCTTACTACTTATTGACTTTTTTAATAGTTATGTTATTATTAAACATTGCCCTATTACAAAGGAGGCTTATGGGATTCTATGTCAATCCGCGCGAAGAAACAAAAGAATCTTTCCTTGAAAGAGAAGGAAAAGAGCTTGAAGGTGTTCCGAATTGGAACGATGTACCTAAAGGATCAATGATTGTCATTTTAGTAGACAATGGTCCGTTCACTGCCGCTGGAATCGCCTTCAACGAGAGAGAGCTAAAGGACTTCACTGACCCAGGAGATCGGCGAGAGAAGAGGTACTTTATAGTTCCCGTCGCCAAACTTCTAGATGTAAGCGGCGATGATTTCAAAAGTTATCTTTCGAAACTAAAATAAACGCCTTAGGCGTTTTTTCTTTTATTTATTGCCTTTTTCCTTAATTATGCTATTATTTAACAGCATTGGAGGGGTCGCACCCGTTCAGCAAGTGAACGGGCCCGCTCGCGAAGCCGAGCGGGTAGAGACTAACTATGTATTTCGTATACATCCTACAAAGTCTTCTTGATAAGAAATTTTATATCGGTTTTACTCACGACATCAAAAGTCGCTTTTTACAACATCAAAAAGGTGGAGTCAAATCGACAAAAAATAGGCGCCCGCTAGATTTAGTTTATTATGAAGCATTTAAGCGCGAAGAAGATGCAAGAAGGCAAGAAATATTCTATAAAACAAGCCAAGGACGCAGAATTTTAAGAAAACGCATACAACCAATAATTGGAGGGGTCGCATAGAGGCCGAGTGCGCGCGCTTGGAAAGCGCGTATACCGCAAGGTATCGAGGGTTCGAATCCCTCCCCCTCCGC
>CAZQSQ010000015.1:0-2698 GCA_964596325.1 uncultured Candidatus Saccharibacteria bacterium
TCTCCACTCTCCCCAGCCTGCCACGCGCAAGTAGTTTCGCCGGGCGGGCACCAAGCCTCCTCCTTGTAAACCAACTCTCTATTTTCCCCGGAGGTAATATAGTCTAATTCAGTATTTGTTGTGACCCCTGCCCCATCCGTGGCACTATAAGAACAAGTGCCGGTTGCCTCACCGAAATTATCACAAACGTAACTTTGCCGGCAGTCGGAATCTTCACATACCATTATTACGGGAGCCACACCATCGTTGGGAGTAATTCGACTGCAGCTAAATTCCACTTTTTCCGATCCCCTGATGCCGGTATATTCCACCAAACCTCCCGCACAGGGCGGTAGAGGTGGAGTGGGTGGCGAAGACGGCGGATTAGCAGGATCAAAAAGTGGAGGAGTAAAACCAGTTGGGCTTAAGGTTATAGAATATTTTTCTTGTGCTTCTTTTTGGCAATATCCGTCGCCACACGATCCGCAATCCTTGCGGCATCCGGACTTTTGCTCATCCCAAGTTTTTTCCGCAACCGACAAACAGCCCTGCCTCTGATACACAAGGCCAAACTGATAATTTCTAATTCTTGGGCATGCGCAATCATAATAGCAATTATAAAAATTCTCTCCTTTTTCCGGCTCGCAAACAGTATTATTGTTACAGGGATTGGCCTTCCCATTCTCGCATTGACCCTTCAAGGTAGAGTTCACGTAATCGGCAAAATCAATATCTGTGTCGTGAGTTGACGTATTAGCAAAACTACCATGTTTTACCTCATCAGGCGTACCAATAATATAACTCATCGAACCAAGAGAAAGAACATTACGTTCCGTATCCTTAAATGATTTAAGGGCAAAATCAAAGCTTGGGCATAATTCTTCACTATAATCCGGGGATGGCCAATATGGGCCGCTATACTTAGTATCTTTTCTTGCAGGGCAATTGTATCCCTGATATTTGAACCATTCAGCCCCTTTGCAGAAATAAGTAGAAGTTGAAGTTAAATCGCACTTGGCCACGTCATAAGAAAAATCATTCTTTGATACAATGCCGGCACTTTCTGGAAAATACCAAGGCAGGGGTAATTGTTTGCAATCTCTTTTATAATCCCACAAATTAACACCCCACACCCCCGTATCGCAAAACTTTTTCATTTCCCGAAAAAATTCCTCACTTTTGGCATCATCAAAACAATCGCTATATCCAGAAACCGTGCCTATTTTGGATGAGACAATTACAGTGCCAGTTAGTGGCCTCCAGCACGGCTTTACAAAAACATCCATGGCCCAAGAAGAACCACTGTATGCCGCAGATCGCATATTACTATTCGACAGCTTGCCGCTACTATTCAAAGACAGCTTCGCAGGATTCTTTGAATAATGGATGTAAATACCTTTATAGCACTCTCCACAATGATTGGCCGGATCTGAGGCGCTATCGTCACACTCAATTTTGCCTAAAGGTGCGCCACCTTTCTCGCATACCCCATCACTATCGCAAACGCAATCGCTGCGGCACTCTTTGGGGCCCTCCCAAGGATCACATTTGCCATCAGCATTACAAAGGCAGTCGATTAGAGAATTATCGGTATTCTCCGGCTCCTTGATACCCCTATCTCCCTGCCAATTACATATTGTGGGACTATTGCCCGGCCAATATGTTAAATCCCCAAAATAACAATCCTTATAGCAATTACCAGGAGTTTCGCCCGCATCTCTTACGCCCAGCTCCCCAAATTTATTTTCTTTCCAATTAATAAGGGAATAATTTAATAACGAGCCCTTTTCATCAACTAATTGCTTATCCCCGGCACTTTGCTGGCAAACATTGTCCCCGCACAAATACGAGCAATCCGAACAATTCCCCACCCCCTCGCAGGCCGAGGGTTGGCAAATCCCATCATAATTACAGCCTGTATTTAACCAAGCTTTACCAACCTCGCCTTTCTCGCATTGGGCTGGTGGATCAGCAAAACAATTATATGGACCACCCCCATTTTTGCTATAATCAGACAATTTATCGTCACAACGCATAGCGCTACCAAGGGAGCTCAAATTCTTGCAATCGACTCCAGAGCAATCAGAACAATTGTTGGCATCCTCCCCAAAATTCGGTTCACAAATTCCATTTTTGTTACAGGGACAATCAAAACGGCAATTTTCACTGTCCTCAACAAAAACCGGCTTAGGAACAACAAACCCCGTCGGTTTTGGTGGTGTGGTCGTAACTCCACCACTGGGTAATTCCCAAAATGATTCGCATCGTCCATTATTATTGCAATAATTCGGACAATCGTCTGGGCAATTAGCCGGAGTCTCCATACTGCCATTGCCTAAGGGGTCATTGGTTTGGTTTTCGCAAACCCCGTTGTGATTACAATAAGCCTCTCCGCAATCGCAACAAGTATAACCACTCTCAAATTGCGATTCACAACGGCCATTGTTATTACAGCGCCCATCTGTATGCACTATGGAAGTATTGTATGGGTCTATCCAAGAAACGCAATCATAACAATTTTTTTCATCAACTTCGCATTTTCCATCATAATTACAGATAATATCCGACGGTAATCTTGTTGCCGGAGTATTACAATCTGGATAACTCATCTTTGAGATATCAAATGATTTATAATCCAAACCGCAATCCTTTTTACATGTTTCGAAATTTTCCCCTAAGTTTTTCTCGCACTTTCCATTATTATTACAATAATCTTTGC
>CAZQSQ010000015.1:2798-10534 GCA_964596325.1 uncultured Candidatus Saccharibacteria bacterium
AAATTTTCCCCTAAGTTTTTCTCGCACTTTCCATTATTATTACAATAATCTTTGCGATAATATGGTCTATTAAGTGTGCAGCTCCACCCGCAATCGTCTGTACAGCTTCCTGCAGTTTCATCAAACCCATTATTATTACTCTTTTCACAAACACCGTTATAATTACAGCCACAATCCGCAGGACAAACAGTTTTATTCTCTTTGGGCGCCTCACAAACTTTATCACTATCGCATTCGCAATCATTTGAACAACCTTCGATAGTTTCCCCCGGGTCACAAATCCCGTTACCTAAACCACTCGTACATCCCCCTCCAATTCCGCCTCCTCCAATTCCACCCCCAATACACTCCGTAGGGCACCCATTAAGAATATCGCCCGGGTTGTCGCAAACCCCGTTACCGCACGTTCCTTCTCCGGTTTTACCGCCGCAATCGTTGACGCAATTCATGCTATTTTCGCCAACTTCACATCGCCCATTAGGATTGCCCCCAACGCAACCATAATTATTAGCACAATCGCTCATGCAGGTTTCAGGCATTTCCCCCGGGTCACACACTCCATTAGGCCCCCCTCCCTTGCAGCCCATGTTGCTTGGTGGGGGCATTTGAGCGCGAGCTTGCCAAAAAACCAGCAAGGCAGCCGCAAAAATTATTGCAAAAATAAAACGATTCTTCATTTTATAAAATTACATTTTCTCAGGCGCTTGGATACCTAAAATAGCAAGCGAGGTCAAAATGATTTGGCAAACGGCAAAGGACAGATTAAGCCTAAATCGTCTTTCCTCCTCATCGTTGGCAGAGGCAATGGAACAAGTATCATAAAAACGATTATAACTCTGGCACAAAGAATAAAGATAATTGCACAAAATATTTGGGGAAAATTCTTTGGCACTGCGGCCAAGCACTTCCTTAAAACGCAAAGCTAAAGATAAAATCTCCCGCTCGCTAAGCAAGGGCAACGTGTAATTATTTTCTAGGTATTTTTTCCACATTCCCCGCCTCAGTACGCTCTTGGCTCTGGCGTAAGTGTATTGGATATAAGGCCCAGAGTTTCCTTTAAGATTCAAAATCTTATCCCAGTCAAAAATTATATCTTGGGCGTGGTATTGACTCAAATCATTATACTTCAGGGCGCCAATGCCGACAATTTCAGCCAATTCCCTTTTCCCCTTTTCATCCAGCACCTTTTCCTTTTCTGTTTCCTTAGAAAGCTCGTAAGCGCGTTCAATGGCTTCATGGAGCACATCTTCCAAATGAATGGTCTGGCCTTTGCGGGTGGAAAACTTACCATCCTTTGTCCTTATCAGGCCATGCCCCACAAAAACCATCTTTTCCTTTGCAGCCCAGCCTAGCATTTGCGCCACAGAAAAAACTTGCTTGAAATATTGTTCCTGGTCTACACCGACTTCATAAACTAAAAGATTGGCTGGCCAATTTTGCAAACGATATTTGAGGGCAGCCAAGTCACGGGCAAAATACGTGCTCGAGCTATCAGATTTTTGCAAAACTTGCACCGTTTTATCCTTAAACTCAATAATATAAGCATTTTCGCTGAGACGACCGATCTTTTTTTCCTTAGCCTCTTTGATAACTTCATGGGCCGATTTGGAATAAAAACTTTCGCCAATAGCATTATCAATTTTCACTCCCAAAATTTTATAAATTCTTTGGAATTCCTTTAAGCTCAATTCTCGGCATTTTTCCCAAATCTTCAAAGCATTTTTGTCCCCTCGCTCCAGCTTGGCAAACCATTCCTTACCGACATTTTCTAATTCCTTGTTTGTTTCCAAGTCTTTATGGAAAGCCACATAAAGCTCCTCAAGCTTATCGACAGTCAAATCAGAAAGCGGAATTTTGTTCTTTTCTATTTGATAAATCAATTTGCCGAATTGTGACCCCCAATCTCCTAAATGATTAATGCCTACGCACTTCCAACCGGAAAACTCGTAGAGATTATAAATGGCTTGCCCGATAATAGTGGAGCGCAAATGCCCGATTCCGAAAGCTTTGGCGATATTGGGACTGGAATAATCAATAACCAAAGTCTGGCCTTTACCCAAGCAATTGCGCCCAAATTTTTCCTTTTCTTTGCAGATTTCAACAATATTATTTTCTAAAAATTCCTGCTTAATAAAAAAATTAAGGTAACCATTTACAACTTCAACTTTTTGCAAATAGTCCGCCTCTAAATAGAGTTTGATAATTTCAGCCACTTGCACGGGAGATTTTTTAGCCGCTTTTGCCAAAACAAAACAAACCGAGGAAGAATAATCACCATGTTGCGCATTTTGTGGATAATCAATCGGGATATCCAAAGAGCCGGCATCAGGCAGGAGGCCTTTTTTCTGGGCAGTTTGAACAGCACACAAAATCAGCAATTTTATTTGCTCTTTTGTCATAATTGATATTAGCATTTTTCGCCCCGATTAGTCTATGATGACGCTTCACAAAAAGCCCCCATTTGCTATGCTTACCATATGAAGGTATTCGCGGAAAATAAAAAGGCTTATTTTGAATACCAAATCCTCGAAAAACTGGAGGCCGGCTTAGCTTTGACCGGCCCAGAGGTCAAATCTGTCCAAGCTAATAGAATCAACATTTCTTCAGCCTATATTACAATTTCGGGCCGGCGAGCTTTTCTCTTAAATGCCACAATCGCCCCCTACCAACCCAATAATCAAACCAGCAAGCATCAAAGCGACCGCACAAGGCAATTATTGCTTTCCAAATCAGAAATCCTTTATTTGCAAGGCAAAATTCAGCAGAAGGGGTTGACAATACTGCCATTAAAAGTATATACTAAAAAAGCTAAAATAAAGGTAGAAATAGCGCTGGCCAAGGGCAAAAAGCTCTATGACAAGCGTGAGGCTATTAAAAAGCGGGAAAACCGCTTGGAAGATAGTCGGGACCTTTAATAAAATTTTGGGGATGATTGATTCGACGGGAAGCTTCGGCTTGATATGCATGGCCAGTACTCCGGAATCTGGTTAAACTTCCGGGAAACCTATAACTGCCAATTTCAATTTGGCTCCAGTTTACGCCTAATTTAGGCTAAACTCGTCTTACGGATAATGCAGAATAGTCTGCGAGGCGTTATTATTCTGCTGGGTCTTTGCCCTCCTCTGGCAAGAACTAAGACTTTTAGAGGAAAAACAGGTTTGGGCTTTTTGATTGTTTTTTATCCACGCCTGCCAAATAAAACAAGATAACCATGTAGATATATCCCGCCAACCTTTTCGGATGTGGGTTCATTACCCGCCATCTCCACCCCCGCTTTAATGCGGAAAAAATTACAACAAAAACTTGATACCCAACAGGTTTAGCAAACAACCTCAAAAGAAGGTTATATATAACCAATACATAAAGGCCCAACAGGTCAGGCTTGTTGATGAAAATGGTCAACAATTAGGCGTAATGGACTTCCGGGACGCCGCCAACATTGCCAAAAGCAAGGGCTTGGATCTTATCCAAGTTACCGAGAAAGTTGACCCGCCGGTTTGTAAAATCGGTGAATATGGGAAATTCCTTTATCAATTGGAGAAAAAAGAAAGGGAGGCCAAATCCAAATCGGTTAAAATAGAACACAAAACCATTCAGCTTGGCTATAAAACCGGAGAACATGACTTACAAACAAAGGCCAAACAGATATACAAGTTTTTAGAAAAAGGACACAAAATAACAATATTGGTTGTTTTAAGAGGCAGAGAAAAGGCATTTGCCAATTTAGCCGCCGAACAGTTAAGTAAATTTTTGGAGATGCTGCGCGCTACTACCCCGATCAAAGTGGAGCAGGAAATCCAAAAACGGCCCAATGGCTGCCTTGCAATAATATCAAAAGGAAAATAAAAATATGCACAAAGGTAAAACCAGAAAATCCATATCCAAGCGTTTCAAAATGACTCGCACGGGAAAAATAATGCGCCGGCCAACTGGTCAGGATCACTTGAATGTGAAATGTACAGGAAAACAAAGGCGCAACAAAAAGGGCTGGATTCCGCTCAATGAAAGCGAATACAAAGCCATTAAAAAAGCATTAAAATACTGGAAATAATATGCCAAGAGTAAAAAGAGGCACGATTGCCAATAAGAAAAGAAGGAATATCCTTGCGCAAACCAAGGGTTTTAGGCACGGCCGCAAATCCAAAATCAAGTTTGCCAAAGAAGCCATACTGCATTCCGGGGAGCACAGTTATAAACACCGCCGCGCCAAAAAACGCGATTTCCGCGCTTTATGGCAAATGCAAATCAATGCCGCCGCCAGAACCCAGGGGCTGACCTATAGCAAATTCATGTTTCTGTGCAAAAAGGCCAACATCGGTCTTGATAGAAAATCTTTAGCCACTCTCGCCAAAGATAAACCAGAAGTTTTTGCTAAGATTGCCGCTAAAATCAAATAAACACCAAAATAAAAACACCCGGCGTTACCGGGTGTTTTTATTTTAGATTCCTCCCCCGCCCCAAATTGGGTGCGTCTTGGGGCCGACTTCTGTGGAGGTTGAACAAGTTAATCCTTCACTATCTTGGACAATGAGTTCAATTTTCTGATCTTTGCGTTGCAAGCCAATCGTAAAGTCCTGTTTATTACCACTCAAATATTTTTCTGTAAAATTATTGTTGTTATCCCGCAAGTAAATATTCCAAGTATAAGTGAAAGGAGAATAAGCAGAATCCCCATTGTGCCAGCCATGCAAAACAACTTTGCCTTTATTGTCCACCAGTTCAATGTTAAAGAAAGCCTGCGGCGGTTTATGCGGTAAGGTTGAAAATCTTTCCGTCTGAGCATTTGCCGACCAACCACCCTTTTGAGCCTTTACTCGAACTACCGCATAATATTGCCTGGAACCGTAAGTCAAATCCGAACCACTTGGCGAAGCAGTTATGGAAGCAACTTTACTGTTTACTTTTCTGGAAAATACTTCCTCTCCCGTATTTGCATCAATAACAGCATATTCCATAGCTTCAAATTGGCAATCATTACCGACATCCACCGATACATTAATATTTTGAACATCGGGACAACTGCTGCCGTTTATGTCCTGAACCGATGCCTTGTTGATCGTGCAAATATTACCCGTGCAAGCCTCGCATTGAGCGGTGCAAATAGCCTCAGAGGATGGATTACCACCCAACTCCCCCTCACTTCTAAAGGCACCATCCTTCGTCATAACGACAACTTTACATTGGGTAAAAGGATTACCGCTATCCATAGCCTCAAAATGCTCCCAGGAATCAACCTTGCCTCCCTGACTATTACAATACCAAACGTATCTATATTTATCCTTATTCGGCTCATCCTTGCAACTATTCAAATCAAAGGCCTCGCATCTTTTTATTTGATTAACAGTAAAGATACTTTTGTCGCAATCTGAGTTACAGGTCGCACTGCAACTAACGGCCATCGGCCATTCCCCCGCGTCAATTTTGAAGTCGCGGGATTCGCTGGCGCGCTGATATTTGCATTCCTTAAAATAAGAATTATTAAACGTCTGGTAGGTGAAAAGCTCTGGCCTCACGACAGTTAATTGAGCATCCTCAGATAAATTGGAAGAATTAGCCGCAATAAAACAAACCTCGTTGGCTGCAGCGTCAGGCGGACAACTGGCGGCCATGAATTGGTTAGTAGCTTGAACATTAAAATATTTTTCTCCGGCAGAACGCGGACCGGCTTGGCCGCCAAAAAATGGCAAGGGGCTATATTCCAAATCAGCATAAGAAAAATTGGTTGTATTAGCTATCGAATTTTGGAGGGCGAAATTCGCCCGAGCCACATCAGAATATTCCATTTCATAAACCTTATCGCGCCCGCCGCCCGGCACACTAGCGGTGAGCTTGGGTGGAGGTAGCTGAATACGAATATGAGTAAACTGTTTAAGATTACTTATATTAAGGGGCTGACCGGCCCAATCCAACCACTTGATTCCCTCTAAAGTAGAGAGGGTAGCCAACTCTTCCTTCATCTCTACCCTCGAGCCGACGGAATTAACGAATAAAGCCGGATTATGACCAGTCGGCAAATCAAATTCCCCGTCTTTTGTCCCGATATTGACGCAGGTACCATCAGTGCAGCAATCAGAGGCAATAAAATTAATCGCAGACCGAGCTGAACCGCATAAAGAACCATCGGCCGTATAGCCATAAACGCCAAAGGTATATTCCGCCCCTACTCCGCCCTTACTGATATCCACTGTTGCTCCGGTTAAGGCCGTTTCGGTATTTTGATAAACGTCTTTCCCGCTTATTACCCAGCGATACTTCACCACATGGCTTACCCCCGAGCCTTGAGTTAGAGCCCAATTAGCATCGAATTTCCCATTAATAATGCTCACCTGATCGTTGTTACGAGGCTTTACTATCGTAATTTGATCGCTGCATTGGCTGACCGGACATTTTACTTCAAAACACTTGGCATAAGGCGCACCAAGCCAAAATTTCCTCTTAGTAAGATCCGGATCGTCTTGAGCAAAAGCCTGATAACAATATATACCCGATTCCATAGGTAAAGTGATTCGGTAAGGCCTTGTTTTGCCATTATTATAAGTTGATTGAATCGGGGTTGTATTGATGTAGGTTGTCGGCTCAAAATTGCTGCCAACTTTGCGGCCGCGGAAATATTCAAATCCGTAATAAATCGGAGTGGGGCCGCCATTATTGGTAATATCAGCCACAGCATTAACATAAGATTCAAGACTATCGCAACTTTGATTGGCCGGATCAGCTGTTTGTATAGTGATAGTATTAGTTTTGCAAATATCAGAACAACGATTCGGCCAAGGCCCGTTGGCACTACCTTCGTCGCATTCCTCATTACTATCAATCCGTCCATTGCCGCACAAACCGCCACCAGTACAAGCCGACGTATCGAACTTGCAATCCACACCACACTTCAAATTTCCTCCGCTAAAAGTATCGAAGTCATTACAACCAGTTATCGGGCCCCAATTGGTTCCTTCGCATTGTTCTCCAGTATCAATCCGGCCATTGCCGCAGGAACCGGTTGTCCCGCCACTACATTTAGAGGTGTTAAATTTGCAATTAGAATCACAGGTCAAAGTGCCCCCTGTGAAATTATCAAAATCTCGGCAATCCTTAATCGGGCCCCAATTAGTGCCATCACATTGCTCACCGGCAGTAATCAAGCCATCGCCACACCTCGTGCCCCCGCCCGTACAAGCTGAAGTATCAAATTTACAGTCATTACCACAGGTCAAAGTGCCACCTGTGAAATTATCAAAATCATTACAGTCAGTTATCGGGCCCCAGTTAGTTCCTTCACATTGCTCTCCAGTGTCAATCCGGTTGTTGCCACAAGAACCGCTGCTGCCACCAGTGCATTTAGAAGTATCAAATTCGCATTTGGAATCGCAGGTCAAGGTGCCGCCTGTAAAATTATCAAAATCATTACAGCCGCGAATCGGGCCCCAATTCGTTCCTTCGCATTGTTCGCCCGGAGAAATTATCCCATCACCGCAGTTTACTCCACCACCAGTACACAGTGTTGTGTCGAATTTGCAATTTGTTCCGCATTTTAATACCCCACCACTAAAGGAGTCGAAATCCGAGCAACTATTTATCGGGCCCCAGTTGGTTCCTTCGCATTGTTCTCCAGTATCAATCCGGCCATTGCCGCAGGAACCGGTTGTCCCGCCACTACATTTAGAGGTATCAAAAAAACAATTTGCATCGCATTTTAATACCCCACCACTAAAGGAGTCGAAATCCGAGCAACTATTTATCGG
>CAZQSQ010000015.1:10634-18822 GCA_964596325.1 uncultured Candidatus Saccharibacteria bacterium
CGCATTTTAATACCCCACCACTAAAGGAGTCGAAATCCGAGCAACTATTTATCGGACCCCAATTGGTGCCATCACATTGCTCGCCGGCAGTAATCAAACCATCACCACACTTGTTATTATTGGCCCGCTCGCATTTGCAGGTGGCATAATTGCAGCTGCTATTCTGATTAGTACAAAAACTATCATCAGAGCGCTCGCACTCTTCGCCGCTTTCTACCTTACTATTGCCGCAAATCGCGCTGCTTTGGGTGCAGCTATTGGCATCAATATTAATTGCCGGGAAATAAACCGTTTGAGTTTTATCCGTTGCCGCATCTTTATAAGAATAAGAGCAATTCCCGGAACAAATTTCTCCTTGCGTGATGCTATCTTTATCGGCCGTTACCTTAAAATTCAAAATATGCTTGGCGTTATCAGCCAAATCGGCCAAATTCCAAATAATGCCATTGCCTACTACTGTTGCATTAGGAAGAATACTCGCCGGATCAAGCTTTAGGAAAGACTTCAAGAAATATTGAGCGGTAATATTGGTGCAGCGGCCGCAGGTTTGGCTGGTACCAGTACTGCCAGTCCCTGAGCTGGAGCCACAATCGTTAACAAAATTATTAATGTCTTGCGAGGCAGAACTGAAAGTGGAGCCGATATTAAAATCAGCGGTTTCGTATGTCTTGCCATTGGGCACACTGATTGTTTCGCTACTCTCCTTTTTGACCAAATCGTAACACGCCTGCTCATAACCTGCCCCGTTCTGCCAACCATTAGCCCAAAGACCCACAACATAAATAGCCTTGCCGGAATTTTGGGCGATAGAAGCGAAATTCCGATAGTGCATCCAGCAAGGATCGGTCGTATTTATACAAGTAATATTGCAATCGCGCTCCGGCCTCGACATCCACAATGAATCATAAGGATATGGATTGGTGTAGGCTCCGGGATTGCCATCGGGATAAGCTGTCGGTACGCCATCCGTAAACAACACGATAACTTTCTTTTTGGCATTGCCTTTGTCGAGAATGGAAGAGGCACTCATAATCGCCCCACCCAAATTGGTAGTCGACTGCTCACAAGGGCTTTTATTGGCATTAACATCAGTCCAGTATAAATTTTCTTTAACCTCACCAACGTAGGTCACTTGGTCGACATAATTTTTAAGCTTATTGAAATCATTAGTGGGCCCTATAGCCTGCGGGAATGAAAGCCGGCAAGTCGGCTGGTTGTCATTATATCGATATGGGAAGGTTACTATCCCTATCCGGATATTAGCGCTTATTTTGGAAAGCTTATCGATAAAATTCTTCAGCTCGGAGCGGACGCGCGAATAATCGACTGACTGCATTGAACCGGTTCTATCCATTGCAATAACAATATCGGCGTAGGTATTTGACGTCCCTGTCCCGCCGCAGCCCGGATTGCTGCCACCCCCTGTCCCGCCACCGCTGCTGCAACCATCATTAAGGCCGCTATTGCATACGACATCTAGGCTCGCTTGGCAGGTCACTGTCGGCTTTTGCACACATTTGCAAGTTTGGCAGTCATACCCGGCAGAACATGAAGCATTAGCCGAGGGGTCGCACTCCTCGCCTGCATCCAACTTTTTATTGCCGCACAAACATAACGCCGAGGTGTCATATTTGCATTGGTTCGTACAGCAAGTTGTGCCCGAAATTGAGGGATCGCACTCCTCGCCGCTATCAAGAGCGCCATTGCCGCATTTGCTTGCCGGAATCACACATTTGCAAGTCGAAAAATTACATTCCGTGGCTGAGCCATATCCTGTGCAAGTATACCCAGTCTCGCATTGTTCCCCATTAGATAATTGCAAAATCCCATCCCCGCAGCGGCCGCCACAATTCGTATCCTTTTTGCAGGTTGAAAGGCAGCACGTTGTGCCTGAAACTGAGGGGTCGCACTCCTCGCCTGCATCCAATTTACCATTGCCACAACTATTCCCGGCATTACACCCGGCTTTTTCCTGCTCTTTGCTGACATACAAATAACCGACATGTTTATAGCCGCAGCTGGAATTAATTTTATTCCCGTCGCAACGGCCATAAGCGTTTTCGCAAATTCCCCCGTAAATATCATAGTAACCCTCGGTTAAACAAGTTGTAGTCGAATAGGTTGCCTTCTCGCCCTGTTGATATGGCAAAGGTCCGGGAATGGATTGCTGATTATAGCGCAAACCATCAAAATATGGCGGAGGCAAATTTATCCTTGGCGAACCGCTTTTATTGAGGTGAAAATAAATACTTTCCGTAGTAACAGGGCCATCACAATTCGTATATCCTTTGGCCGCCGGATCGACGTAATATTTTATACTAAAAACACCATCAATATAAGAAGCGCAAGTATTATCCGCCGCAATAGACGATTCGCATCCCTCCCCCTTGATATAGGGAGAAGTGGGTGTCCCGAATTTCGGACAATCACAGGTTGCAGCCCAAGCCACCTGAGTGGCAAAGAGAAAGGCGGCCGATATTAAAAAATAAAATATTTTTTTCCCGTTCATAATGGTTGTTGCTTTTTAGCTCTCCAGGCAAAATAGGCAGCGATTAAAATAGCCGATAATACCGCCCCTAAAATCCATGCCCAGGTGTAATCCTTTTCCATGTGCGTATATTCTATGGAACGAGTGACTCCACCGGCCTGGGCTGTTATTTTATAATGATTATTATATTTGAATTTGGCTTTTTTGGCATATTCTTGGGTCACGTATCCCGGATCGTAAAATACAACCTTGCCCTTATCGTCTAAAACTTCTACCGCCACATTAGCCTTAGCGGCCGAATTGCATTTATTTAATAATTTTACCTTTATCAACCCGCCTTTTTCCACGGAGATAGCCAAGCTATCGGGCTGATCCTTAAAAGCATCGCAATTATATATCAGCTCAACCCGATCGACTAAATTACCATTCTTATCATAAACCTGCGACTCTAGTTTTAACTCATCGTAATTATTGGAAAAAACAAAATCTCGCCTGAGGGCCATGACTAATGGAGAAATTTCTCCGCCATAATCAACCCTCTCGATAATATTATTATCCTTGTCTTTCAGGGTAATATAAACTTTTCCCTTAAATGGTTTTTCGTAGGAAGTGGAATGAAAACAACCAACAATATAAGAAGCGGCATCCTTGGAAACCGGAAATTTTTCCAGAGCCAAGAAAGCCACTTTGGCCTGCGGCCCCTTCCCGCCCATGCCGAAACGCAAGCGGAAAATAGACTTGGCCCCACCTTGGCCCACAACCTCAACGGAATAAACATAAACCCCCTCCCCCAAACCGCTTATTTTATCCGAAATCTCCATAGTTCCAGCCCCCGGAACTTCCTTCTCCTCAACAATGGCCTGCCCCCTTTCGCTTTGGAGCTGATCCCAATTATAAATATGCTTGGTGACCCGCACTTTCTGGGAATCCTTTCCGGAATTAACTAATACATATCCGATAGCCACATCTTTATCTTTCTCGACATATGGCATCGAACTGGTCGGAGATATTGTTTTACCATTGAGCTTCACATTGGCTTTATCGACATAAACCTCCCGGACATCCCCGGAATTTCTAATATTAAAAAATGCATAAGTGCCCGCATAAGCATCACTAAATGGCAGCCCCACCATATAAATCTTTTTATCTAAAACCAAGCTGGCGGCCGCGGCATATGCCCCACTATTCAAGCCATTGGGAACCTGCCACCGAAAATCAAAATCGACTTTAGATTCCGGAATTAAATTAAAATTCTTTTCCAAAACAAATTCATCCAAAAGATAGCGTACCCGCTGGTCTTCAGGATTAAGCCGATAAATTTGAACGACAATATTGCCTCCAGTAACGGGAAATTGATTAGTATTCTCGAGAACACCCGAAAAGGAAACCGTCTGCCCAACCGAATAATCTTTGGCCGAAGGTTGAACAGTCATCCTGACACTGTCCATTTTATAATACTTCAGGCAATTATCCGTTTCGTAAGAAGGTATCGCTCCCGCATTATCTGTTTTTGCCTCCTGGGCGAAAGCGGCCCCGGATAGGAGAAACAAAGAAAACAATATTATAATTATGAATTTATTTTTAGCCATATGTTTAGAATGTAGTTCCTGTATTCTTAAATTCTACATTAATATTGAATTTTGTAGTAGTGACATAATCACAGGAGACGTTCAAATCCTCGTCATGGAAGCGCAATTTCAAATAAATATCCTGGGCCTTTTCAAAAGGAACTCTGTAATACGGCGAACCCTCATTAATCCCCTTTTCTGGGGCAACTTGTTGCGCTTCGCTATACCACTCCCAAAGCGGCGAAGGTGGAATGGTTACCTCAACTCCTTTACCGGTCTCATCAATTAATTCCTTACCAAAACCTTTGAATTCAATATATTTCCTAACCGTGTTAACCCGCTCCACTTCTATCATGGGTTGGGCGGCGGGGCGTCGTTCAATGGAAAATTCGAAAGGTTCGGAAGGCTCTGACCAAAGCCCATTATCTCCCTGAACAGAGACGACGGCAAAATACTGCTCGGGCGAACCGGTAAAACGCAACTTATTCTCCACGCCATCTCCGGGAATATTTTTAACAGCCATAGGCACAGCTGTTCCCTCTTTATGATCGGTTAAAAGATTTTCTTGTTGGTAAACTACCAAATTGTATCCTTTTTGCGGCGAAGGGCTTTCCCAATTAAAGGTAATTTTGGCCGGATATTGGCAGTAATCAACGCTGATCGACGCAAATATCGGGGTCGCCGGCTTTTCTGGTATAATGTCCTTAACTTCAAATTCGATTGAGCCAAAAAAGTCCACATTAATATCGGGATCGGTCACCGAATACTCGCAACGCACGCTACTATCCAAAGTAATTCCGGTGGCTACTGACACCAAAAATCTTGATGCCTCACTTTGCTGACTAACGCTCAATTCCACCTGCTTACCCTGCGAGGTCGAAAAACATTTCATTTTGTATTCCAAATTGCTCTTGGCCGGATCCGCATCGATTTTTACATATCCCCGCCCCTCGTATTTGGCAGAAACTTTTAACTGTTGCAAAGCTTTAATATTAAAAAGAAGTTTTTGCGGTGCGCTGGCGGCAATGCAACCTTGATTCAAATAAATATTATCGGCAGTTTGATAAGAACTGAGCTGGGGAACGGTAATATTTACTTCAGCCTCGGGGCTAAGTTCGGAAAAAGTTGGGCTGGCAGCTTTGACATAAATTCCTCCGCTCTTTTTAACTAATTCAAAATGGCTGCTCAACGAAACATGAAAGTCTGGCAAATTAACAGGATTATCTGCCACGGCACCCAATTGGAACGGCACGCCATTATCGTCATAAGCCTGACTGATAATTAATTTTTCATTATTTTCAAAATCAGCCTGGGCATTATCCGAATAAGCTATTTTTTGCCCTCCGGTATTATTGTAGCCGCCATTGCCAAAATTAGTGCTTGGCAATACCAATGGCTCGATAACTAAACGCAACGTCTGGCCTTGCGGCAGCGGCTCGCTAGACCCAGATTCATATTTTATTCCCCGGTTTTCATCCAACAAATAAATTTTATATTCTGGATTTACAACATAACTCGCCTTCAGATCAATATTAGGTTCCTTATAAGGCGAAGGGCAATTGGCTGCTGAACATTTTTCCAAATAAATATAATTTGGATCCCCGGAGGCGAATTTTTTGCTGCCAATCCTTAATGCGCTGCAATTAGCCAGAATGGTCTCTTCATCTTTCAAAGAAAAGGCGCGCTCTGCATATTCGCTGCAATTTTGTTTTTGTTGGTCGCGGCAAGCCCGGACATTCAAAATATAATCGCCCAAAGGCAATTCGTTAGCTGGGTAGGCCCGATTGGAAGAAATGGTGTCCCGAACAATTTCTGTCGAACCGCTCAATAAAACATATTCGTAATATTGCGCCCCAGATACATAATCCCAAGAGAACAACGGTTTTTTCTCAGAAATGGAAGTTGAAGATGGGCTAGTAATAACGGGCGGATTCAAAATTACCCCGGTTATGAAATGCCAAGCCGGACACCAATTAGAACAATTTTTCAAAGTCGAATCAGCGCAGGCATTAACTCGCCAATAATAATGTTTGCCCCAAACCAAAGGCCCGACATTGACGGCATTACTATTAGTATCCCCTTCTTTTATCATAGCCCCGCCTAAAGTCGTTTCATAAAGGGCATACTGATAATATTTCCCCCCATCAACCATTGACCAACTAAGTTGAGTAGAAAGCGAAGTAATATTCTCATCAATCTTGGGGCTAAGCGGCATTGGGCACACTAATCCTGATTTGTTGGATAGGGTTTTCGCCTTTAATAAATCGCCTTGTAACACTGTACTAGAGGCTTGAGCTAACGCCTTAAAACAAATTTCCGTATCGGGTGGAAGCTCTAATAAATCAAAACTAAAAGCCACGGGCGAAGTGGCAGTTTGCCACTTTGTCTGGGAAAGCATCTCCGGAAAGGCGCAAGGATAATATTGAAACCCGTAAAGAACATTTTTATTTTCGCCTAACCCCATAAGCTCGCCGTTAAGCACCATTGATTGCTCGGAAATGTCCGAAGCTGGCTTACTGGCTACAGAAAATTCTAATGTTTGGCCATTGGCGCAATCAGCACAATTATCAATTGTTTCTCCTCTGGCTGCTTGGCAAATTTTATCTAAATTGCACTGTTGACAATCTTGCGGGCAGGAAGAATTGTTTTCTCCTAAAGCCGCCTCGCAGCTGGCATTGCCGCAAGAAGGATTATTTTTCCCATCATCAGGATTAACCACTGTTATTCCGCCATCTCCGGTGGCGCATTTTTCCACCCAAGGCATGTTAATTCTAGTGGTCAAACGCTCTTTAGTTGTCGGATTAATATGATAAATTGTCGCGGCATAAGTGCCGGTAAATGATCCCGGCCTCATAGTGATGATATAATCCGAACTGGTGGCCTTTATTTCTATGCCACGCCATAGCCAGCTATGGATAATGCCACCAGTCGAATAGCCAAAATCAAATCGCTCGGCGGAAGGTTTGGAACTAACATAAGACTCTGCAGCCGGAGAATATTCGTATTGCAAATCAATACCCGAACAGATTATTTTTTTCCCGGGCAAACAGGTTATTTGAAATTTAATAATTTTATTACAGGAGGCGTCGCTGCTAATAAAAGGATGAACCGATAAAGACCCATTAATTAAAGTATTGCATGAGTTGTTACAAGTGGTTTGCATTTGCGATTCTAAGCCACTCAAATTAGGAAAACAAATTTGGCTGGCATATTTATCCAGGCAGGCTTGTGGTTCGGAAAAATTTTCCGCGCTCAGTTGGCATTGCCCGTTGCCATCACTTTGGCAATACCACCATTTAACATTACCGATGGTAGGAGGGGTATCGGGCTTCACGCAAGTGAAGGCCTCGCAAACATCACAAGCCTGACAAACCGGGCCCAGCGGTGGGCGCGGCACTAAACCCTCGCAGCACTGCCGGTTTTGGCATTGGCCTACCTTCTCCCCTTCCTTGGCACAAGCGTTGTTTGGGGGTGTGCTTGTTGGAATAAAAGGCTGAGAAAAATTTTGACACGCTGTGTTGCAAGCCTGAGCATTTTCTAAACTAAAACATTTCGAGCCAGACATGGGGGCCGGAATGAATTGTGCCATATTGGCCTCGCACTCTTCTTTGCTTACGAATAATTCAATGCTGGGGCGGCAATACTGTTCTAAGCCGGAAGGACAATAAAGGTAGGGCATTTTTACGCCTTCATTTAAGCTGGGATTTTCCGGAACACTCGTTGTTGCAGTATTTGCCCCACCGGCAGCTAAACCGTTGCCGATTACCGTGTCGTACTCTTCGCCGCTCGGACATTGCCAACAGACAAGGGAGGCCTGGCTACTTATCTTTATGGGAACGGTAATATTTTTTTGCTGCAATAAATCATAATACGTAAGCTCAGCCGAGCGCTTGCCGCATAAAGGAGTCAAAAAAGAAAAATATCTGGAATCGTTATCATTGGCAAAAACTATTTTTTTCCAAATATCTTCATACATTATTTGGCCGCCGGAGTTGCTTTGCGAACTAACGCTCGGATAGGGCGTGCCATCCTGCAAAGTAACATTGGCCGAAACATTACTAAACTTCAAAATATTCTCTTTCTTGCAATCGATTTTTGAGCCCGAAAGGCATTTTATCTGAATTTGCACCTT
>CAZQSQ010000016.1:0-16844 GCA_964596325.1 uncultured Candidatus Saccharibacteria bacterium
ACCACGATTGCTCCGGCTCTAGCTATGGCTACTGCGGCGACGGCATCTGTAATAATAACGAAACTTATTACAGCTGCTCCACTGATTGTTCCGGCAATAGTCAGGGCAATGTTAATGTTTCCCTTTACTACACGCCAAGCGAGGTGACAGTGAAAACCAATGATTATGACAGGCAAGTGGTTTGTCACAAGATTACCACTGATTACAACAGCTTAACGGTCCAAAAAATCGCTTACAAATTTAACAGCGATGTTTATCCGGACTTTTCCACCTTCGCCATTATGGATGGCAGCTCCAGGCTCGCCACCCAAAATGCTTCCAATCGGCAGAGTGATTATTATGGCGGCTACAGCCTCACCTTTGAGGGCCTCAATATTTATATTCCGAGCAATTCCTCCAAGATTGTTTGCTTGGCGGCCACGCCCCAGCAAGGTTATGGCTACAGCAGCAGCAAGACCTTCAATGTTTCTTTAGCGCAAAACGGTGTCCGGGCGATTACCAACTATAACCAGACGGTTTTTGGTACTGATTCGAGCAATAGGACCTTTTATCTCTCACAAGGCTATCAAAGCTCGCCTATCACTATGGCGCTTTCCACCAGCGATTATACTCGCGACCAGAATATCAATTCCTACAAGACTTATGATGTTGTTTTGGGCAATGTGGAATTCAAGAGCAGCCAAAGCGCTTACCTTACCGGTGTCAGGGGCAAATTAGTCGCCACCTTGCCGGTTACTGATTATTATCGCAGCGCCAATGATATCGCTTCCACTGTTTCGATTTGGGATAGTTATAGCCGCTTGGCCACTGCTTATGTTAACGAGGACGGCACTTTCGCCTTCACTGGTTTCTATGCCAATATTTACGGCAGCAGCTATCCGAAAACTTTGACTATCAAAGCCGATATCAATGCCAATACCTACGGCCAAGCCTATAATGGGGATCAAATTTATTTTGTCATCGACAGCCAAGATGTGACTGCGGACCGCGGCGTGGATATTACCCGCATTATCTCCAAGACAGTTACCCTCAGGGGCAGCTACAATGGCGGCGGCTCAGGCTATGGCTATTGCGGTGATGGTATTTGCAACAACGGAGAAAATTATTACACCTGCTACCGCGATTGCTCCGGCTCTAGCTACGGCTATTGTGGAGATGGCGTCTGCAATAATAACGAAACTTATTATTCTTGCTATTCAGATTGCTATAACAGCGGCTCCAGCGGTTATTATAATTTCACGGTTTCCATGGAATCTACGCCCAGTATCACTGTGGATAGGGGCACAACCGGCAAAGAAACGGCCAAAGCTTCTTTTTCGCTCAAGCTCACTGCTCCGATGTATCAAACCATTTGGGTGCCAGCTGACGGCATTGAGGGCAACGCCATCAATAATTCCGACGGCTCTTCGCCGGTTACCTACAAGACCGTTACTTGCTCGGGCACCAGGGATACCAATAACTCCAGCCTTTACATTTTGCAGCCCAATCAGAGCATGATTTGCACGATCAATTTCGAGATTAGGCCGCAGTCTTCAGGCAATCACTATGCCTATTTGACCGCGCTCAAGTATCGCACCAGTTTGACCGGCTCCGATACCAATTACATCACTTCCGATTTGCAGAATACCTACAAGACTTCTCAAGTTTATCTCAATGCCATTGTGGGGGGCGGCACCAATTACGGCACGCCTACGATTGTCCCGGCTTCCTTAACCTACAGCTCCGGCGACAATACTTTGTACATGTCGGCCAATATCACCAATATCGGTTATTCGGCCGTGACTGAATATGGTTTCTCACTCTATAAGCAAACTCAGGGCTATTCGGCCCGCCAGCTTATTGCCGAAATTGCCACGGTCAATTATCCGCAGTTAGTAGTGGCGACAAAGCGCAGCCCCGATCCCAATACTGTTTATTGTATCCGCGCCTATGCCAAGAATTCTTATGGTGAGTATGTTTCCCAGTCTTATGATGATAAGTGCATCACTACCGGCAATACAAGCGGCTCAGGTTCCGGCTCGGGCAGTGGTAGCGGTAGCGGTTCCGGCTCGGGCAGCGGCAGCACCCAAGGTTATGAGTGCCATCGTGGGGTAAAGATTTATACCAATGCCACGAGGCCCTATACCTATGGTGTAGGCTCTAGTAATAAAACCACTTGGGCTGAATATGTGGATTTAGCCAGCGCCAAGGACTTTATTAATACTATTATCAGCACGGCTCCGAGCATGGTTGATACCACGCAATGTAACTGAACTGACACCCCGCGAAAGCGGGGTGTTTTTGTAATCAAAGGTATTTGCTATAATAGAAATGATGTTTATGAAAAAAATTATTTTGGCAGCCGCGATGCTTCTGGCGGCACAGGGAGCCATGGCTGCAGATATGAGAGTGGAAACAATCAAAAAAACCGTGCCCGAAATAAAAGGGGAAGTAGAAGTTCAAGCCGGCTGTTTCAAAGTTACGGCGCCGGGGCAAACCGGATTTTATATCAATAAAATCCAGCTTTATTCGCCCCAAGATCCTGGGCAATATTTTTCCTCCGTCAAACTGGTTTCCAATCTCAATGGCAAACAGGTTGTTTTAGGAGAATTGGCCGGCACTGATGCCGACAAAATTAAGGATAATGATTTCCGGCTGAATTTCCCCAAAATGTCCTTGCCCGTAGCCAGAGGCCAATACAAAAATGTCTGCATTATAGTTAAGGGCTTGCCCAATGTAACCAGTGATGCGGAATTCGGTTTTACGGTTTTGAAAAACGGCTTGCGCTCAATCGACGCCAAGAAAAAATTTGCTTATTCCAGCAAGCAATTAAGCTTTATCAAAATCAAGGTCAAAGCGGTTAAGGCGCCCACTCAGCCCTCGAATGGCTCAACCTCCAGTAGCACGCCTTCAGCCCCGCCGTTTTACACGCTTAATTCCGATATCAAGATTAACCATAATTTAGCCGGAAGCGACACAGCCGATGCCACTATCCAGATACAGTTAAGCCCTAAGGGCGGGGATATTTATGTTCCCACAAGCGGGGCGGTTTTGGCCCGAGGTATGCGTAATGATTTTACTGAGACCACCTCTACTTTTTCCTATACGGTCAATGCCGATTTGCAGGGGAGTAATTATATTGTCCGCAATGGCGATACCAAATACATTTCCGTGGCCATGCATATCGAGCCCAATAACACCGGCTATTTTTATGGCGAAGTCTATTCCATCGGTTGGAAAAATACGCCTGACAGTGCCACCCTCAACCTGATGGATTATCCGGACATCGGACAACAATACAGGACAGCCACCGTTTACTTAATCAAGCGTTAAATTGTCCCCAGCCACCTGTGATTTCCACAGGTGGCTTTTTGGTTAAAGAGGGCTATAATAAGTTTGCACCGGAATGCACGGGGCAATTTTTCGCATTTGATATGGATAAAAAAAGAATTTTTGACGTTGTTGTTCCGCAAAAAAAGATGCAGAACAAAAATATTTACAGAGTCCAATTAGAAACTTATAACACCCGGCCGCGCCGCGACCATGGGGCACCGGGCGGGCTTTTGGTTTTCCTGTTTTTGGCCCTATCTTGTTTTTTAGTTTACTGGTTTTGGGAGCCCACGGCCCAGATAACCATGGTTATCTCTCCGGAGCGTGCCCAAAAAGAGATTGAGATTAAGGCCATTAAAAACACTTCCACCACCGACTTGAACAACCGGACCATCGCCCTTTACCAGCTAAGCGACCAATACACCCTGACGCAGGATTTTCCCGCCACGCAGGCGGAAATAAACGACAAAGCCAAGGGCACCATCCGGATTTTTAATGAAACCGACAGCACTAAAACTTTCGTAACCGGGACGCAATTTTTAGCCGACAGTAATTTGATGTTTTCCATTGTCCAAAGGGTGATTATCCCGGCAGCAACCAGCGACGGGGGAAAATTGGTGCCCGGCACTCTGGATGTTACGGCCGAGGCGGCCAAGCCGGGCGTGGAGTATAATATCGGCCCTTCAGTTTTTTCTATTCCCAAATTAAAAACCACTTCTTATTTTTCTAAAATCTACGCCAAATCTTTTGCGAATATGGCGGGCGGTTTTGTGGGCACGGGGCTAAAAGCCACTCCCGAAGATATCACCCAAGCCGACGATTTTATGTCGCGGGAAATTTTCAAAAAAGCCAAAGACACGATAGTGCAAAAATATTCCGAGCATAAAATTTTGGATACCACTTTTGAGCAAAGGGTCATGGCAACTTCGAGCAAACTCGATCCCAATTCCAAAGAAAAAATGTTCACATACGAAATTAAAGTGGAAACGATTGTCTTGGCAACCAAGAAAAGCGATTTGGAATTTTTAGCCAAAAAAGCTTTGGAAGGGGAGCTGAAACAAGGCCAGATAATCGCCGAAAAACTCTTTAATTACAAGATAATTTCCGAAAATGCCGACACGCAAAAAGGCCAGGCTTGGATAAGGGTGGAGGGTGCGGCTCCTTATTATTATCCGCCCAATTTTGAGCTCATAAAAACCGAAATTGCGGGCAAACCCATAAGCCAAGTGCAAGGTATTATTGAGCCCATGTACCCGGGAAAGGTAAGCGAAATAAGGGTAAATTTGAACCCGCCCATTAAAGATAAGCTGCCCCAGGATATCCAAAAAATCACCACAGTCCTGCAAGGGGTTGACTAATCGCGTTCTTTTTGCTACATTAATAACGCTTATCACTACAACCTAAATGTCCAATTCAAACGGGATTATAAAAACGCAAGGAGTAATAACAGAAGCGCTCCCTAGTGCTTCTTTTAAGGTTCGTTTGCAAGATGGTAGGGAAATCATGGGGTTTCTCGGCGGCAAAATGAGGCTGCACCATATTAGGATTATGCCCGGGGACAAGGTGGAAGTGGAAATAAGCCAATATGATCAGACTAAATGCCGAATAACATTTAGGATGCGTCAATAACCAAAAGCAATATGAAGGTAAGGCCATCGGTCAAAAAAATCTGCAAAGATTGTAAAGTAATCAAGCGCAAAGGGGTGTTGCGCGTTATTTGCAAAAACCCCAAACACAAGCAAAGGCAGGGATAAAAACAATTTTTGCCAGAGCGTTTTTTTATTTATAACAAAGAAGCAATATGCCAAGAATCGCAGGTGTAAACATACCAGAAAAAAAGAGGATTGATGTAGCCCTGACATATGTCTACGGAGTCGGGCCGGTTTTGAGTAAGAAAATTTTGGCCACAGCCAAAATTGATCCCGCTACCCACTCTGACAAGCTCACCTCCAGCCAGCTCAATGCTATTCAGGAGGCCATCAAATCTAACGAAATTAAAATCGAAGGCGATCTCCGCCGGGAAGTTTTGGCCAATATCAAGAGGCTTAAAAACATTGTCTGCTGGAGAGGCATGCGCCATTTAAGGGGTTTGCCGGTCAGGGGACAACGCACCAAGACCAATAATCGCACTGTGCGTGGCAATGTCCGCAAGACTACCACTTCAGGCAGAAAAGAAGCACCCGCCCCTAAATAAATACTTAGAGAATTAACACTATGGGAAAGAAAAGAGTAATAGCAAAAAACGACGAATCAGCCATTGACGCACAGGAGAAAGTCGAATCGAAAGTGCGCGGAAAGCAGGCTGCCGGTGCCATGACCCGTTCCGAGGAGGGGATGATTTTCATTTCCTGCTCATACAACAACACCATTGCTTCGCTTTGCGATCGCAAGGGCAATGTTTTGTATTGGACCTCGGCCGGCCACTTGGGCTTCGGCGGAACCCGCAAAGGCACTCCCTTTGCCGCCCTTAAAGTCGGTGAGACTTTAGTGGATGCCGCCCTTAAGCGCGGTTTGGTTCGCTTGCATATCAAGGTGCGCGGCGTGGGTTCGGGCCGGGATTCGGCTATTAGGGCCATATCTTCCAAGCCGGTGGAAATTATCAGCATTGAGGATACCACTTCAGTTCCCCACAACGGCTGCAAATCTAAAAAACCTAGGAGAGTATAATCGATTAAACTGCTATGGATACACAAAAGTGCAAAATTTGTAGAAAAACCGGCACGAAGCTCTTTATCAAAGGAGCCCGTTGCTATAGTGCCAAGTGCGCCATGACCAGGCGCCCGACTCCTCCGGGGCCGCTCCCCAAGAGGGGAACCTCTATCACTGATTTCGGCCGGGAGTTTTCCGAAAAACAGAAAATGAAGGCTTGGTATGGTTTGAGGGAAAGGCAATTCAAGAATTACGTCAATGAAGTTTTGGAAAAATTGTCCAGCTCTAAGGTTAAGGCTGAAGACGCTTTAATCCGCAAATTGGAAATGAGATTGGATTCCACCATTTTCCGTTTGGGTTTTGCCACTTCCTTGAGGCAGGCCCGCAAAATGGTTTCCCAGGGGCATTTTAAGGTTAATGGCCGCAAAGTTGACGTGGCCAGCTACCAGTGCCGCAAGGGTGACAAGATAATTGTCTCCGACAAATCCAAGAAGAACGGTTACTTCCAAAAATTGGCCATTGAAATTAAAAAGTACAAAGCTCCTTCCTGGGTCAAGATTAATTTTGATACCTTGGAAGGCGAGGTTGTCGGTTTCCCGACAGCCGAAGAAGTCGCCCTGCCCGTCTCGACTTCTGCTATTTTTGAGCACTACTCAAAATAAAAAAATTAAATCCGGGCTAAACCTAAATAAAAATAAAAACAAATATGATTCCTTTGCCACCACAGCCAAAGATCATAGAGAAGAAAGAGAATTTCGCCAAATTCGAGATAGACGGCCTCTATCCGGGTTATGGTACGACTATCGGCAATTCTTTGCGCCGCGTTTTGCTTTCCTCCTTGGAGGGAGCGGCCGTGACTCGCGTGAAGATTAAGAATGTCCAGCACGAATTTTCTACTTTGGAAGGTGTCTCAGAAGACATATTAAACATCATCCTCAACCTCAAGCAGCTGCGCTTCAAGAGTTTTTCTACTGAACCGCAGGTAGCCACCTTGAAAGTGAAGGGCGAGGAAGAAGTGACCGGTGGAGATTTTAGGCTTACCTCTGAATTGGAGCTCATCAACCCCGACACCCACATTGCCACCTTAACCCAGAAATCCTCCGAATTGGAAATGGAAATCACCATCGAAAAGGGCATTGGCTATGAGCCGGTGGAACGCCGCAAGAAGAACAAATTGGAAATCGGCGAAATCATGATTGATGCGATTTTCAACCCAGTGAAGAAAGTGGCCTTGGCGGTAGAAAATACCCGCGTGGGAGACAGGACCGATTTTGACAAGATTATCGTGGGCTTGGAAACTGATGGCAGCATCACCCCCGAGGAAGCCTTTAATCAGGCTATCGATATTTTAATAAAAACTTTTGAATCTTTCAGATCAGAAGAAAAGAAGTAAAAAAAGACAGTTATGTTTAAGAAGAACAAAGGCAGAAAATTCCATAGGAAGACCGACCAACGCAGAATATTCTTCAGGTCTTTGGTAGAGGCTCTTGTCAAACACGGCAAGATTACCACCACCGAAGCCCGGGCCAAAGAAATCCGCGGCAAGGTTGAACGCTTGATCACCAGAGCCAAGAAGCAGGATCTCGCAGCTTTGCGCTACATAAATTCTTATGTCGGCGAAGAGGCTTCCAAGAAAATTATCAAAGAAATCGCGCCCAAATATACCGACCGCAAAGGAGGTTATACGCGCGTCACCAAGCTGGGGCAGAGGAAGGGTGATTCCGCCCGCATGGCCGTAATTGAACTTATTTAAGAACTATGACTACCAAGATTGAAAGAAAAACCCATAGCATCGACGCTGCCGGCCAAGTGGTTGGCAGGTTGGCCTCTCAGATTGCCCTGATTTTGCGCGGCAAGAACAAGGCCGGCTACACCCCTCATTTGGATTCGGGTGATTTTGTGGAAGTCAAAAATATTTCCCAAATCAAGCTGACCGGGGATAAAATGAAGCAAAAGGTTTATTTCAAACATGGCCGCAATATCGGCAATGTGACACAAACCACGGCTAAGAGTATGGCGGAAAAGAGACCCGACAGGATTTTGTGGTTAGCAGTCCGCGGCATGATGCCTGCCAACAAGCTCCGCCCTAGGCAGATGAAAAGGCTTAAAATCAGCGCATAAATAATATGGCAGAAGATTTGAAACTCGGAATCGTAAAAGTAAAAGAACCCCGCAAGCGCAAAGCCGCGGCCCCCAAGGCAGAAGCTGCCGACAATGGCAAATACATTGAGGCTGTAGGCAGGCGCAAAACTTCCACCGCAAGGGTGAGGATGTTTTCTACTGGCGACAAATCCATCACGGTTAATGGCAAAGATTACAAAGACTATTTCCGCGATTTGGTGATGCAAACCGAAGTCCTCTCTCCTTTGGAGGTGATGAAGGTTTCTGATAAATATAAATTCACGGTCATGGTGCAGGGAGGTGGCATGCATTCGCAAGCCCAAGCCGTCCGCCATGGTATTGCCCGCGCTTTGGAAGTCTTCAATTCCGAATTCCGCAAGAGGCTCAAGAAAGTGGGATTCTTAACCAGAGATTCAAGAATGAGAGAGCGCAAGAAGTTTGGTTTGAAACGCGCCCGCAGGGCACCGCAATGGGCAAAACGCTAAAGATTTTGAAAAGTCCCCCCGAAAAGGGGGATTTTTTGTTTAGACTTAGTTTTGCATATTGCGGTTGGAGGGGGAATAGTAAATAGCTTCAATATAAACAGTGCTTTTGGCAAGAGTTGGAAAAAGAGGATTAGAAAGGTAAGATTATTTAGAAATATGGAAAGCGCGTATTTTGAAAAACCAGGCTTTAGGCTTTTACTGGGCGACTCGCTGAAATTGCTCAAAGAGATGCCAGAGAATTCTGTGGATATGATTTTTGCCGATCCACCATATAATCTCTCTAATGGCGGCTTTACTTGCGATGCAGGGCGAATGGTAAGCGTTAATAAGGGCGATTGGGATAAAAGCAAAGGCTTTCAAGACGATTATAATTTCCACTATAATTGGCTTAGCGAATGCAAGAGGGTTTTAAAACCAAATGGCACCCTTTGGGTTAGTGGCACCTATCATTCTATTTATCAATGCGGCCATGCCTTACAAGCCCTTGGCTACCATATCCTTAATGACATTTCCTGGTTTAAGCCAAATGCTTCGCCCAATTTAAGCTGCCGCTTTTTTGCGGCCAGTCATGAAACATTGATTTGGGCGCGTAAAGATAAAAAAGGGAAACACACATTTAACTATTCTTTAATGAAAAATGGCAAGTGGCACGAAGCAGATCAAATAAAGAAGCCAGAGAAACAAATGCGTTCAGTTTGGGCTATCAATACTCCTAAGCCGATTGAAAAGAAATTTGGCAAGCACCCCACACAAAAACCAGAGGACTTACTCAAGAGAATTGTTCTTGCTAGCACTAATAAAGGAGACATAATATTAGATCCTTTCACTGGGAGTTCTACGACCGGCATAGCCGCCCACCTATATGGCAGAAAATTCATTGGTATTGATATGGAAAAAAAATATCTCGATCTATCGGTTAAGAGGTTCGAAGAATTAGATAAAAATTTGCAGCGAAAACATGTTGTCTAGCAAAAAATTGAATGCATTGCGGCCATATATCGAAATTATAGACGCGCACAAAGGTAAGACGATAGGTGAGATATTGGCCGAAATCAATAACGGAAAGCATACTCATTTTAAGAAAGGGGCGAGCGGTTTAATTGTCGAGAACTTGCTTGGACTAACGAATAATTCTAGCCCAAAAGCGGATCTAGAAGATTTAAGAGTCGAAATCAAGGTTTTACCAATTCAGATGTCTACATTGAAAGCCAAAGAGCCGACGCAAATTAAAATGATTAACTTTGTTAAATTGGCAAAAGAAAAATGGGAAAACGCAGAAATTAGGGATAAGATCGAGACAATTTTTTGGATTGCATATGGGGTAACAAAACAGAATGGACGGAATGTAAGTCAAGATAAATATGTATTACTTGATTGGTTCGTAGACGTGCCCAATATAGAATCCCAAAAAATTTTTCAAAAAGACTGGGAGGAAATTCGGGCTTATACTGTCCGCGGTGATGCTGATAAGCTTTCTTGTAGTATGGGCACTTATATTGAACCAAAAACCAAAGGAAAGAATAATAAAGACTTAATTGAGGCTCCTGATGGAAAAGGCGGATTGATAAAAGTTCGTCGGAGGGCTTTTTATTTCAAAAAAAATTATACAAACCATAAAGTAATTAGTGAATTAGATATACCAAAGTAAGAATAATGTAGTTGAGTATTTTAATGTTGGCGGGAATAAAAAAAGGAATGAGTCTTTTAGGTTGTATAATGGTTTCTTAAAAATAAACTCCTTGACTCTTCGAGGTGGGGCGTTATTGTTAGAGCAAGAAAAAATATAAAAATATGGATAAATTTCGACTCAATTTTGTGCATATCGCCGAAAATGTCATTGTTGGCAAGGATGACAAGCTTAGTATTATAAATACTTTTAACAAGATTTATACGGGGAGTTTTCCTACGGTTCATCCAGCTTTTTCTATAATAGCATCAGTTTATGGTCCTCCTGGTAGTTATAACGAAAAAATAACAATTATTGACCCTAATGGCCAAGCAGTAATAACTAGTATGGGGCAAATAATAATAGAAGATAATAAGAAGGCCAGCTTTGTTGCTTTTTTTACTAATACTATCTTTCCCTTGGCGGGAGAATACACTATTGAAGTCAGAATAGGTGATGCAGTATTGCGTGGAGAAGAGAAATTAATTTTAGAAAAAAAGTAATTCTATGGGAGACAAGGATGTCCTTGCGGGTCAAAAGATTACTCCGTCGGTGCAACCAATTACCAGCCTTCCCGTTGACTCAGCTTCGGTATCATTAGATTATTCTAAAGTCTTGAAAGCGATAGATGGATTTGACCAAGCAATAAAGAATATAGATGTTAGAAGTAAAGAATTGGATAATAAAATCAAAAATCTCGAAGATAAAAGCCAAGAATTAGATGATAAACAAAAACGATCATCAGAAGAGCAAGCTAGAGCAATTAATTTTATGTTATGGCTTACTAGCGCTGTAGTAATCGTGTTTTTTATAGCCGTTATCACCATTGGTCTGGATTATGTCAACAATAATTATACTAGACATGAAAAATTTAGCGAAGAATTATTGGAAACGAGGAATAACTCTTATTCAAAGGAAGAAATAGACAGGCAAATGGAAACCTCAAAAAAGAATGGGGAAATTCTTGCATGCATGAAATATAAGAAATATTGGCAATATGAACAATGTCTTAAATAATTTGTAAACTATGAGTTTAGCTATAAATACAACAACACCCGAGGGGATTGTTTTAGCTGCGGATAGCCGCCAATCATACCGAAACCAAAAAGGAGTTTCTCGAATCGGTTCAGATTCGGCCTCCAAATTATTTTTAATCAATGACAGAATCGGCGTGGCCGTGACCGGCTTGGCCTTTTTGCCTGAAAACGGAATACCCAAGAACATCAGCAAATTCATTGAGCAATTCAAGAGGGAAGTTGATGTTGAGAAAATGACAGTTAAAGAAGTTGCCCAAAAGCTTCATTATCTTTTTGATAAGAAATTGAATTGGCAGGAGCAGTTGGATAAATTACCCGATCAGATAAAAGATGATTTCACAAAAAGAGGGTTTGAGATAATTGAAATCAAAAAAGAACAATTTAATGTTAAATTCAAGGTTAAGGATAAAAATGGGAATATCACCGATGGAATTGGGGGAGTAGACGGTTTGGTTCTTTTTGTGGCCGGTTATAACCTTGATGGTTCTCACGAAATTTATAATGTTTACATTCCCGGGGAAACAATAAAAAGAAGGGATAGTAATGAGAGGGGGATGGAGTATGGCGCTAATTGGATTGGTCAGACCGATGTTGTTTCTAGAATTGTTAAGGGGTGGGATCCCAGAATATATGAAGCTCCTTTTGTGGGGCAAGCTGTCCAAAATATTGGCCGGCAAGAAATTGATAAACAATTAAGTGGTTTGGAATATGCCATTAATTGGGGGGCAATGCCATTGCAAGATGCCGTTGATTTTTCTGTTTTAGTCATTCAAACTACTTCGGCAATCCAAAGATTTTCCGATGGTATTCAGGCTAATCCGGGCGATATGCCGGGAGTGGGCGGGCCGATTGATGTTTTAGTTTTGACCCCAGGCGGGGCAAAATGGATAAGGCAAAAAGAATTAAGGGTAGAATGACTAATGACGAATAGAGGGAAGTAAAATAATTATGAAACATGACAGCTGATAAATTTTTGGAAGCAATTTGTTGTGCCGAACCAAAGGCAGAAAATTTATATCAGGAACAAAAAGGAAAGTTTGCCAATGAGGACGATCTTGTTTGGTCTATTTCTAATCAATTGCTGGATGGTGCCATGAAAAACAGTGATTGGCAGAAAATGAAGATGATATATTGGGCTCAAGCCATGTTTTTGCACGAATCGAAGAAAAGTTGTTTTAGGGTTTTGCAAGAAGCGAGTAAATGTGAATTAAGGAATTTCCAAAAATCAGGAGTAATTGAAAAAGTTGAAATAGTCACATGCAAAGAGAAATCTTGTCATTATTGCCAAGAGCAAAATGGTAAGATTTTTACAATAAAAGAGGCTTTGGAAAAGATGCCCATTCCACATCAAAATTGCACATACAAACTTGAATCTGACGCTCCAGACGGATGGTGTAGATGTTGTTATATTGCCAATTTCGACGGCCTTTTAAAAATGGACAATACTATTTAAAATTAATGGAAGGGATTGCTCTTTTGAGGCGAAAGGCGTCAGGAGTCTTTTTGGGAAATTGGTAAACAATTAAGCCCGCTTCCGCGGGCTTTTTGGTGGGGTTGCAATGATGGGGAGGGGATGTATGCTGAATTTGAATGGTTATGAAATATTTAATTTTTTCAGATGAAAGCGGAAAATGGAATGAAGGAGATTTCTATATTCGTTCGTGGGTCAGAATTACCCCAGGAAACTACGATTTGCTTAGGAAAGAAGTCATTTTTTCTAAGCATGAAACTGGAGTTAAAGAATTGAAGTGGGAAAAATTTGGAAAGAATATTGATAAATTCAAAAATATTTTTTCAGTAGATTTTTCAGTATTTATAACCATAACCAAACCACAACATTTTCAATCAAGACAATATAACATCATCAATGCAATTTCTGCCGTTCCCATCTCTACCGGTGGGCAATTATTGACTGATAAAATAAAGGCCAAAATTGTTAATTCTGCAAAAAATGAATTGTTTTTTAATTATTTTGAGAAAGTACATATAGAAAATTCGAAGAACGCTCTCGTGAAAAATGAGACACCGCAAGAATACAAATACATGATTGACTCACCGCAATATTTGAGTCGTGGTTGGGGGGAGATTGCTAATGATTGTAATATAGAGCAAATTGAGATAACAAAGATTTCGGAAAATAATCCTGGTATTGAAGTCGCAGACGTAGTGGCAGGTTGTATTATGGACTCCCTGCAAAACAAAGGCAATGCAAGGAGTGTTTACGATTTGTTCATAAAGCAAAAGTTGTGTGATAGATGGTCGAAAGAATACCCCAATCCAAATTTAATTTTTTTCAAAGATTTTACAAAAACAGAGAGGAGCCAAATGAATATTTTTCGTTAATTAATTTTTTGTAAACTGGCAATACTTTGTTATTTGAAGTAATAGTGTGGTAAAATAGGGTATGAACAATGAGTATTGGGATAAAAAGCATAAGGAAAAGTATTCCAAGGAAAAATGGGCTGGAACTCCCAGCAAATTTGCAGCCTTTGCAATTGATTATTTCCCAAAGGAAGGGAGAATTTTGGAGCTAGGCACAGGTCAGGGCGGGGATGCAATGTTTTTCGATCGGCAAGGATACGAGGTCATTGCCACAGATTTTTCAGATGAGGCTATTAAAAATGCCAAAGACCGGGCACCGGCGATTAGATTCATGAAAATGGATATGGCGCAAGTTTTCCGCTCTTGGGATTTTGATTTTGACATAGTCTATTCGCATATGGCTTTGCATTATTTTGATGCAGAGACGACTAAGAAAATATTTGAAGAAATCCATCGCGTTTTGAGAAAAGATGGGATTTTGGCCCTTATTGTAAATACAGTCGATGATCCCGAGAAGGATTTGCCTGGTTATAGCGAATTGGAACCTGGTTTTTATAAATCGTCGGACGGTATTACCAAGAGGTATTTTTCTTTAGAGTCGGTTGTTGATTTCACCAAAGATTTATTCGAGCCAATTTTAGTTGATAATAAAGGCGAAACGTATAAGGATGAAACAAACACACTCATTAGGTTCATTGGGAAAAAGAAATAAGCCCGCGAGAGCGGGCTTTTTGTTGGGGATTGCAAGGTTGGAATGGTGGGGTATGATGTGGATATATTCTGTCAGAGAAAATGGTTTCAATTTTTTTTAAACAAAATCAAGAGTAAAGAATACGGATCAAGTAAAAAAGTTATTGGATTCAATAAAAAAATATACAAAAATATTGCTAACTAAAATATATGACCGATATAAAAAATTATGAACACAGTGATGAGATAGAGTTGGAGGATATTCCTTCTGAAAAAGAAGACCTAGATATTGATAATGCGTCTTACGAAATTAAAACATACGGAGCCGATCTTACTCTTGAAATTTTATCAAGAAAGTATGATTCGAAAGAGATCGTGGTTCCCGAATTTCAAAGAAGATATATTTGGCCTCCAAAAAAATCAAGCAGACTAATTGAATCATTCTTGCTTGGATTGCCGGTGCCCCAAATATTTTTATATAGAGAAGAAGAAAGCCAAGATTTATTGGTAGTAGATGGGCAGCAGAGACTAAAAACGATAAATTATTTTATCAATGAAAAATTCGAGAATGGAGCAGATTTTTTCCTTAGAGGTGTTAAGTCTGAATGGGAGGGCAAAAAATATTCAACACTAATCGAATCAGATAGAAGACGTTTGAATAATTATATCTTAAGGGCGACAATTTTTGAGCAGGTTGATCCCAATGATAATTCTAGTATTTTTGAGATTTTTGAAAGATTAAATACGGGTGGAATGCCACTAAATGAGCAAGAAATAAGAAGATGTGTCGTTAGAGGCCCAATAAATAAGTTCATTGACGAGCTGAATCAATACGAAAGTTGGAGAAAATTACTTAAAAAGGACACTCCTGATGCTCGAATGAAGGACTTGGAGATGATTTTAAGATTTTTTTCATTATGGCAGGGTTGGAGAAATTATAAAAAACCCATGAAAGATTTTATAACGGAGTTCATGATAAGCAAGAGAAACATTGATACGAATGAGCAAGATCATTATGAAAAAGTTTTTAAAAGTGTTGTAGACAAAATATACAGTGAGGTTGGAGTGGATGCTTTTAGGATAAAAGCCGGTATCAATATAGCCGTGCTCGATTCTATTATGGTTGCCTTGGCCTTAACGGGTCCAGACAAAGTTTCAAAACTTGATATTAAGATTGCTGAACTTAAGAATGACTTGGCGTATTCTGACTCGGTATCAAAATCAACCACTGATGTTGACAGGACGGAAAGCAGAATCAAACTGGCAATTCAAAGATTAACGAATTAGAT
This sequence comes from uncultured Candidatus Saccharibacteria bacterium, assembly GCA_964596325.1. Lineage (GTDB taxonomy): Bacteria > Patescibacteriota > Minisyncoccia > Minisyncoccales > JAGOPM01 > JBAZJI01. Next base: position 15,569 of record CAZQSQ010000016.1, read on the forward strand.
GAAGTCAAAGCAAGCCGAAAAGTTAATCAATGATATTGATAAAGCCAAAAAAGATATCGAAAGCTTTCAAGTAGCTTCCGAATCAGAGAAATCATATTTGGCAAAGTTTTTAATTGTTTATATTTGTGGCATTTATGAAGAGGTTATCGAAACAATTATTAATGAAAGGGCAAGTAAATGCAACGATAAAGAAATTAGTCATTTCATTGAAGAGTTAGTAGATAGATCTTTTAGAAATCCTGATATGGGAAACATTAAGGGCTTGTTGGGAAAATTTGATGATGGCTGGAAATTGGAGGTTGGGAAATTGCCTCACGATGCACAGACGGCAATAGATAATATTGTTAATAATAAAAATTCTTTGGCACACGGCAATGAAATTACTTTAACATTAGAGGATACTATGAAATATTATACTGATTCGATGGTGGTGATAAATAAAATAGATGACATGTTATTATAATGTGTGAGAATAAGGGGTCAGGAGCCTTTTTCCGAAAAGTTGGAAAGAATTTGAAATAAAGCTATAAAAATATGATTGATAAAAAAGAGCTTTGCGAATTTTTGGTCAAGGCGAAAAAGGCCACTTACGCCGCCGGCGATACGGCTAAAAAGATTGTCGAGGCAGATAAATCAACCTCTTTGTATTTTGAGGATGGAGGCTGGAAATACCACGATAATTATTTTGGCGGAGAGCCATTTGGCGGGAGGGAACTCGTTTTCTTTGACAGCAAGCCGGTTTATATCATGACTTATTATGGCTTTGTTGATGAGGCGGCTTGCGATGTTCTGCCGATTTATGGATTTTTGCAAAAAGCCCTTTCACTGATTCCGGGAGATTACCCTTTCCGCGGGCCAAAGCAATTTGTTGAAAATGATTTTGAATATATAAATAGCTTTGAAGGGGACATTGGCTGCTTCTCTGGAGAAGAAAAGATTCTCAAAGGCGGTCAGGTGGTTTTTAAGACTAAGTATTCTGGCGGGTTTGTAGATGTAAGAAAGTAATTGCATTTTATATTTATACCCACAAAAACCCTGAAGCAATCGGGTTTTTGAAAATTTTGGGAATTGCGCTAAGCTGAAAGGGCTATGAAAATATTGGTTATTAATCCCGGGTCAACAACTACTAAAATTGCGGTTTTTGAAGATAAGACCTTGGTTTTTGAGTTCAAAATAGATCATGCCAAAGATGCGGATTTTCAAGCTCGGTTTTCCAAGCCGGGCGATATTTTTGAGCAATTTGATTTTCGCCTTTCGGCCATTTCTCAAGTATTAG
>CAZQSQ010000017.1:0-16713 GCA_964596325.1 uncultured Candidatus Saccharibacteria bacterium
TTTAGGCCGGTCAAAATATTTTTCATCATGACTGGGTCTTTATCCTTAAGGGCAGTCTCTACTGCCGTCCGATCGAACCCACTGATATTGGTAATATAAATATCAGCCAAGAAGTCGCGGTTTTGATATATGCCATACTTTCCGGCCGAAACACTCTCTAAGAAATATTTTTTTCTGGCTTGAAAATCTTTATCCTCAAATTTATTGCGATATTGATATTGATCGCAAGACCCGTAAACCTTTTTAAGACTTTCTGCGGTTTTTTCAAACTCCGCCATAAACCTTGCCTGCTCTGGTGTCAAAACGGAACGCTTCAAATTAGCTAGTTTGCAATAAGTCGGCATATTGTCATAAGCGCTGTAAGAAAATATTACATCAATTACACCAACATTGGCTTCAAAGCCTTTGATAACAAAAACAAAACAAAACAAAACAAAAGTTATCCCAACCAAAATCAAGCCAAACTGTTTGTTTATCGGGGCTTCCCTCAAAACAACATCTTTCTCTTCATACTTTCTGACAGAGGTAATAAAAGCTAGGGCAAAAAAGAAAACCAAAAAGCTGGAAACCATATCAAAAACCGTAGCATTTTGGACAAAATAAGCCGCCATTAAAGGAACCATGGTCGCAAAGGCCCAATAATCTCCATCTTCTTTTTTTGACTCTTGATATAAAAACCAAACTACAATAACAAAAATGGCCAAATAGGCTGCCAAGCCCAAAAAGCCGGTGGAAATGATATTGTCGACAAAAACATTATGCGCCCGGTCGAACCAAACTTCGCCGCCATTTTCTGGCAAAAATAGCTTGGGATCAAAAACTGGATAAAAAGCCAATTCGAAATTCTCCGGGCCCCAACCCAAAATCGGCTTTTTTAAGATTTGAGGCACCATATCCTGCCAAATTACTAGCCGCGCTCCACCACCAGATTTAATAAAGACTTCATTGATATTATAAATCTTGTTAATCGGAGAATCTTTATAAATTATAGAAACTAAAAATAACAGGGCTAGTATAGCAAAAACTGCCAAAAAAATTCGGCCAATATTTTTATTAACCTTTTTACTAAAGGCAAAAATCAGAAAAAGTGCCGCCCCGCCCAAAAAAGAATAAAACATAGCTCTGGCGTTGGCCATCTTTAATACCAAGATTAAAATTGCCAAAGTTGAACCGGAAAGCCCAATCACAAAATTACGCCAAAACCGGCTACCAGAAATATTTTCTAACCCCAAACGCGCCTTATCAAAAATGGCTGCCATCAAAAGATAAAGGGCAAAAAAAGCATTGAACATTAGATAGGTCCCCATGAATGACTTATTCCCCAGTGAAAGGCCATTCTGACCATTAACATAGGCGGCATACAAATCTCCCCATGGCCAACCAAGTTTGGTTAGTAATTGCTGCTGCTGGATTTGGGGATCCTGCGCAGTAATTGCAGAAACTAATGTTTCGGAATGTTTGAACCCCAAGAAAGCAAAGCCCATCATCAAGGAAAGAAAAACGGAAATTAAAAGAAGTATTGTCCATTGCTTTTTTGTCCGGAAAAAAGAAGACAACGCGATAAAATACATCACGCAGTGAATAATCATCAGGCAACCGGTCATTCTTTCAAATTTCGACCAAAAGGAACGGGCCGGATCAACGCCAAATATTGTAGCCAGGCCCACTACCAAGACATAAACAAGCAATACCAACAAAATCGGGTTTTTAGTCGGCCGGTATTTGGGATTTATTATGGCTAAAGCCAGCCAAGAGAAAAACATCCACTGGGCTGCAAAGATAAACCACAAGGACTTGGGCCCAACAAAAGGGAAAAAACCACCGTTGCCGATTATCCAAGGAATAAAAAATGAACCAATCGCACCAAGCCAAACCATTATTTTGAGTACTTTTTCTAAAAATGATTCTTCTGGCATCCGCAAAGACGCCTTTGGAGCGCTAAATTCGCTTTTAGACATATTATTGACTTCTAAAAAAGGTTATCAAACAAAGTTGATTTTGGCAAATATTTAACTTACAATCTTTGTATGAAGCCACTGTACAAAAAACTAACTCTAATTATCGGGGATCTATTCTGCCTTCTGGCCGCCCTATTTTCCGAATTACTAATAAGATATCGCGCCGATTTTACCCCCGAAATACTTAATTTGCATATTTTGCCGTTTGGCTTACTCTTTTTCCTGACTATCGTAATTTTTTATATATTTGACCTCTATGAGTTTCACAAAGCTCGGCCGGGGCTGAATTTTTATGCCGCCTTAAGCATCATTCTTTTAAGCATAACTCTGTTTGGTGCCGTAGTATTTTATTTTTTACCGATCAATGGCCTCTTCCCTAAAATAAATCTCGTTTTGACATTTCTGTTCGGAGGTCTCATTATTGTACTTTGGCGCGGTGCATTTTTTGCCGCCTTTCAGGACTCTATTAGAGAAAAAATCGTTATTCTTAATTACAATGATCGATTATCAGATTTTGTTATGCATACGGCCGGCTCAGCCGAGTATGATATTTTATTATTTATAGAAACGCCGCAGGCACAGGGCAATCAAATCAATATAGAAAATTTCAGCGGTAAATATATACCTGCCAACAAACTTTCAAAACAAAAGGACTTAAAAGCCGATATTGTAATAATTGGCACAAAAACAGAAGATCTCAATGAATGGCTACCAAAAATATCGGCTACTTTGGGCTGGCCGAGGATCTGGGATATTGAAACCGCTTATGATACCGTCATGCAAAAAATTCCCCTCGCCTGCCTTGATGTTCTCTGGTTCGCCAAATATGCCAATGACGACAAAAAATTTTTCGAACGCTTGAAAAGGATCATCGATATCATTTTCTCCATAATATTTTTTGTTCTTGGAATACCATTTTTCTTACTTATTTGCATAGCGATATTTTTAGAGGACAAAGGGCCTATACTTTATCGCCAAGAGCGCGTTGGTAAAAATAAAAGAATATTTAAGTTAGTAAAATTCCGGTCCATGTCGGTTAACGCCGAGTCCGATGGTAAAGCTCTTTGGGCCCGCAAAGATGATCAGCGCATAACCAAAGTCGGCCGTATCATTCGCACCTTACATCTGGACGAACTACCGCAGCTATTTAATATCCTTTGCGGCGATATAGCCTTAATCGGGCCAAGACCCGAACGGCCGGAATTTGTTAAACAGTTAGAAAAAGAAATTGAATTTTACGAAAGTAGGCACCTAATTAAACCGGGATTCACAGGCTGGGCCCAGATAAAATTCCGCTATGCCCGTTCCATCGATGACTCACGCCAAAAATACGAATACGATCTGTTTTATCTTAAAAACAGATCGCTGATGTTAGATTTTAAGATTTTACTAAAAACGGCGCAATTATTTTTCAAGCGCGACTGAATATACTTTAGCAATCTCCGAGCAAGACTTAGCTAAAGAAAATTTTTCCTTAACCTTCAAACTAGCCGCCTCGGCTAGTTTTTGAGTTTTAGATGGATTACGGATAAGATATTCTAAAATCCCCGTCCAAGCAAAAATATCATTAGGTAGTAAAAACCCGCAATCAGGAGAAACCGCTTCGCTTAACCCCCCAACATTGGAGGCAATGACGGCATTCTTTAGAGCCATGGCTTCTAAAACAGTATAAGGCAAACCCTCCCAGTGAGTCGGCAAAGCAAAAATATGCATCTCGCCTAAAATTTCTAAAGCCTTTTCTCGGCTTAATTCCCCATAAAAAGTAATTTTGGGATCAATGGCCAAAACTTTTGTTAAGGCCTTAGCTTTATTAAGTAGCGGCCCGCCACCGATAAGATGAAGTTCGGTTTTTTCCTTGCTCTCCGAGGAAAGAGCGGCATAAGCAGAAATTAAGCTTTCCGGATCTTTGGGACTTGCCATTCTGGCCACAAAAATAATTTTTAATTTTCCGTTCCAATTTTTTTCCGGCGGACAAAGCTCCTCGATGCCATTATAAATAACCTCCAACTTGTTATTGGGGGCAATTTTGAATTTAAGGGCTAAATTCCTAACGTATTGCGAAACACAAATAATTTTTGTGCAAAACAAGGCACAATATTTTTCGGAAATAACCCCAAAGAATTTCTGCCAAACTGGCACACCATCATTGAAACTCCAACCATGGGCGGTAAAAACTGTAGGAATAGCGTTTAAGACCGCCAAACGCGTCCAAACCCCGGCTACAGAGGAGTGGCAGTGTATGATGTCGGGCTTAAAGTCTTTAACGCAGGCAAAAACCCTATTCATGGCCGCTAAGCCACGAAAAATATCTAAACTATTGGAAAAATATTTATTGGGGTAAAAACTCACCCCGATTTCCTTGGCTTTATCCTCAAGCCAGCCGCCGGGGCAAGCCATAATCGCCACCTCGTGCCCGCGGTCATGAAAATATTTGGCGAGCTGATAAACATGTGTCTGGGCACCCCCCGCTTCCGACTTCGTAATTGTATAGAGAATTTTCATGAAAATAAGCCCAATCAATTAATTAATTGATTGTGTACGATTCTATTTAATATAGCAAAAAACCCTTTATTTTGCCACATATTATGCTAACATTAACCAGATATGGACAAAATAATAAAAATAATTTGCGTTGTTGGAGCTAGGCCCAATTTCATGAAAATTGCCCCGCTTTTGCGCGCCCTGGGGGGATATCGTCAGATTGAGAGTATTTTGGTCCATACTGGCCAGCATTATGATGAAAAAATGTCAAAAACGTTTTTCGATTCGCTGGAAATCACACCGCCAAATTATAATCTTGAGGTGGGTTCTGGCGGGCATTCAGAGCAGACGGCCAGAATTATGGAGGCCTTTGAGCCAATTTTAGAGAAAGAAAAGCCAGATCTTATCTTGGTTGTCGGTGATGTTAATTCAACTATTGCCTGCGCCCTTGTTGCTTCAAAAATGCATATAAAAATTGCTCATATTGAGGCGGGCGCGAGATCTTTCAACAAAAAAATGCCAGAAGAAATAAATCGCGTGCTTACTGACCACATTTCTGATTTCTTGTTCGCCCATTCAAAACAAAGCTATAAAAATCTTTTGGAAGAAGGCTTGCCTAAAAAATCGATATTTTTGGTTGGCAATATAATGATTGACTGCCTAATAATGAATCTGTCAAAAATTAATAATTCCAAAATTTTAGAAAATCTCAATCTTAAAAAAGACGGCTTTGCCCTGATGACCATGCATCGGCCCGCCAACGTTGATTCTCAAAAAAATCTGGAAAAAATTTATTCGATAATTTCCAAAATTCCAGCCAAAACCCTCATAATCTTTCCCATTCATCCTCGCACAGAAAAAAGCATCAAAGACAAGGGACTCTGGAACAAATTTGAATGTTTGGGTAATTTGAAAATAATTGCTCCCCAAGATTATATTGATTTTATGCGGCTTTTACAAAACTGCTCTTTTGCGCTCACTGATTCGGGTGGTATTCAAGCCGAAGCGGCATATTTTAAGATTCCCACCTTTACCTTGCGCAAAGAAACGGAGCTTTTAGAAACCATAAAGTGCGGCGCTAATAAACTTACAGGGCTTGATGAGAAAAAAATCTTGCAAAATATCTCAAAGTTACAAAAAGGAAAAATCCCGGTGATTAAAAAAATCCCCTTTAATGATGGCTTAACTGCCAAAAGAATCACCAAAATTTTAGTTAAATCTTTTTAAGAATATGGATAAATCTTTACCAAAAGTATCCATAGTCCTGCCGACATATAAAAACACGCAATATTTACGCCAGGCCATTGATTCGTGCCTAAAACAGACGCACGCTAATTTGGAATTGATTATCGTCAATGACGGACCATCAGAGTCCATTGAAAATATCGTAAAATCATACACTGACCAGCGAATCCATTATATAAAAAATGATCGCAATCTGGGCATTGCCGGCGCCTTAAATGCCGGATTCACCTATGGGCACGGGGACTTACTTACCTGGACTTCCGATGATAATTGGTTTGATTCTAAGGCCATTGAAACCATGGTGGAGGCGCTACAAAAAAATCCTTGGGCCGCCCTTACCTATTGCGATTATTTTAATGTTGATGAAACAGGAAAAATAATTAAAAAGATATCAGTCGGCTCAAGCGATAAATTACAGGTAGTTAATTGCGTTGGCGCCTGTTTTTTGTACAAACGCGAGGTTTACGAAAAAATCGGAAATTATAAAAAAGAATTATTTTTGGCCGAAGATTACGATTATTGGCTAAGAATCGCCAATAATTTTAAGATTCTGCCAATCCACACCCCTCTATATTATTACCGGTTGCACACCCAAAGCTTAAAGGGGCAGAATAAAACTTTACAAATAGAAATCCAGGCCGCTATTGCCGCAGCGCAAAATCATGCGCCCAAATGGGCAATGCTAGCCCATGAAGGAAAAATTTTGCTTAAAAAAGGAAAATCATGGCAGGCCACCATAAAATTTACCAATTCTTTGGTCATTAATCCATTCTCTTCTTATGTCTGGCAATGGCTGATTATTGCTAAAATCTCAATCTTTTTCCCGAATGTAATCAATAAATGGACAAAATGAACAAAAAAAATATTTCCCAAATGAAAATCGCCATAGTTCTTGGAACGCGCCCGGAAATTATCAAACTTTCCCCTATTATCCGCGAGTGCCAGAAACAAAATATTGACTTTTTTATCTTGCATACAAACCAGCATTATGCGCATTTTTTGGATAAATTATTTTTTGATGAGCTCAATTTGCCCCAGCCAAAATATAACTTAAACGTCGGTTCAGACAGCCATGCCAGGCAGAGCGCCAAAATGTTAAAAGGCATTGAAAAAATCCTTTTACAAGAAGCCCCAGATGTTATTTTGGTCCAGGGAGATACAAATACTGTTTTGGCAGGCGCCCTGGCAGCGGTTAAGTTACAAATAAAAATCGGGCACGTGGAAGCAGGCCTGCGCTCTTACGATAAAACCATGCCGGAGGAAATTAATAGAATTTTAGCAGACCACTGCTGTGATTTTGCCTTCGCCCCAACTCCTTTGGCCGGTAAAATACTCTTAAAAGAAGGGCTCTGCAAAAAAAATATTTTTATTACGGGAAACACGATTGTTGATGCAGTTCTCCAGAATATCGCCATTGCCCGGAAAAATTCAAAAATTATCCAAAAACTAGGCATCAAACCTGGAAACTTTGCATTACTGACCTGTCACCGCCAAGAAAATACGGATGACTCCCAGCGCCTGAAGAATATTTTAAGTGGCATAAACCGGTTTGCGATTAAGGAAAATATCAAGATAATTTTCCCCGTGCATCCCCGGACCGCTAAGACAATGGCGGAGAAAAATATTTCCTGCCCTAACCAGATTAAAATAATTGAGCCGGTAGGGTTTTCCGATTTTTTGATTTTAGAAAAAAACGCCAGAATAATTTTTACCGACTCTGGCGGAGTTCAGGAAGAGGCGTGCATTTTAGGGACTCCGTGCATAACGCTTCGAGAAAATACCGAGCGACCAGAAACAGTTACTGTCAAAGCCAATGTTTTGGCTGGAACAAGCACACACGGCATCGAAGCAGCTACTCAAAAAATGCTTAAAACAAAAACTCACTGGAAGAACCCATTTGGAGACGGAAAAGCCTCTCAAAGAATTATCACACAAATTCAAAATGAATTCGAAAAGAATCATAAAAAATCTAGTCGGTAAAAATTTTTTGCCGATATTGTGGTCGAGTCTTTTTAATAAAAAAGAAATTATATCGATTAAAAAAAGGATTGAATTAGCAAAAAATTGGCTACTATCAATGCAGGGCGAAAATGGTGGATTTTATAGTAAGTATTCTATATTATCAGGCTATTCCAAAGAATTCCCAGAAACAAGCGGATATATTATTGAGACCTTGCTTTCTTGGGATAAAAATTCCGCTATTAGAGCCGGAAAGTGGCTAATGACAATCCAAAATAGTGATGGATCATTTTTTGAAGAATCTGGAGTTAAAAAAATGGTTTTCGATACGGCTCAGACTATCTTTGGAATGTTGGCTTTATATAAAGAAACCCAAGACCAAAATTATCTTAATTGTGCCAAAAAATCCGCTGATTGGATAATATCAAACCAAGAACAAGACGGGACGTGGATAAAATATTCTTTCAATAATATTGCCCACTCATACTATTCTAGAGTATCTCTAGCATTGCTTAAACTTTGGAAAATTACCAATAATGAATTTTATAAACAATCTGCTTGCAAAAACTTAAATTGGGTTTTGGGACAACAAGGCACAGATGGATTTTATAACCGCGCCTCTTTTTATAACGATAATAACCCCCCCCTTCATACTATTGCCTATACTATTGAAGGAATTTTGGAATCGGGGTTGATACTGAATGATCAAAAAATGGTAAACTCGGCAATTTTAGCTTTAACAAAAATTTGCCAAATTAATACAAAAGAAAACCCTATAAGGTCATATAGAAAGAATGGCTGGAAAAAAGAAAATAATCAAATCTGTTTGACCGGATTAGCCCAAATTGCAATTTTATTATTTAAGACATATCAAATAAACAATAATGAATTATTTCTCTACCATGCCAAAAGAATCATCAGGGAACTAATAAAACATCAGATTATATCAAATCAAAAAGAAATAAATGGTGCAGTTGCCGGTAGCTATCCGATATGGGGAAAATATATGCCAATGGCATACCCTAATTGGACGGCTAAATTCTTCATTGATGCCTTAAATGAATACAAAAATGTCTATCTGAATCAAGCTCATTTAGCAGTATTCCCCAACGATCCGCTTGAGGCATATCTAAACAAAGGAGAAACAAGAGTTAATTACTGGAATCCAGATAACTTTTTCAAAAAAATATCTGTAATAAATCTGACTGATAAAATTTTTGATAAAAATGAAACTAAGCAGTTTCAGTCAATGGCTGGAGATGCCAAATTAGAAATTATACCCAGTAATAAAATAAAAAAATTTTTTGAAAATAATGCCCCCGACATTATTAGATCTTATGGCATATTCCTACATGGATATTCAGCCAAAACAATATCCCAAAAATACAATATCCCTTTAATTATTTCACTTCACACCAATTACGATGATTACAGGAATACTGTCGTCTTGAAAAATGGGCAATACATCAAATATATCAAACAATCAATCTGGAAATACGCCGCAGAAATCAGTATCTTGAAATCAGCCCAACAGGTAATTTCCGTCTATAACTTTGCCGACTTATATCCAAAATCATTAGGGATCCCTGACAGTAAAAGAGTAATAATCTATAATCGAGTCTCTCCTAAAATATTTTATAAAGACGAGCTAGCAAAAAAGAGAGAGAAATTTACTGTTATTAATGTAAACTCTTTCATACCCGCCAAAAACCAAGAAGTTTTAATAAAAGCATTGCGATATGTTGAGTTTAATTTGGTCCTTGTCGGACAAGGCCCAGAAAGACAAAAATTGATTGATTTGACAAAACAATTAGAAGTTGAAGATAGAGTTGAATTTATTACCTCATCGCCCAACCAAGAGCTACCAAAACTTTATAATCAATGCCATGCTTACGCCACAGTAATCAATATAGGCGGAATCGGTATAGGGGCTATAGAAGCAATGGCCTGCGGCTTACCGATAATCACCAGCAAGCTTGATAGCGAAAACGAACCGGAGTTATTAGGATTTAATAATTGTGCATATGTATTAAACGATGCAAAAGATGTGGCGGAAAAAATAAATAAATTAATGGATGACAGAAATTACTATCAAGAATTAAGCAATAAATCTTTGGATATTTTTAATAGGATAAATGGTGAAAAGGGTTCGGCGATGGAAAAAATGATTTATATTTTTAGTATATGAAAATCGCCATTGTAGGGAATTTAGGCCAAAATGGATATATCATCACTAAAGCCCTAAGGCAGCTACATTATGATGCGGATCTATATATTACCTGTAAAAATAATAATATATCCGATACTCAAAATCCTGCTAATTACGAAAAAAAATATAATAGTCCCGATTGGGTAAAAATATTTAATACCCAAGATCTCATTGCTGCTTTCATTAAGGGAAAAAAAATCTTCTCAAAGTACGATACGGTTATTGCTATTACTTTATCTCCAGCTTATATCCAATTTTTTAATAAAAATTTCATATCCATTGCTACAGGATCGGATTTAAGGGAATTTGTATTCCAACGTGGCATTTATAGCTATCTCCTAAGGCAAAGCTATCAAAAGACTAGGCATATATTTTATCTTAATCCCGATCATCAATCAGCTATCAAGAGGTTAAAACTAGAAAGTAAAGCATCTTTTCTTCCCTACCCGATAGAAATAAGTCGATTTGATTACATGAGGAGTAATCAAGAAAAAAATCAAAAACTCACAATTTTTTGGCCAACTGCTTGGAGTGCAAGATTAAAAGGAACAAATAAATTCATTGATGCCTGCGCAAAATTATTTGATGAAGGATACGACTTTAATTTACGGATTATTGACCATACAAACAATGATACAATAGAACAAATTGACAAAGATGTAATGCATGGATTTATCAAAAAATATAAGAAACAGATTACCATCTTTAATCCGATAAAAAATAAAGAATCAATATTCGAAAAATATTATCAAGCCGATATAGTTGCGGACCAATTTCAAATTGGATCATTCGGCATGATTACTGCCGAGGCTTTATGCTGCAAAAAACCCGTAATGATATATTTCAATAATAATTTTGCAAAATATTATAACAACGAAATCTTGCCCGGATTAATTTGTAATACGCAAAGGGAGATATATTCTATATTAAAAAAACAGCTAACTACCAGAGATCAAAATTATTTAGATAACTTAGGTGAAAAAGGCTATGAATGGATAAAAAAGAACCATTCGCATCAAGAAGTAATAAAAAAGATAATCGATGTTTTATAATTATTATTCCACCCAGAAATACAGGGAATTATTGAAAGAAAAAGGATATACGAAATTAGAAAATCCCTACTTTCTACTTGGGGCATTCAAGCATCCGAAATTTCAAGATAATCGATTGCTTCTTAATATAAACAAAATAATTTTTCCTTGCTTGTATATCCAAAAAGATCTTTCCCAAATAGATCTGAGGCAAATAAAAAGTAGAAAATACTTCAGGGTCTATGGCAGTTCCCTTCAAAAAATAAAGAGATGCGATGGTTTTAAGGTGCAATTATCTTATACATTCCTAATTGATTTATCGAAAACAGAACAAGAATTATTTACTTCATTTGATTATTCTTTACAAAAGCAAATTAAAAAAGCAAAAGACTTTGGACTATCCGTCGTGATGGCAAGATCCCAATCTGACTTTTTGGATTATTATCATCTCTTGAAAAAATTCAGAGATTCTCGAAATTTCAGCACAGAGAGTAAAAGTTTTGCATTAAAAATGTGGAATGTTTTGCATGAAAATAATACAAACAAATCATGCTACGAAGTATTTTTATGCAAAGATAAGGATGACAACGTTTTATCTGGCTTGGGGATAATTATGAATCCGGAAGAAAAAAATTTTATAGAGGTGGCATCCGCCAGATCAAAAAAATCCGAGAAAGAAAAAATGCCCGATAACGACTTCTTAAAATACAGTATTATCTTATGGGCAAAAGGCAACGGGATGATCCGCTACGATTTAGCAGGCGCAAATCCAGATGCCAAACAGAACTCAAAAGAATACAACATTTACAAATATAAATCAAAGTGGGGTGGAACTTTAACCAAAGTTTACAATTACCAATTTACGAATAACTCAAATCCCCTCTATAGGATTATTAACAAAATTTTTCATGGATAAAAAAGTAATAGAAAAAATTAACTGCTTTTGGAAAAGCCAAGAAACAAAAAAATATTTTTGGGGAGATTGGCTTGACGTAAGATACTACTTAGGTTCAGAACTCGCAAAATATAAAAACAAAACTATTTTAGATATTGCTTGTCAAACGGGCATAGTATTGAATTGTCTCGACAAAAGTAATCAAATCTATGGTATTGACAGTGATGATAACGCCATCCAGATATGCAAAAAATTTAATCCAAAAGCTAATTTAATTTCGGGCGACATTTTTGCTAATAATTTCGGAGATAATAAATTTGACATAATAATACTCGCTCATGTCTTGCCTGGACATGATTATAAATCAGATAAGAGTCCCGAAGATTTACTTAACCTATGTTATCAGTGGCTAAAGTCGGGGGGACTACTATACCTCACTACCCCCAATGGAAGAAATTCATATTTTGCAAATAAGGGCAAAATAAGGATTGAAATACTAAAGAAATTATTATCGAAATTTGAGTCCCAAATATTTGGATGGAATCCTTTCCCAATACAAGCCCAAAAAATTTTGAAACACATTCCCGGGGTATTTAGAATTTTAGAAATTGATTTGAAGCATAAAAAAGACCCTGAAAAATCGGTGTCTTTTTATGCTGTTGCCAAAAAAACTTAAACTCACAAATATTAGGATTTCTTTTTGACCTTAAAAAATAAGACTCTTGCATATTCCTTTAATGGGCCCTTACCGAATACCCTATCCAGAAAATGCATAAATTTTGGGAAGTATATCAATTTGTCGGGATAGCTAAATCTTTGCCCTTCGATCTCTTTTATTTCAAAACCGGATTCTTCCATTAAGGAACTAATTTCTCCCACCGTAGAAAAAGTGCAATAGTCGGCGATTGGTTCTGGCTTTCCTACAATTTCTTTGACCAATTTTACAGGAATACGTATCAAATTATTTAAATCGTTGCCCTTTTTGCTGGCTATGGAAAAAACAAAGAACCCTTCAGGTTTCAAGATCCTACTAGTTTCCTTAAAAATTTTTTTCCAATCTTCTCGTTGTAAAACGTGAACTAAAACATCAACACACAGAACGGTACCAAAATACCCATTAGGAAAAGGGATGTCTGTCCCGTTAGCAACAACAACATTACTATACCCTCTTTTTGCCGCCACCTCTAATCTTTCTTTCGAAATATCTATCCCTGAAATATTAGAAAATCCCATTGTTTTTAGCGATTGACACCATGCACCATAAGAACATCCTAAATCCAAAATCTTTTCACCCTTTCTAGCATCTTTCAAAAATCTCGCCGCGATGACTTCTCTGGAATCTTTATCATATTTATTAAAAATTCCTATAGAATCTCGGGAATTATCCTCCCAATTGTTCCCTATTTTGTCAATATTATCATACTCTGTTCTTCGATCCATATAAATTATATTTAATTTGAATTATTTTTATAATAATCGACTGTCCGTTTTATTCCATCTCTAAAATTTGTCATAGGAGAAAATCCAATGATTCTTTTTGCCTTTTTATTAGAGCAATAAAGACTTGCAACATCCTTCCCTGTCTCTATGAATCTAGGACTTTTTTCCAAAATACCTCCGATTATCAACGAAATCTCCTTAATGTTAACGGGATCATTTCCACCAATATTTAGTATTTCTCCCTTTACTTTGTTTTTAATAGTCAAATCGAGAGCTTGCATTAGGTCATCAATATACAAAGGGCTAATTTTAGGACGCGAGTTATTATTTAATTCTATTGGCTGGTTATTTTCAATTTTCTTAATAATCCTATTTATCACCCTATCCGGATGAGTTTTTGGCCCATACGGAGAAAATAATCTAAAAATAGCAACGTCGAAATACCTTTTATATTTTAGCACGGCCATCTCAGAAAAATATTTTGTCCAAGCATAAAAATTTTTAGGGTCACAGTAGTCATTCTCCGTTAATTCTTTGTCTTGGCCTTTGTAAACAGATCCGCTCGAAAAATAAATATATTTTTTTACTTTATTATCTTTTGCCCATTGGCAAATCTCCAAAGTTTTTATTACATTCGCATTAAAACAAATCTCCTTATTGTCATT
This sequence comes from uncultured Candidatus Saccharibacteria bacterium, assembly GCA_964596325.1. Lineage (GTDB taxonomy): Bacteria > Patescibacteriota > Minisyncoccia > Minisyncoccales > JAGOPM01 > JBAZJI01. Next base: position 13,884 of record CAZQSQ010000017.1, read on the forward strand.
GCAAAAAATTGGATCAGTAATTGAGGCGATATGAATAAGGATATCGGCTTTTGGTAAATTATTTGGAAATTTTTTAAGTAAATCAAAACAATAATGCTTAAAATTTTTATTGTTATAAGCAACCGCTCCATTACCAAAACCAATAATATCATATTTGCCAGCAAATTTTTCTATAAAATTTTTGGCAAAATAACTGTTATCCCCTATTATTAAAACTTTTTCATGCCTTCTTGCCATATTTCTCTTGATACCAACCTACGGTTTCCCTCAAACCATCCTGAAGTTGTGTTCTGGATCTAAACCCTAGCAATTCTTTTGCCAAATCAATATTAGCACAATGTCTAAAAACATCCCCTCTTCTTTCTGGCCTTTTTTCGATCTGGCCATTATAATCCATTATCTGACAAATATTTTCTATTATATCTTTTATTTTAATGCTTTCGCCTCCCGCTATATTTAAAATTTTACCTCGAGAATTACTATTCTTATAAACCTCTATTGCCCAATCAACTGTATCTTTAACATATATAAAATCCCTACTCTGTTCCCCTGAACCCTCAATAATTGGAGACTTGCCATCCATTATTCTCTTTATCGTGAGAGGAATAACTCCGGCGTAAGCGCCTTCGTTTTGGCGAGGTCCATAATTATTAAATGGCCTAATTGTGGCAATATCCAAGTCAAATAAATTTAAGTAGGACTGAATCATTAAATCGGCCCCTGCCTTTCCTGCTGCATAGGGAGTTTTTGCGCCATAATTATGACTTTCTATAATAGAACCATCTTCTTCTGATCCATAAACCTCGGATGTTGAGAAATGGATCAATGTTTTATATCCTTTCTGCCTCAAAATTTTAAGCAAGGTTGATAATATTTCAACATTGACCATAAAGGCATCTTCCGGGTCAACAAAAGAATATGATAAGGCTTTAGTTGCCAAGTTATAAATAACATCAATTCGATGTTCTTCAATTTTCTCACGCATAAAATGATAATCCTTGGCATCATGATTGTAAACAATTAGTTGCGGAAAATTCTTCTTAGCGTCAACTAGATTCTCCATCTTCCCTAAAAAAAAATTATCAACTATAACAATATTTTTAACCTTCTCCTGAATCAGTCTATCGGCAAGATGGCTCCCTATAAATCCAGCTCCGCCAGTAATTAAAATGTTCTTATTTCCTAATATTTCCATATATTAAATCTTACTTAACGATTTCAATGCTATATTTAATGCATTTTCTGCTTCTTCTGGTAAAACGGCAGGTGTAGTTTTCCGAATAATACAATTAATAAAACTGCCTAGCTCCATCTTCAAAGGTTCTTTATATTCTACTTTAACCATTTCCGGCTCTGATAATATCTGAACATAACCATCTTCCTTTTTCGAAAAAACACTTTTATAAATCTGTACCTCTTGAGTTATGTAATTTACTCTCGCGTAGCCACGCGTCCCAGTTAACTCTAACTCCCTGATTTTAATCGGACTAATCCAATTTACCTGAATATGACCAGAAGCTTTCCCGTAATCTAAAAATATTTCAGCGCAATCTTCTTTGTCGCTTAAAATAAAATTTCCCGCATTTGCAAAAATTTTAATCGGATTCTTGCCAAATAAGTAATTTATTATATCGATATCGTGAACCGCTAAGTCTAATATCACTCCCGTATCCCTTTTTTTAGGGACATGAGGGCCTAATCTTTTTGTATTAATAGAAATTATTTCTCCCAATTCCCCCTTTTTTACAATTTCTGCAAGCTTGACAACGGCAGGATTAAATCTTTCTATATGCCCCACTGTTAACTTTGCTTTTGTTTTCTTTTCTGCAGCAATGATATCTTTAGCTTCTTTTAATGTGAATGCTATCGGCTTCTCTACTAAAGTATTAATATTATTTGCCAAACAATAAACTGTTATTTCTTTATGAATTTTTGTTGGAACAGCAATAGAAACTGCATCAATCTTCTCCACGGAAAGCATCTCCTTGTAATCTAAATAACCTTTCAGGTTAAACTCCTTTGAAATCTTTTTCGTTACCTCGGAATTAATGTCGCAAAAAGCAATCAAATTGCAACTTTCCAGTTCAGAAAAAACCCGGACATGATTTCTGCCCATATTGCCCGTCCCTATTACTGCTACATTAATCTTTTTCGCCATAAAATTCTTTGACAGCGGAAATTATGATATCTTGATCCGTCTTACTCAATTCCGGATAAATCGGTAATGACAAAACGTGATCACAAGCATATTCTGTTTGCGGAAATTCCCCTCCTTTATATCCCAAACGAGCAAAAGCCGGCTGCAAATGCAACGGAATTGAATAATAGATCATTACCGGAATATCTTTTTCTTTTAAGTATTTTACCAATCCCTCCCTTTTGTTAACCTTAAGCGTATATTGATGAAAAACGTGCTCGCAATCATTATCAATCGCAGGGCAAATTATACCATTAATATCCGATAAATTTTTCGTATAATATTGGGCAATTTCTCTCCGCTTCTGATTCCAGATAGTTAAATATTTTAATTTAATTCTTAAAATTGCGGCTTGAATTGTGTCGAGCCTAGAATTCGTACCAATAACTAGATGTTTATATTTTTCTTCTGGGGATGACCCATGATTTTTTAGTAAAATTAAATTTGAGGCAAAAACATCATTATTAGTGATTGCCATCCCTCCATCAGCATAAGCCCCCAAATTTTTAGTTGGAAAAAAAGAGAAAGCAGAAATATCCCCAATTGATCCCGCGGGCTTTCCCTTATATTTTGCACCACTTGCTTGACAAGCGTCCTCGATTATAAAAAGCTTATATTTATTAGCAATCTCAA
>CAZQSQ010000018.1:0-15412 GCA_964596325.1 uncultured Candidatus Saccharibacteria bacterium
CTACCACTGAGCCAACCGTGCGTAATGAATTGTTAAACTATGACTTTTGTCAAAAGACCCCTGTGATGTGATCCCGACTTGTCGGGACTACCACTGAGCCAACCGTGCAAATAACTTGATTTTTCTCTCCACAACCATAACACTTTTTTTACTAAAAGAAAAGAGCTAAAATACAATGCTAAGGAATATGAAATCATTCCAATTCCACTTCAATATAAAACGCAAAGACGATACGATTTACGACAGTTTTATCTTTAATCCTGAAAAAAAAGACCAAGAAAAACTCGGAAATCTTTACGTTGCCGGACAAATTTCTAATGCCCTGCCCCAGAGCTTTAAGCTGCTCAAAACGCTTTCCGAGATTATCAGGCAGGAATATTTTAATAGTTACCATAAAGATTCCAACGCCGCCATAAAAGCCGCTTTGGGCAAAGCCAATGAGTATTTAGAAGAGATTGTGCGCCAAGGCAATGTGAACTGGATGGGCAATATGGATTTTGCCGTCTTGGCCGTTTCATCCCTGTTTTTGAATTTTGTTAAAATCGGCAATATAAAAATATTACTCTCGCGCAGCGGCGAAATTTATGACATCAGCGAAAATCTTGAATACCAAGATTCGGACATGGGCCCGGGCAGCGCCTTCCCCAATGTGGCTATCGGCAAACTTTCGCACCGCGATCGGTTAATCGTTAATACTTCTGATTTCAACGAATTCGCCCAAGACCAAAGCCTAATTACCGAAATCATCGACCTCCCGGAATGGAGTGAAAAAACAATTTCCAAACAGCTCAAACTTTATAACGAAGAATTAAAAAGAGTTTCGGGCGTCATGTTGCTTTTGGATGTTGGTAATGAGCCGGGCAAGGCACAATTCAATTTTTCCCTGCCCTCTTTGGGCGCCAAGCCCGCGGAGAATAAAAAACCCTCCGAAATCCAAACCGATGGAAATAATTTTCTCAAAATTGCGGCCGGCCTCATTTCCTTTGGCCTCCTGGCCTTAGTGGCTTTTGGTTTTTACAAATACAGCCCATTTTTTGGCCAACAAAAACCCGCGGCCCAGATTACGCCGCAAGCCATTCCCGCTACGCCCAGCTCCAGTGAGTCAGCCAAAACGCCAGCTAACGATATTGCCACTGCTACTTTACCGTTTTTTGAAATCAAAGATGAAAGCGTCAAAGCTACGGGGCTTTTGGCGGATAATGATCAGTTTCTAGTATTTTCCTCAGGCAATAAAAACATTTGGAAGATAGATCAGAAAGACAAAAAGCTCGAGATGATAGCTACGGATAACTCGATAAAATTTGCCGATTCTCAACAGGGCATTTTCTTCCTTTTTGCCAGTGACAATACAATCCTCAAATACGACCCCAAGGCCAATAAAATCACCAAAGTCCAACCGGTAAAACTAGACAGCAAAGCCATTATCACCGGATTTAATGTTTATACTTCCAAATTTTATTTGCTCGATTCTTTTAATGGGCGCATTCTGCGTGCCACCGGTGGAGCTACTGGCGATTGGCTAACTGCCAATACCCGCAAGCCCAATGGCGCCAAATCTCTGGCCATCGATAAATCGCTTTGGATTTTAACTAAAAATAATGATTTGGACAGGTATTTTGAAAACTCCTACAAAGAAACTATCAAGCTTAATGCTTCGCCCAGCCTGCAAAACCCCGTGAAAATTTGGACCTCCTTGGCTACGCCCAATATTTACGTTCTTGAACCACAGCAGAACCGGCTTTGTGTTTTTGATAAAAAAGGCAAACTGGTTAAAGAATATAAAGAAAGCACTTGGACTGATTTGCGCGACTTTGCCGTGGGCTCGGACGGATTCATTTATATCTTAGATGGTGGAAAAATTTACCAGATAAAAAACAATTAAATAAAAACAGCCCTTCGGGGCTGTTTTTATTTACTCGGCTATTACTTGAGCTCAACGGTAGCGCCAGCAGTCTCGAATTTCTTCTTGATCTCGTTGGCTTCATCCTTCTTGACGCCCTCCTTAACAACCTGCGGAGCGGACTCAGCGGCATCGGCCATATCCTTGGACTCCTTAAGGCCCTTCTGGGTGACATCGCGGATAACCTTGATGACCTCGATTTTCTTCTCGCCGGTCTTGGTTAAGACGATAGAAAATTCACTCTTTTCTTCCGCGGCGGCGGCACCAGCGGCCGGAGCGGCTCCACCAACGAAGGTCGGGGTGGCGGTAACGCCAAACTTGCCTTCAATGGCTTTGACGAGCTCGGAAAGTTCCATGATGCTCATCTTCTCAATTTTTTCGATTATGTCCTTGAACTGTTCAGGGACTTGGAATTCTTCTGCCATAGTTTTGTATGTTTTATTAATTCTTAATTACGCTGCCTGCTTTTCTTTCTGCTCCTTTACAGCATTAACGACTCTGGCAAAGCTTGCGGCAGTGTCATTAAGGGCGAAGGCCAGCATGGCATAAAGCTCTTCGCGGGACGGAATAGTGGAGAAAGCGACTACTTCAGCAGTATTGATGAAGTGGTATTTGCCCTCATCCATGTAGCATCCGCCAAGGATTTTCAGGTTTTTGTTTTGCTTAGAAAATTCAACAAGAGGTTTTGTTGGAGAAAACTGGTCTTTGAATCCGAAAGCAATGGCAACCTGGCCTTCAAGATCTTTGGGATTGAATTCAATGCCCTTTTCCTTGAAAAGCACGTTGGTCAAGCTCTTTTTGACAGCTACGAGCTTGCCATCTTTGGTTTTGAGTTCCTTCTTGATTTTTAAGAGGTCCTCGTTCTTCAAACCTTTGTAATCCACAAAATACATGGACTTTTGCATAGACAAAAGCTCGCGCATGGCGGATAACTCGGTTGATTTTTGCTGTTTTGTTTTTGCCATAAAAATAAAAAAATGCCTGTTTTCTCCGCAGACATCGACCATGCCTTAAAAAGGCCTTATTCCTAGGTGGGACTTATTGAGTATACCCTGCCCACTGTCTACGGTATGCTCCAGTATACCAAAAGCGGGCCCTCTGTCAAGGCCCGCTCTAATTACTTGTCGAATACTTGTCTTAAACCCGCCAGATCACCAGGACCGATTTCCAGTGCAGAATTCATTATCTCGTTGGGGCACTGGGGGGCAAAATTTAAGTCGTTATACAAATCATTCAAACCTAGACAATGGCCAATTTCGTGTGGCATCACTCTTTCCAAGTATTTGGAATTTTCATAGTAATTGAAATCAAGGCCCTGAGAGCTATCAAGCTCGATATCACACTCCTTGACATAGTGTTTGCCGCTAACCGGATCAATGGTGTCGTCAACCCAGCTCCAAGCTATAGTCCCATTTTCCCAAATTGAATCCGAATTATTGGCAATTTCCCAAAGACCATTATAGTCCCATAGCCCATTGTTCTTTTGCATATTGACCCTCGCGCCTAGAGAAGTGCTGGTCGCGATACTAACCTTTTCAAAAAGCTTGGTGTTAAATTTATTTTCCCAAGCTTTTTGCGCCTCAACGATCGCCTGCAAAGAAACATCCTTGCTGGCGAAAAATTTAATAGGCTTAAAGTATTTGGTCGTACAGCCGCCGGGTTGCCCACAAATATTCTTAAAGCACTTCTCGGCCGGGATTTTACAATCCTGGGGGCAGTTTTGTATAGTTTCGCCACGCTCACATAGCTGATTGGGGCAATAAAATTCATTGTAATTGAACCAAAGCCAAAAAATATTACCAATATATTTTTCGCCAAGGTCATTTTCCATTTGCGTAAAAACCATGTAAGGAACCTGCTTATTAAACTTTTTGTAATCCACAAAATAAATTCCCCGATCATCAACTTCTACCCATTGGGTTGGCTCCAAATTAACCTCCATACCTGCCACCACAACTTTTACCCCAAGCCTCACCCTCGCTTTGGTGGCCTTGCCTAAACCGATAACCGTGAAATATAGCCGCACGGATCCGTCGGCGCGCTCCTCATAATCACCATAAAAAACCGACTTGAGCTGCAAGGAAATAGGATTGATATATTCTTTGCAGACATTATTGCAAACCTGCGGATCCTGATAGCAATTTTTCCCGGCTTGGGAGCCCCACCATTTTTTAACCGCGGCCTCGCAAGTGGCGCGATCTTTGTAATTTACCCAGGTCCCATTCTTTTGCTGCTGTCCAAAGGTCGGGCGGCACTGACCATTATTCTTCACGCAAAAATACCAAGTACCGGCCGGATCTTTCTTATCCTGGCACTGCTCTTTGGATAATTTTCCGCCCTGCCGAAAATAATAATCAATGCCGATTTTAGCAGTCGCCACAGAATCATATGAAGTTTTGGGCGAATCCAAATTCTGGGTAAAGGCCGTCCCATTTTTATTTTTATTTATCCAAACTTTACGATAGCACTCCTGCGTTGCGCCCACACTGGGCTTGGCTTTGTAATAATCGCAAGAAATATCACAGGATAAAAATGTCGAATGGCAAATGCCTGTGGTCAGCTGCTCACCCGAGGCACTAACTTCTGTTTTCTGGACATCAGCTTCACATTCATCCTTGGATTGGTAAAGTTTTTTGCTGGGGCTGCACTTCCCGTCGCTCTTTTTGCAAAGCTGCCAATACATTCTAGTTGCCTCTGCACTGGGCTTGGCCGTAGTACTGCTACTGCTGCCGCCAAATACCAAATTACCTTTAACAAATCCTGAATCCTGCTTGATGGCCAGTTGTACCCAAGAGCCCTTTAAGCTTAAAGCTTTGTCTAGGAATAAACTGACCTGCGTCGGGTCAAGAATCGGCACGGGCTTTACCTGAAAAACGCTCTCTTTGCCTTCTTGGAACGAAAATTCATAATAGCCTTCCAAGGGCTGTGTGCCGCTCGCAAAATTGAAAATTTCGGAAGTTATTTTACTCCCGAGAGGAGTTGATTCGATTGGCCCGGTCTTAATTTCCGGGGGCAAAATATTGACTTGACTGTCATAATAATTAAAACTGGGTTTCTTTTCTCTGCTCATTTTTGGCTTGGGCGCATTGACGCTCGGGCAAAAGGCATTGCTTTGGCTTGAGCCTTGAAAATTTTCTGCAAAAGCGATGATGCAATACTTTTTCCCAGGTTCCAGCTTCACCGGCTCGCTGAAAAATTTTCCCTCGGAAAACATCTGAGTCTTGGCCGTTTCCTTGACCATGGGCTTATCTTGGTCAAAATACACAAAATACACAGTCGCAAAACTGCTCACACCCTTTTGGGTGAGCTCTCCTTGGAATACCGCTCCACTTGGATCCATGCTTAGCGGCTCAAGCGTAGCCACTAAAGGCACGCCATAACCGGGCTGAAACTCCATATAAACCCTAGTTTCGGCCTGCACTAAGCCGCAAATAAAAAACAAGGCTAAAAATATGCCCAAAATTAAACCTGTGTTGAATGTTCGGCCACCCATATTCATTTAACAAATTATAACAAAAAAGGCGCACTAATAATAAAGCACGCCTGTGGAAAGAAAAAACCGGATAAATCCGGTTAGATGATTTCGTGGACAAAGCCGAGCTCTAGAGCCTTACTAGCACCAAATTCCTTTCCAGTTCTATGCAACTGAGCGTAAGCTTCTTTATCAAACTTACTGCCACAGGCCTCGATCACTTGGGCTTTATATTTGGCATTAAAAAACTTAACGCTTTGCAGCTCATTCTTTAGGCTTTCTTCTTCCACTCGACCATTAACAGACCCTGAGGTGCTATGGATGAGAAAAATTGTATTTTTATAGGCACGTCTAACAGTTCCCCCCAAGAATAAACTCACCGCTGCAGACATTACCCCTCCGCAAGCAATGGTCTCGATAATAAAGCCCCGGTCTTTTAGTGATTGTAGAAAGTCATATGCTCCAACGCCTACGCAGGTCCTCCCCCCGAAAGAACAAATTTCGATTATAATCTTTTTCTCAACGGCTTCGGCTAAGGCAAGTTCTACTTCAGTACGGAATTTAACATAATTTTCAAAGCTGATTTCACCGCTCCAAACTACTAAATTTTTGTGCCGCCCAATCGCATTTTCGCCCATTTTATCCTCCTTAAGTTGTAAATTATATATAATTATAACATAAAATAATTTATGCGTCAATAAAACCCCGCTTTCGCGGGGCTTGTTTTAATAAACTGCTATCCGGCCTGTCTGATCACTCTGGTCTAGCCGGAAATAATACTCTCCCGGTGTTGCAAAACTATAAGTGAAATCTTCCCCGTCAGGGATTAGCCCGCTACGCAGAAAGTCCTCCCCGCCGCGAAAAACCTTGATATCGTGCCATTCCTTATCTAGATTTACGAAATGCACGTCTGTATTCTTTGGCACTTTCAAGAATATCGGCGTAATCTGCCCGTTTTTAATAACTATACTATTGATAAATTCATATTTGCCAAGCAGCAGATAATCATTGGGGACAACTGCCACGATCCCCTCATCTTCAAAGGCAGAATAGGCAGAGCGCTTGCTCGGATACTGCCAGCCGCAACGCGCATTACAGTTCGTATTATTGGTTTGGTTTGTTTTAGAATCATTAAAAAGAACATAACGCAGTTTCCCTAAAGAAGAATTGCCCGGTTTCCAACCATTATCATTAACATAAAGATGGTTCAGATATTTTTTCCCATTGGGCGCCAAATACTGGTTGTATCCCTGAAATCCAAGGACGACCAATTGGTGTTGGTTGCCCGGGTCCCAGAACTTACAAGTATTCAAAGACGGCCGGCACAAAATCACAAATGGAATATAGTTATCCGTATAAACCTGTTTCAGGGTCAGCGGGCTGACGGGGCCAATGTGCACCACGCTCATACCCAACGTGCGCCACAAAGATTTTTCCGGCGGCCGAGTATTATACATGTCTCCCCATAATCCGTACTTCAAAAACATTTCGCGGCAATCAATCGGATTGGGCTCGTTTTTATTTATCTTGTCCCAATTAGCCCGGACTTTGGAATCATTTTGGTACCAGTAATCGAGCAACATTGTAGCTGCGGCGTGGCGGCAGCCGACTACTTCATAGCTGCCTTCGCCGGTCATAATCGTATTCCAAGGATAATCGTGGATATTGTAATAAGGCACATTGAGCAAAACCGAGCAGGCCGGACCGCTTTCGGCTAAAATATTTTTATCTTCGTCGAATATGAAAGCTTTGTAGCAAAAGCCGCGGCTGGAATAAATATTAAGCCCGGAAAGCGCTACTGTGGCCTCAAAGTAGCCGTTACTTTTAGGGGTGACGGTTTTAGCCCTGGCAATATCGCTGAAAAAAACCGGGGCGCTGCCCATAATATCCTTCTGAAAAAACTTCAAACCGATTTTTGCTCCCGGCGGCAGGTTGGAAACAACACCGGAAAGCGCATAACGCACATCGCCGGTCAGCGAATAAATTCGTGGATCATTAATGTTGACGTTTGGCCCGATACCCTTGAAAGTTTTGCAAGGATTGCTGATAAACAAATTAATATTGGAATCCCCGTAAATATCTTGTATCTCCTCAGAAAAACTACCGTCGGAGGCGGGGGTAATCTTCAAGGTGTCGACATCTTCCTCTGCTACGATATGCAAACAAAAGTTTTTAGAGCTGTCCGCCACTTTGCCAAAAATCATTATCCGACCATCTTGGCGAGTGTGGTAAACATATTCTTCGGCATGGGCAGCGCTAAAACAAAAAGAAAAAATTACCAGTGCGGCTAAAAAAATATTTTTCAATTTCCCGCTTGGTTGATTGTTCATGCGATTTTCGTTAAATGTCATAAACTATTGCCCTTTCCACAATTTGGCTTTCAATTCCTAATTTTTCTTTTATACCGTCTTGGAGCATCAGCTGGCCCTTTTCCTCTCCGTGGTTAATAAATATTTGTTGGGGTTTGGGGGTCTGCATTTGTTTCAACCAATGCAAAAGCCTTGGCTGGTCGGCGTGTGAAGAATAGGCCCCGACAGCCTTTACTTTGGCGCGCACCTTTACCTCTTCCCCGTTGATATTAACAGTCTGCGCCCCTTCCATCAGCTCCCGGCCTAAAGTCCCCTCGGCTTGGAAACTAACGATAAGCAAAAAATTATCACTATCAGGAAGATATTTTTTTAAGTGGTAAAGTATGCGCCCGCCATTGCACATACCCGAGCCGGCTAAAATCACTTTGGGCGGCTTGGTCTCATTAATCTTTTTCGATTCCTCGGACGAGGGAGTATATTCCAAACCGCGGAAAGCAAATAAATCATCATCTTTCTTCAGCTTCTTTTGTGCCTCCTCATCAAACCAATCCTCGTATTTGCGATAAATATCCACGGCCTTAATAGCCAGAGGACTATCCAAAAACATTTTTACCTTGGGCAGTTGGTGGGCCTCCACCATAAAATTCAGCTCGTATAAAATTTCTTGTGAGCGCTCCAAGGAAAAAACCGGCAGCATCAATGTCCCGCCGCGGGCAATGGATTCTTCAATGGCTTCTTTAAGTATGAGGGAGCGTAATTCCGGTGCTTCATGTATCCGGCCGCCGTAAGTTGCCTCGCAAACCACATAATCAGCCCCGCTTATAATATCGGGATCTTTAACCAAGGGCACGGGACTATTGCCCAAATCTCCGGAGAAAACTATTTTCTTTTTTTTACCCTCTTCTTCGATTAAAATTTCCATAACTGCGGAACCCAAAATATGCCCCGCATTGCGCATTACCACTTCAATACGGCCTTCCGGGCGAAAAGAGCGGCCATATTCCTTAGTTTCAAAATTCTCCAACAAACCGCCAATATCTTCGGCCGTAAAAAGCGGCTTGATATTTTTTCTCCGTGCTTCCTCGGCAATAATCTTGGCCGAATCCAAAAAAGTGATTTCTGCCAATTCTTTGGTGGGCGGCGTGCAATAAACTTTTCCGCTAAAACCTTCATTATAAAGCCGGGGCAATCTCCCGCTATGGTCGGCGTGCGCGTGAGTAAGCAAAACAAAACTGATTTCTTTGGGCTCAAAACCAAACGGCTTTAGATTTTCATCCGTGGCAAATTCTATCCCTTGAAAGAGCCCGCAATCGACTAAAAATTTTACGCCATTGGCTTCGACGAGCGCGCAAGAACCGGTGACAGTTTTGGCCGCGCCATGAAAAGAAATCTTCATTACTTGATTATATCAAAACTTAAAATAAAAGAAAAAAGCCCTTATGGGCTTTTTCAATTTACTCCTTGGCTAAATAATAAAGTCCGGCCAAAATAATTGTCGGCAAGGAAATAGTCAGAAAGGAGCCCCAAAAAGTATAGGTCCGGAAATACAAAGTGAAAACCAAGGCCAAAATACCAAAACCATAAAAACCGATTTTGGGATTTTTCCAAGAAAAATAAACTAAGACACCCATGATAATTGAAGGGATAAGGTGCATAAAGACTCCCAAAATTGTTCCAACAAGCCCCAACTGCATATCGAATATATCTAGGGCAAAAAGCGAAATGAAACAAATAAATAATATGGAAATTATACGCGCTGCCAATAAAAATTTTGTTTTATTGATCTGCATATTTTTGTTTAATTTGATTATACTCTTATTTTCCAAAGAAAAAACCGCCTATTGGCGGTATTATTTTTTAATCAACTTTCAAGATCATTGGAATGGTTTTTCCCTTTTCGAGCAAGATTTTTTGTAGCCACTCCTTTGAGCTCTTCTGGATATGCCCTAATCAAGCCGGCGGCAACGGAACCGATAGCCTCACTATTCAGGGTGCTGAATACTGTCTTAAACCCAGCTATTACTGCAACGATGGCAATTCTTGCAACCTCATTAATTACTTTCTCATCATCACTGTATTCTGCGTCTAGCATTTCATCTCCTCTCCTTAAAGATTTTTCGCACGCCCGGCCAATCAAGGAAAGGCGTGGTGCTTTGCACGACATGGCCACCATTAACTTCGAGAAGCTCAAGGAACTTTTCTCCCTGGGCTTCAAAGCCGGCGACATTAGAAGTGCAATCCCTAACAAGATAAATTTTCTTGCCCAGATTAGCTCCAATAAGATCGCGCAGGGTTTGGCCCACGCAGTGCGAAAGTGCCTCCCCCATGACGATAATGATATCTGAGCTGGCGAAAGTTTGTGGTGTGACTGCCGGAGTGCTCGCCAAAGGTTTGCCGTCATAATTAGTATTAACGACCGGGCTGAATACCGAGTAATACTCCGTATCCAAATCCATCCCTTTGTAGAAAACATTGGCCGAAACTTTGCGATAGGTTTCAAAAATCTGTTTGAAAACCGCAATCGGCTCAACGATTTTCTTGCCTTCACTGCCTTCCATGCAATGGTGCGGCCAAAGCATTAGCGGAATTTCTTTTTTTGCCGCTTCCAAACAATAGTGGATGACTTTGTTGTCTTGCTCGTTCTGGTTACCAGATTTCGGGTTCGATCTCCAACGATTGTAAAGATAATCCTCGGCCGTCACTGACATGAAGGGTGGCGGATTTCTTCCATTGGGCAACAAATGCCTCTCCGGGAAAAAAATTGCTCCCGGATAATGCCTGTCCCCGCTGATGAAAAGCTGAGTTACTACTCCTACAATAGAGCAAAGTAATTCTAGCGCCCTCTCCATATCTTGGTCGGCACCTTCAACGAACAGCGAGCCGCCAATTTTGGCAAAGTCTTTTTGCGGATCAACAACCAAAACACTTGTCTTGACCTTGTCGCCTAGCGCCGAAGTAACAAGCTTTTTTGGGAACTGGTGCAAGAAGCCCGGCAAATTTGCTTTTAGGTCGCTTGGTGAAAGGCCTTTCAAAAAACCATAAAGGCCGTTAAGCGGATCCAACTGAACCATCTCTTTCTGAACCATCTCTTTCCTCCTTTTAGACAATGCAGTCTCTTTGGTACTGGGATTCATAGCCAAAAACCCGCTTGTAACGTTCCACTTCCTCGGGTTGACCAATCGCCTTAGCAATGTTGTCAGAAAGCTTCACTAAGCCCTGACCGTCAGCCCCCACCGCCTTGATGACCAATGAGAGCGGTTTGATTTCCGGCCAGTCAAAAGTAAGATTTGTACCCCAACCAAAGATGCAATTTACTTCAGGGGAAAACCTTTGGTACAATGCTTCGATCTTCTCCAGATCCAAACCGTCGCTGAAAACAATGGTTTTGCTTTTGGGATCAATCCCGTTTTTCTGCCAAAGATTGATGGCATTTTCTCCGAATTCAAACGGATCGCCGGAATCCTGACGGAAACCGCTAACCTGTTTGAGCTGCCTTGGCGTTAAATCCTCAAAAAAGAATTTAGTGCCGAAGGTATCAGAGAGTATGATTGAAAGTTCGCCGCCATAAAATGACAACCATTCTTGGATGACCAAATTATGGCTCCGGCGCAAAAGCTTGTCATTTTTTCCAGCTACTCCGGCCCTGACCATGAAAAGTTCATGAGCCATTGTGCCCATAGGCTTCAGCCGCAAATTTTTGGCAGCCAAAACATTTGACGTGCCAATCATTGAGCCATGCCTGAGCTTGCGCGCCATCTCCGTGATGACATGCTCCTGCCAGGAGAAAGAAAATCTCCGGCGCGTCCCGAACTCCATGAATTTTATCCCCGGCAACTCATTAAGCCGGGCAATTTTTTCATCGAGACGGGCTTGGGCAATTTCGCGCAAACTACGGCAATTCAGTCCGAGCTTAGCCATCACGGCGCGAGCGTAAAGCTCGTTGACGATTGCCAAAGCCGGGACCTCCCAGAAGATTACCGAATTCCATCGGCCGGAAAACTTTAAGTGGAATGAATCTCCGCTTGGTTCGAGTGAAAAATACGGCAACCGGACACCTGAAAGAAAGGCCAAATACTTGCTGTTGAATCGACAATTTACTCCATCGGAAGTCCGCAAGGAAGAAAGGTAATCGATTTCGAAACGGGAAAAGGACAATGCCCTCACCTGTTCCAGCTGCCAACGCAACTCCTTAATGTCGATATATTCTTCCAGCTTTACGGATTTTGTTCGATTGGTCAGTGCGAAGGTAACGTAAGTCTCCGGGGAAAAATGATTTACAAATTGTCCCATGGTGAACTTATACATATCAGTATCCAAAAGGCTTTTAACTATCGCGCGCTTTTTGAATTCCGATACCTTACCTTCAACTGCCACTCCTCCTTTTTCCATATCTATCCTCCTTATGCAATTTTTAATATATGAATCCAAGGCATTTTATATCCCTAGAATCAATTATTATTATAGCACAATATTATATATTTGTCAAAGGCATTTTCTGTCATAAAATGCTTGATTTATTTGAAAAAACCACCTTGGGGGCGGTTATAATTTGGGTTGCCAGCGAACACTATCAGGCATTGAGCGTAAGAGGTTGGAAAGGCAGCGGCGCATCTTTTCCGTTTCCGGAAAACAAGAAAGCTTTTTCCAAGTATCATTAACTTTTTTTTGAATGCCCGATGTAGTCAGGCCTTGCTCGCGACGCAACTCATTGAGGCTTTTGAATCTATTACCTTCAAGCCCGTAAAGGTCAAAGAATGTTTGGTTCTCCCCTTCACTGAGCAGCTGGCGTTCATTGGCTTGGTCTAAAATTCTGCGAATTTTTACTTGATAGGTGGAAATGCTTTCAAAAAAATTACTCGCTTTCATTAAATCGTTTTCCATTGAGCTCCTCTCTAAGCAATTAAAGTTCCAAAAATTTATAACATAAAAATAACCGGCTGTAAAGCCGGTTATTTTTTAGAATTCAGCATTGCCCGGAACCCGCGGGAAAGGTATCACGTCGCGGATATTTTCCATCCCGGTTAAATACATTATCAGCCGCTCAAAGCCCAGGCCAAACCCCGCATGCTTAACCCCGCCGTATTTACGTAAATCCAAATACCACTCTAAATCCTTCTCGTTCATGCCAAGCTCTTTGATACGCGCAAGTAATTTTCCTTGCCTCTCTTCCCTTTGGCTGCCCCCGATTATTTCCCCAATACCGGGCACCAGCAAATCCATGGCGGCCACGGTCTTGCCATCATCGTTCTGGCGCATGTAAAAAGCCTTGAACTCTTTGGGATAATCAACGACAAAAACCGGCTTCTTATAAACCTGTTCGGTCAAATAACGTTCATGCTCGGTTTGTAATTCCTTGCCCCAACCGACTTTGAACTCGAATTTCTCCCCGGACTTTTCCAAAATTTCCACGGCCTGCGCATAAGTAATGCGTTCAAAATCAGAATGCAAAACATTTTGCAGCCTCTCCATCAAACCCTCATCGATAAACTTGCCAAAGAAAGCCATTTCCTCGGGGGCATTTTCTAAAATATATTTGATGATATATTTGACCATCTCTTCGGCCAGATCCATATCTTCCTTGATTGTGGCAAAAGCGATTTCCGGCTCAATCATCCAGAATTCGGCCGCATGCCTTTTGGTGTTGGAATTTTCGGCGCGGAAAGTTGGCCCGAAGGTATAAACTTTCTTAAAGGCCATTGCAAAAGATTCGGCCTCCAGCTGCCCGGAAACAGTCAAGCCAGTCTCACGGCCAAAAAAATCTTTGGAAAAATCCACTTCACCTTTGTCGGTTTTAGGAATGTCTTTTAAGTCCAGAGAACTGACATGAAACATCTCCCCTGCGCCCTCGCAATCGTTTCCGGTAATTACCGGAGTCTGCACATAGATAAAACCTTTCTCCACAAAAAACTTGTGGATGGCATAAGCCGCTAAAGAACGCACACGAAAAACCGCCGAAAAAGTATTGGAGCGCGGGCGCAAGTGCGCGATGGTGCGCAAATATTCAAAAGTATGCCTCTTTTTTTGCAAAGGAAAATCACTTCCCGAAACGGCCGCTACTTCAATATTTTTAGCCTTAAGCTCCACGGCCTGTTCGCCGGCCGGAGACTTTACAACCTCGCCCAATACAATAAGCGCCGAACCGATTGGCAATTTTTCCATTTCTTCAAAATTAGCCAATGATTTATCAAAAACCACCTGTAGGTTTTTGAAAAAACTGCCGTCATTTAATTCTATAAAACCGGTATCCTTCCCAGTGCGCGTAGTACGCACCCAACCGTTAATCTGCACGTTCTGCCCTAAATGTTTTTCCGGCTCGCGCAAGATTGTTTTTATTTCTATTGTCTCCATATTTTACCAATATGATTATATGGCATTAAACCATAATTTTCCATATCTGGCAAATAAAAATAGCTGCGTAAGCAGCTATTTGATTTCACTGAATAAATATGAAGTGGATTCGTTGATGGTTTTGTATTGAGGAATATGCAGGATTTCAATGCGATTTTTGGATAAAACCGAAACAACCCGGCCAAAATCTTCTTTGATGCCCTGAAACTGCAATTCAACAAGCTCAGAGACGAAGCTTTCGCCCAACAACTTCTTTTGCTTTTGCATCAGATGTTCTAAGCTTAATTTTTCGCTAATCTTAGGTAAAATAGTCAAGCAGCGGTATCTTGCTCCGATCTGGATAATAAATTCGGCAAACTTTTCTGCCTGTTCTTCATCTCTGGGGAAGCCGCTGATTACCGTACCATCGGAATAGCTTATCAGCCTCTCAAAAACTTGCTTGCAGACAAATTCATTTTCGCAATTTTCGCCTCTCTTCTTGCGTCGCTCCTGCTTTTCTGCCTCATAATCCATTTTCTCAAAAATCATTTTCGATTTTTCTTTTGCCTCAGCTATCGCTTTATCGATTAAAAAGCTCGTTTCAAAATACTCCAATTTATATTTCAAAGCTAGTAAACTCCCAAGAGTGCTCTTCCCGCAACCCGGCAGGCCAATAAAGGAAAAAAAGCTGTAATTATTGCAATAACCCATCATCCACCTCCTTTTTTGTTTTCCGCGAACTAACTATTTTATAACCGTAAAATAGTCTTTGGTCAAATTAGGCGGAAACTTGCTCGCCGGTCAGCGCTCCCGACTTGTCGGGGTTCTCCTCCTATCCGCCCCTACTATTGTTAACCGTGAAGGAGTCGCCCTTCGGTCGCTCGTTGCTACTCGCGCCTCAGGGCCCGGCTCGCCGCTCAGCCAGTGGCTGTCTTTTCAGAGCTCATTACCTATATCTATTGGGGCAGAAGGAGTCGCCTCTCGGTCAAAAAAGGGGCGGTACTTCGACCAGCTCAGCACCGACAACCCTAAACTTCGGCTCTCTCAGGACCTTTCGATAACTTCTTCAATTCTTTAATATTCCCACCAATAAGTGCCTTCTTTTTTGCGATAGACCAACCCTTCAGCTGAAGTTCCCTTTTCTCAGCATCGCCTTTTTTTGTATGACATTCGAAGTACACCAGATTGATATCTTCAAATTGCTTCGTATAAAAAGACTGCCCAGCGCGATGCTGAGCAAGACGTCTTTCAATGTTGTCGGTCATTCCGACATAATATTTGCGATTATCGCAAAAAAGAATATAGACAAACCACGGCATAAATTTCTTAAGGCCCTGAGCTTGTCGAAGGGCAGGGGCGGAAGGAGTCGAACCCTCAATAGCGGTTTTGGAGACCGATGTGATG
>CAZQSQ010000019.1:0-2183 GCA_964596325.1 uncultured Candidatus Saccharibacteria bacterium
GCCCAAGCGTTTACGATTTCCTCCCTGCAGCTGTCTCGGGTCTGGAGAATCCCCTTTCGGGCCCTAAATATTTCCGATGCACTTTGCGGTAATATTGCGAATTTTGAAAATTATTATTTTGCAGACCTCTGGCTGCAATTTTTTATTTTCAGCGCCGCTTATCTTGGCTTATTGGGCCTTTTGAGCGGTAAATTTTCTTGGCAAAATACATTGCGGGCCGGACTGTATTTTGCCGCGGCTGCATTTTTCGCCCCGGTTTTAGGTAATTTTGTTTTCCTAACCACGAGCAGCCAGCTAGCGGGGCAAATAATAAGTTTTATCTGCTTGGCAATATTTTTCGGGCTGGCCACAGGGGAAAAAAGACAACTAACAATTTATGAAGTTTAGAATACTACTCGCAACTCTCGTTGCGATTTTTTGTGCGGGTCTTTTATGGGCTAGCCCGACCGACGATCGGGTCGCGGAAAATGATTTGCTGGTAAAAAAATTCGCGCCGAATTTTTTATTTGCGGTCCAAGAAAAATATTTTCCCTGCGATTATAGCAAATATTATTTTGACCAAACCGGCCAAGAAATTGCGGGCAGTCAAGCGCTGGCGGATTATTCCCAAAAAACAAAATTTGAAAAATTACAGGACTTTGAAATATTCTATGAAGTGAAAATGTCCCCCGAAGGTGACTACGCGATACAGTATTGGCAATTTTATATTTTTAATGACTTCCTCAATAAACATTTTGGCGATGCGGAGGTTTTTACCGTTTTTCTCGACGGCAAAACGGGACAGGCTACAAAATTTGTCGGCAGCGCCCATCTGGGTAGCGACACCAAAATAATCGCGGCTAATAATGAAATCAGAGGTGTAAATTTGGAACATGTTAATATCCTTATTGAAACGGGCTCGCATGCCATTTTCCCTGATGCTAACGCCAATGGCTTGCCTGACGCGCAAGAGCTGGCCAATTGGTATAACGCTTATGGCATTACCGGCTGGAGCATCAATGATGCAAAAAACGGGACAAGGGTCAGTTTTGGCGACCAAATCTATAAATTGACCCCTATCAAATCCCTTCAAGAAAAATTGGCCAACCGCAGCGGACTTATAAAATCACCCAAACTGGGCATTTATCTCCCAATAAGGATTGATTTACTATTGGTTAAAATCGAAGAAGAAATTTATATTCCCTTGGGCGGCGAGCCAATCTCTTTGGCAAGTATTGCCGGAACATTCCAAGATCCCCAAAAAGTCTTGCCTCTGGATTTAGTGGGAAATACCGCAACAAGTTCAAGTGCCCTTGCAGCTCAGCTTCAGAAAGGTGAGGTCCTTGGCGCCAGCATCAAAGAGGCGGCCAAACAAACCAAGAAAAGGCCACCCCAAACCACTAAAGAAAAGCCGAAAAAGAATGAAGCTAAAAATATCTCCCCGATTTTGATAAGCGAGCTCTGCGCCGGCATCGATACCGCTGACAATGAATACCTCACCGTTTATAATCCCAATGATTTTCCCATCAGCCTTGGCTCAAACTTTGTCCTGAAAATAGCCAATTCTGCGGGAAAATTCTCCGAAAAACGCCTTAAATTTCTCCAAGAAACAATTCCGGCCAAAGGATCTTTCCTCCTATCGCCCAAAGCGGTTAAAATCGGGGCCAGCTCCATTGAACCTGATATCACTTACGCCTCTGGGCTTTCCAAAATCGGCTGCACCCAAATTTGCCTCAATGATATTTGCGATACCCTCTCTTTTGGGGAAAAAATTCTCCCCTGCGCCCAAGAAAATTTTTATTTCCTCGGAGGTGGGCTTAAAACCGATTACTGTCTGCGGCGCAAAAGCGCTGATTATTTATTGCATGATTCCAATAATAACCAGGAAGATTTTTCTTTAGTGGAACAGGCTTGCCCCAAGAATTCCCGCAACCAAACTTCCTGTACTTCCCCCAAGAATACAGAAGAGAAAAAAATCAGCAAAAATGCAGCGACCGATAAAAAGCCTTCCTCGGGCGGCGGGGTCCCGGAAAAAATCTTACCCCCTTCCTGCGAGCTTAAAATTAATGAAGTAATGTATAACTTCCCAGGCAGCGATACGGGCAAAGAATGGATAGAAATTTACAATAACAGTAATTTTGCCTGCAATTTGGCTGAATATAAAATCGCTCTTAATGAAAATAACCACAAAATAGTTTTAGCGA
>CAZQSQ010000019.1:2283-14872 GCA_964596325.1 uncultured Candidatus Saccharibacteria bacterium
GATACCTTAATACCGCCGGTTCAATATGATTTAAGGATAAATGAAATAATGTATGACGCTTCAGGCTCGGACAGCCAAAAAGAATGGATAGAAATTTATAATGCCGGAGAAATGGTTAATCTTGAGGCCTGTAAAATACTTGATTTGCAATCCGACAAAGAGTCCAGCCACAATCTTTATTATTTGTCACCGACATCTTCCCTTGGTGCCAAGGACTTTGCCATAGTCTTAAACGATAAAGATCCTTCGCTTTTTCTCGGGCAATATCCGGAATTCAAATCCCTGCTCTTCCGGGCTAATTTTTCTTTGCCCAATACAACCCAAAAAGTCTCTTTGCGATGCAATGATTCACCAATAAGTGAAAAAACTTACATGGCAGAAGAAGGCGCTAGCGGCAACGGTAATTCGCTGCAATATTTTGAACAGGGTTGGCTTGAATCTTTACCTACACCCGGCTTGCCCAATATTAAAACAAACACTCCCGACCCCACCTCCAGCTCAATGACAACCGCTAGCTCCTCGGAGGCGCAAGCCACCAGCACCTTAGCCCAAATCTTAGATTTGCCGACAGCATTCTTTACCTTTGAAATATTGCCTAAAAGAGTTTTGTTTGATGCTTCCAGTTCCAGCTGCGCCACCGGAACTATCACCGAGTATGATTGGGATTTTGGCTCGGGCTTAAAACAGACAACTTATCTGCCCCAAGCCAATTATTCCTACCTGCAAATCGGGCAATATAATGCTTCATTAATCGTTGTCGACTCTAACGGGCTCACCAGTAGCCCCTACACCAATATTATTAACGTTATTGAGCCGATGGTCACTCTTAGTGAGACCCCTAAAATTTAACCAAAAAGTCGCCCGGACATTCAAGCCGAGCGACTGATAATTACAAATTACTTGGCGTCCAAAACCGCTTTTAAGGCCGAAGCGACTATCAAGCCTTCGCCTTTATTTATCCCCAGCAGCCGGCCGCGCGCGTCAAAAACCGGCAAATTGTCCTTGGCAGAGTCCTTGGAAATCAAAACATCCTGCGCTGATATGTATCGGATATAACCATAAGTAATCGCGTAATCTGAATCAGCGGAATTTTCTTGAGCCACAAGACTAAAAATATTCTTGCCGATATCCTTAGCTTCGATATCAGCCAAATCCGCCGAACTGAGATCCTTAGCCTGGATTCTTAAGAGCGATAAATTCTGTTCTTGCTTTTCTACATTAAAATCATACTCCTTGCCGTCCAGCTTAATTTTCCCTTTGCAAGTTGAAGGCATGCCCGACAAAGAGGCAACCGCTAAACCATCGCGCGTCAAAACCACCGCCTCGCCGGCAAATTTTTGATAAAAAACCTCACAGGAAAATGACCCCACAGATTTTTTAGCCTTCAAAAAAGCTTCTGTGATGGCTTCGTTTTCTTGGATATAATACTTTCTCTCGATCATCTGGGTCTTAACGGCCCCGACTTCCTCTTGCTGTTTGGGTGCAAAAATTTGCGAACCGATAATGCCCCCAATCACTGAAAGCAGGATAATTAATAAAACTTTTGAAAAGTTGTTCATTTTTTCTTTTCCTTAATATTTTTTTTCGACGCTCCCAGGCTCACGAAAACTATCTCCCCACCTCTTTCATCAATGGAAATTTTTTGACCTTCAATAATTTCGCTGGAAACAAGCTTAAGCGCTAAAGGATTCAAAATTAAATTTTGGATTACCCGCTTAAGCGGCCGAGCGCCAAAGTGCCTATCAAAGCCTTTTTCGGCCAGAAACTCTTTCGTCTTCACGGTCATCTCAATTTGCACCCCCTTGGCTAATAATCTCTTGGCCACTTTAGAAATCTCCAAATCTACAATCTGGCGGATTTCCTTTTTGCCCAAATAATTGAAAATTACAATCTCATCTATCCTATTGAGGAATTCTGGCCGAAAATACTCTTTCAGCACGCTGGAAATCTTCTCGCTGGCATTGTCTTTTTGAGATAAATCCCCCGCCATGTTGGAAAAACCCAAAGTGTCTCCTTGCGAGATATATTCCGAACCGAGATTGGAAGTCATGATAATTATCGTATTCTTAAAAGACACCAAACGGCCCTTGGCATCGGTAAGGCGGCCGTCTTCTAGAATCTGCAAAAGCATATTAAACACGTCGGGGTTGGCTTTTTCGATTTCGTCCAAAAGCAGAATACTATAAGGCCTGTGCCTGATTTTTTCCGTAAGCTGTCCACCCTCTTCATAACCAACATAGCCGGGAGGAGAGCCAATTATCTTCGAGACGCTGTGCTTTTCCATGTATTCGGACATATCCAACCGCACAATGGCTTTCTCATCATTAAAAAGCACCTCAGCCAGGGCTTTGGCCGTCTCGGTTTTACCTACACCCGTTGGGCCCAAAAACATAAAGGAGCCGATGGGGCGATTTTCTTCAGCGATACCGGCGCGAGAACGTCTAATAGCATTAGCAATGGCCTTAATGGCGTCACTTTGGTCTACAATGCGCTGATGTAAAATGTCCTCCAAATTCTCTAATTTTGCCGCTTCCTCGGTCATAAGCTTTTTGACCGGAATGCCCGTCCACTGCGCAATGACATTGGCCACGTCCTCAGGATCAACATCTTCCTTGAGTGTGCGATATTGTTTCTGGAATCTGGCTAATCTCTTTTCTGCCTCCTCAAGCTTTTTTTGCGCCTCGGGGATGGCTCCATATTTTATTTCCGCGACCCTCTGGAAATTGGTCTCGCGCTGGGCCTTTTCGCCCTCAAAGCTTAATTCGTCAATTTTACGCTTGAGATCCTTTATCTCTTTGATGAGCGTCCTTTCGTTGGTCCACTTTTTCTCCAAGTCATTTTCTTTAGAGCGGAAACTTAAGAGCTCGGCCTCCACTTCAGCCAGACGCTTTTTGCTCTTAGCATCGTTTTCCTTTTTGAGCGCTTCTTTTTCGATTTCTAAACGCTGAATATCGCGCTTAAAAGTGTTAACCTCCAAGGGTTCGCTTTCTATCTCCAACCGGAGTTTTGAAGCGGCTTCATCGATCACATCTACAGCCTTATCCGGGAGCTGCCTATCGGTAATATAGCGGGCCGACAAATTGGCGGCAGCCACTATAGAAGAATCTTTGATGCGCACCCCGTGATGCAATTCATACTTCTCTCTTAATCCCCGCAAAATGGAAATCGTATCCTCAATATTGGGCTCTTGTACATAAACAGGCTGAAAACGCCTTTCCAAAGCCGCATCCTGCTCAATATATTTTTGAAATTCTTTTAAGGTAGTGGCACCAATGGCATGTAATTCCCCACGCGCCAAAGCGGGTTTTAATAAATTGGCCGCATCAATCGAGCCCTCGGCCGCACCTGCGCCCACCACAGTATGAAGCTCATCTATAAAGAGCAAGTATTTGTCTTTGGCCTGCGAAATTTCTTTTAATAAAGCTTTTACTCGGCTCTCAAATTCTCCGCGATATTTGGTTCCGGCCACCAAGGCTCCTAAATCCAACTCTAATAAAGTCTTACTCTTGATGCTTTCGGGCACTTGGCCGGAAACAATGCGCTGGGCGATACCCTCCACAATCGCAGTCTTACCAACGCCTGGCTCTCCGACCAAAACAGGATTGTTCTTGGTTCGGCGGCTAATGATTTGGACCACCCTCCTGATTTCTTCTTCTCGGCCTATGACCGGATCAAGCTTGCCCTCGGCCGCCAAAGCCGTCAAATTCCGGGAATATTTTTCAATGACCTGTAATTTTGTTTCTGGGTCGGGATCGGTTACCTTTGACCCGGAACGCATCTGCAAAACCACTTCGCGCACCGTCTGATAATTTAAGGCCGCCACCTTGCCGCTGGACTCCATCTTTTCACTGACCGGCGCATGTTCCAAAAGTGCCCGGGCTTTAGTGCCAACTTTTAAGATAGCCAAAAGAAGATGCTCGACGGAAATGAATTCATCCTCCATAGCCAAGGCTTCTTCCCGGGCAAATTCCAAGGATTTGGCCATGTCCGGGGAAAGAAAAAATTGAGAATTAGCTTTGGCATTGCTGGAAGGCAAACGGGAGATGGCATCCTCGCACATCATCCGTAAAGCCTCCAAATCAACTGCAAAACGCCTCAAGGTTTTGAGGACAATAGTATCACCTTGAGAAAGTAAAGAAAAGAGTAAATGGAGCGCGTCAATTTGCTGCTGCCCCCGTTCGCGGGCAATTTCTTGCGCATTGAAAAGCGCCTCCTGGGTTTTGTTGGTAAAATTTCCTCCCGGATTTAGCATGGTCGTAAATTATTATTTTTTATTACTGACCCTTTTCGTCGTAGTGATCGAATTCGTACTTAAACTTTCCTCCGCGGTCCGGCCCGATAGTTTTAAGCCTTATCCCGCAGATCAAATATTTCCAAAAAGTACTCATGTATCCGTCCTTTTCGAAGCGCCTGGTCGGCATATAAAACTTCGTGCCTTGGATTATCCCAAAAGTCCCAATCTTCGCGGCTTGACCCATAAAATAATGATCTTCGGCCAAAGTAATAGCCTCATCAAATCCCCCGACTTTTTGGAATAAAGTTTTGCGACACATAATAGCCATTGCGCCCCAAACCATGGGCTCCATCCAAATGTTATAAAAAACATTTAGGGTCGCTTTATTCAATAACAGGTTTCCTTCCATGGGCCGGATAGGAAAAGAAGATACATCTAAGCTTCTTTCCTTCCTCTCTTTCATGGCTATGGATAAAAAATTCTCAGGCAGCTGAATGTCGGCATCCAAAAAGAGTAAAAACTCTCCCTTGGCAACTTTGCTACCTTCATTGCGGCCCTTAGCCGGCAACCCACCTTTGACGATTTGGCAGCCGAAAGCCAAAGCAATATCGCGAGTCGCGTCTTTTGACCCGGCATCGGCAATAATAATTTCGTAATCATTATAATTGTCGGCCTTAATACAGTGCAGTAAGGCCGGCAAACGTTTTTCCTCATTAAGAGTCGGAATAATAATACTTAGTTCCATTTTTTACTTGCTATTTATTATCGTTTTAGAATACTCCCAAAACTCGGGGTGATTTTGTTGGGTTTTGGCCCAATACATCCATTCCGCCCCCCAGAGATAGACTTTATTAAACCCAGTATTGGCCCCAAAGTCAATATTAGCCTTAAATTGCTTGAAATTAAAGGCTTTTTCCTGCTCAGCCCAAGGGGTTTGGGGTATTAATTTTGGTCCCCAAGGTTCAGCCTGCAACTCGCCTAAAATCACCTCTTTATTAAAAAACCACTTTATCAATAAGGCCTTGCGATAGTAAAATACCGGTGGGAAAGGGTAATTGACATAAACCTTCCAATGCTCGAAATAAGCCTTCCGGTATAGGGTAGTTGAAGGCAGGTCGCTGTTTTGGGCCGCCTTGAACCAAAATGATCCCTCCCCGCTATCAGCCATCACTGTAGGATGCTTTGGGTCAAGTTCTTTAACCAAGGCCAATTCTTTTTTGTAAAAATTTTCGTCAACCCAAGGGCATTGCCCAAATGGAAAGAGCGCCTCATTTTCCGGCTGCCAATAGGCTAAAGCCTTATGATCCTTGTAGCGCAAAACTACCTCACGGATAAGCCTGATTATTTTTTCCTGTTGCTTTTCCTTCTCAAGTTTACTGGCGTAATCGGGCATATGGCACTCTGGCCAACGGGTTGTTTTTAAGCCAAAAACCACAATAGCCTTGCCTCCCCTTTTAGCCAATTCATCCATCATAAAATCCAAATCCGAGAAATCAAATTTTCCATCGGCTTTTTCCAAATTATCCCAATGGGCAGCTATCTTCATATTTTTCGCACCCAAATCATCTAGCATCGCCAAATAAGCCTCGCGCCAATTTAGACCCAAGCTCTGGGCAAACTTGGGGGAAAAATTCAGGCCCCAAGATATTTTCGCCGGTTTTTTGGCTGCCCCGACAAAGAAAAATATAAAAACAATTAAGAGGATGACTAAAACCATAAAAAGAATTTTATGCTTATTATTTGTCATGTCAAAGAGGCAAAAATTATTAAACCCGAACAAAGTAAGACCAAACCGGAAATTTTTCGGAGAAGCGCCCGGGAAGAAAAATCTTCCTCCATTTGTTTAGGAAAACGCCTTCTCAGGATCCAGGCAAACAACATAATAAAAATATATTGTACGCCCTGCAGCGCATTAATTACTGGCAAGGCGATGGCAATCCCCGATGAAAGCCAAATGGAAAAATTCTGCAAAATATTGGCGATAATACCGACAAATTGATTTAAGTAAAGCCAAAACCCTTTTTGAGCATTGGCTGTGGGCCGGCCAATCAAGCCTTTCAAAACTTGTGGACAAAAAGCCCCAATGGCCAAAGAAACAAAAAATCCTCCAAATTTTATCCAGAGCAAGGCTTGCCAAAAGCTCCCGCTAGCGCGAAAAACCTCTCGGCTTAGAACAAAGGCGGCGGCAAAAAGGAAGGCCGCAATAGCCGCATAAGCCAAAGCCTTTTTATCTAATCGGAATTTTGACGATAGAGAAATGAGGACACTGCCCAAAACAAGTAAAATAATGGCGCTGCCCTGATACCAATTAATAATCTCACCTAAAAATAAAAATGAAAGCAAGGTAGTAAAAACCGGGACTAAGCCGGAAATAGCCGGAACGGCTTGCGAGGAATCGAAGTTTTTTAATGACAAATAAAGCCAATAAAGACCGTAATTAAAAATAAATCCGGCCGCAAGAGCCAAGAGGGCGATCCTGGGCCCGGGCCAGCCAAAAAACGGGATAAATATCACCAAAAAGCCCAAAGGCAATCCAACTAAAAAAACATATTCTTTGGGATCAGAAACCACATGACTAATCAGTAACTTATCTCCAGTATTGGTAACGGCCAACAAAAAATAAGCCGCTATGGCAATAATTAACCACAACATAATCATTTTGAATTACCCCAAATAATATCCCTAATCTTAAATGCTCCCATTTGTTCCCCTTCAACCAGGCCCTGCATGGCGCAATCGGCCAAAAGCCCGGCATCCAAATAATCATAAATCCATTGGAAGGCATAGCGCATATCCTCGGGTTCAAAACCGAAATCATTGCGCAATAACCAGCGCTTATTAAAATCTTCCTGATAACCGATCGTCGGTAAAATCATAATCGGAATAGCCAAGTTAGAATAAAAGGAAAGTTCGCTGGGCTTGGTCCACAAAATATCGGTTTTGCGCAAGCAAGCGTTAAATCTGTCAAAATATTTAACGATATCTGGCTCATATAAGATTTCCAGACTCTTGCCGACAAGCTCGCTCAAGCCAAGTTTTTTTATCTGGGCGGTAAAATAGTCAGCTATATTCTTTCTGATACCCGGAGATAAAATTATCTTCATCTCCCCTTTTTGGAGCTGATTGCGGAATTGCTCCACCAACATCATTCCCTCTTCTTTTTGTGCGCCCGCTCCGCCCACGGAAAAAAGCATGGTCAAAGGATGGTCGGATTTTTCTGGCAGTGGGCCGACATATTCATCGATCAAAGGCTTATATTTTTTATAAAATACTTTTTTAGGGTCCAAATTAACTAATCTGTTAGCCAAATCACCCTTAAGGATTTCCAAATTGCCAATGCCGACATTTTCTAAAGGCAGAGGAAAACCCGTATAAAAAATATTCTCCCTTCTCACTCCATACATGACTAGCCTATCCACTACCCGTCGCGTCGGAGCAAAATATTTTATTCTGGACTTTTTAGGATTAAGCGGCGCCCAAGGCCGGGCAATATCAGTATCGCAAACAATGCAATATATCTCATTGGGGTAATTAAATTGCTCAGCCATAAAGGCGGTCACAAAAAACGTAGTCACAAAGGGCACTGGCGTTTTAGCGCATTGATTAATCAGGTCTTTGCCCCAACCAGTCCAAATCAACATATTAGTTGCTCGAAAAAAAATATTGGCCCCAGACATATCCCGCTTCGGATAAAACGGTTGGATTTTTTGGAATTCATTGAATAAAGCAAATCCCGCCTCGCCGATAAAGGGAATTTTTTTGAATCGGGAAATAAACTCATAGAATTCTTGGGATTGGCTCCAAATGCTCTTGTCCTTCAAGCTTATTCCCGGATAAGAATTGGCATTAATATTCTTCTCGTCCTGCGCCATGGGCAAAAGCGGATAGGCGGTCCTTTGGTGCCCGTAACCCATATTTACATCAATAATCCAAGCTTTCTTTTCCATAAAGTTTGTCCCCTAAATTATATCATATTTTAAGGGTCGAATGCCATCGTTTTTCTCACATGTAAAACAAAAACCGCCAAAATAAAAGCGTAAAGCGCTGTCAAAATTGCACCTAAACGAAAATTAATACTGGCTAAAGGCAGACCGCCCAAAAAGTTCGCCACCAAGCGCAAATAAGAAACCAAAGGAAAAACCGGCAAGGCCAACACCCAGCCCCCTGCTGGCCAAAAAGCTCCCAAAAATACGGCACAAGCCCCTAAGGCCAGCATCAGCCCGGCAATAGGCAAGGCTAAAAGATTAGCCAACGGAGCAATAAGGGAAATCTTACCAAAACCCAACGAAACAACTGGCAAGGTAAAAATTAGAGCTGAAAAAGTCGTAGCCAAGTTTGTCCGAAACTGCAAAAAGCCCATTTCTGGAAAAAATAGCAGCTTTTTCAAAAAATACGGCTGCAGCAGGCACATGCCTAAAACTGACAAAAACGACAGCTGAAAGGAAATATCGTAAAACAAAAGCAGAGGGTTAAAGGCCAACATTATTGCGGCGCTTATTATTAAAATTCTGATAGCTTGCGAAAGCCGGCCAAGTAATTTGGCAAAGATAAAAAATGAAGCCATTATTGCAGCGCGGACCGCCGAAACTAAAAAACCGCTCAGGACAACGTAGAATAAAACAAACAGCAAGGTAGCCTGCAGGGCCTGCTTGCGCCAAAAGCCCAAAGCCAAGAATAAAGCAAAAATCATGGACTCAAACATGACAATATGAGCCCCGGAAATGGCAATAATATGGGATAGCCCGGCGGCTGACAAATTTTCTTGGAAACCCGAGCTTAAAGAATTTTTATCTCCTAAAATATAAGCGCGCATAATTCCCGCCGCTTCCCCAGTAAAAGCCCCTTGGATAAAACCGCGCATTTTTTGGCGCAGATTAATAATGAGGGTATAAATCACATTGCCTCGATTGCGGGCAATAATTCTTATTTGCGGGCGCTTCATCTGGCCAAAAATTGAATCCTTTTGCAAATATTTACGATAATTAAATGTTTCAAATATCGGCGCCTCCTCTAAAATCCCTCTGACTTCCACCTTGTCCCCAAAGGTAAGTTTTTCCGTCGTATAAAATTGCACCCCTCCCTGCAATTTTAAGACTGTGCCATTTTTCTTAGTGATTTGAGCGGCGCAAAGCTTAATTTGTTGCCCAAATTCCCGGACAATCGGCTCTTCGCAAATAATGCCACGGATAATACAGAATTCTCCTTGCGCCGCGGCTTGGGTAATCTGATTTTGGGCAATTTGCCCAATTCGATTTGCAAAAAATAATATCCCCAAAAATACAAAAGCTAGAAAGAAAAACAGAATTGGCAATCTTTTATTACTCCGCCACCAAAAAATAATTCCGATAATAATGGCCAAGACAATCAGCCACCATAAAATATTGGGAGAAAATAAAAAATTCCATACATTGAGTATGGAACCACAAAAAATCCCGCAAATAAAGGCTAAACAACAAAAGAGGAGGCCATCACTTTCAGTCATTTTGTTCAACGCCTGTCGCAATCACGGTAAGCTTGATCGTCCCGTCTTTATAAGCTTTCCCGTCTTGGATGGCGCCAAAAACGATTTTGGCCTGTGGGCTAATACTTTGAGTCACCAGTTTAGCTGTTTCTTTAACATCTTCAATGGAAAGATCATCTCCGCCGGAAATATTAAAAAGCAAGCCAGTCGCCCCCTTAATGCTAGCATTCAAAAATGGACTGTTTAAGGCCATATCCACCGCCTCTTCTACCCGCTTCTCGCCGCGGCCTTGCCCCACCCCAAAGAGTACCGGGCCGGAATTCTGCATAATGGCCTTAATGTCGGCAAAATCCAAATTTATCAATCCGGGGACAACTATTAAATCAGAAATGCCCTGCACGGCTTGACGCAAAATATCATCGCTCAAAGAAAAAGCTTCTTGTACTGTTTGTTCCTTATAATTCCGATTTATTATCTTGTCATTGGGAATAACAATAATGGCATCAACTTTTTGTTTCAAATCAGCCAGACCCTGTTTGGCCAACCTCATTCGGTATTGCCCCTCAAAGACAAAAGGCAAAATCACGATACCGATCGTTAAAGCCCCCATCGCTTTGGCAATTTCGGCCACAACTCCGGCGGAGAGCGTCCCCGTCCCGCCACCCATTCCGGCAGCGACAAATACAATATCGGAATCCTTGAGGGCTTCGGAAATTTCTTCGCGGCCTTCTTCGGCTGCCTTGCGGCCGACTTCCGGCTTCATGCCCGCGCCCAAACCTTGGGTCAAATTTTTCCCGATTTGAATTTTTTTATCCGCATCGATTTTTTTCAGATCGACAATATCGCAATTAACGGCGATTAGCTCAACGCCCCGAACATTCCATTTGGCCATATGCGACACGGCATTACCGCCGGCGCCGCCAACGCCTACGATCCGGATCTTTGTCTTTTTGATACCCTGCTCAAGAGGGTTTTTGGCTGTCATATATCAGGGAATGAAAAATTTTAGTGCCCGGCCGATTGCCTTCCCGATTGCTGAAAATATTCCCGGGCCTGATTTTACCACTTCTACGTCCCTATCCATTACTAATCCGCATAATACGGCAAGGGTGGGGTCGGGGTCAATACCCATAAAACCCTGTGGATAGCCTATTCTTGTAGGTATATTAAGATACTTTTTGCAACATTCGCTTATGCCGGCGAGCTTAGAACCTCCGCCCACCAAGACTGCCCCGCCCGGCAGGCGCCCTTGGCGGCCAATCTTTTTTAATTCCTCAGAAATAAGGGAAAAAATTTCCGCCATCCGGCTATTGATTATTTTTTCCAAAAATTTGTGATTATAGGAAATTATCGGCTCTTCTTTCACGAGAGAATCATCATCCTCCAAAACGATAACTTTGGATTTTTTAGCTTTAGCCGTCTTTTTGGGTGCCTTAGTCTTATAATCGCGCTTAACCCTTTCGGCCATTTCCACAGAGGTGCGCAAACCTATGGCAATGTCATTGGTAATATTATTGGAGCCAATGGGGAATATGGCTACATGCAAAAGCTTCCCCTCCTCAAAAACAGCCAAGCTGGTTGTACCCGCCCCAAAATCTATTAAAATAGTTCCTAATTCTTTTTGCTCCAAAGTTAAAACTGACGAAGCGGCTGCTAAAGGACTAGGGATAATATCGTCGACTTCCACATCGGCATCAAGCACCGCATCGGTCAAATATTTTTTATGCGGATTAAAAGCGCAAACCGCCATAATATCGGCTTCCAGGCGCGTGCCTTTCATCCCTACGGGATCTTTAATCCCGTTTTCATTGTCCACGATATACTCATTGGGAAAGACATCCAAAACTTCATGATTAGGGGTCAAGGAAATAGCCTTGGCCGCTTCTAAAGCCCGAAGCATGTCATCCTCGGTTATGATTTCGTTGGCATTAGCAATGACAACATTGCCCTTGGACTGCTTACCAAATATCCTCGACCCATTAATATTAATACAGGCACTGCGAATTTTGCCCCCGGTGGTAGCAGCCAATTCTTTGATTACCAACCTAATTTTTTCCGAAACCTTTTCGGGTATTTCCACGACACCCTTGCGCACGCCAAAAGAAACAATTTCCGAAGTGGCAAAAACCTCGTATTGCTCCGTTTCTTTTTTTCTAGCTGCGCAAATACCTTTAATGCCTCCACTGCCAATATCTAGACCAATAGCAAAATGGGCCTTGCTCATATGAGAATGCTCTATTTTACCACGACTAAGGCTTAACTGGCAATGTTCAAAAACTGTTAAGAAATGGCTTTAACTTTGGCCAAATAACCCTCTTGCTTTTTCTCCATCAATTTTGCCTCTTTCTCGGTTTTTTCGTGGTCGTAGCCTAAGAGATGTAAAATACCGTGGATATAGACCAAGTACAGCTCATCAGAATAGGCTCTACCCTGCTCTTTGGCATTGGCCTTAACTCTTTGAGGACAAATGATAATTTCGCCCAAATACTTTTTATCTAAGACAAAATTCTTATCGCCCTTGCTTTCAAAAGACAGGACGTCGGTGTCACTGTCTTTGTGGCGATACTTGAAATTTATCTGGCGCATTTTGGCCGAATTTTCTAAAGCGAGAGAAAAATAAAAATCCCCGCACTTTTCCCAAGCGAGAATTTTCTCACCGATTTTTTTCAAAAGTGGCTTAGCGATTCTTTCACGGGTGCGGTTGGCAATCTCTATCATTGTGCTTTAGAAATTTCCTCCTTAATGATTTCAGAAACTTTAGAATTTTCTGCCCGGCCCTTAACCTTAGGCATCACCTCCTTGATAACTTGCCCCATCTGTTTTTGATCTTTAGCTCCGACAACCTTAATAGCCTCAATTATAAGGGCGCGCAAATCCTCGTCGCTTAACTGCGG
>CAZQSQ010000020.1:0-14845 GCA_964596325.1 uncultured Candidatus Saccharibacteria bacterium
GCATGCGTGTCGATAATCATATTCCAAATCTTATCACAAACAAAAGAATCCCGATAGGTCGGGATTAATAATAATTATTAATAATATCTTGCAGTAAAGGAACATTCTGATCTTGGCTGATAACGACCGCCTGAAGGTTTTCCGGCTGCAAAATTAGGCTCGCGGCGGAATTCATATCCTCAATGGTTAGCCGTAAAATACGGGCAAATCTGTCTTCCATTGATTCGAATTTATTTTCCAATAGTTCGTCACGACCATAGAATTGCGCCTCTACCAAATGATGGTCTGTCAGCATCGCCAATTTCCCGGAAATAAAATCCCGAATCTTGGCCAGCTCGCTCAGATTAACTCCTAATTTGGCTATCCGGGAGCATTCGGCTACCAAAACATCCAAAGTCTCGGCAACATTTTTCGGAGAAACACCCGCCTCAGCGCAAAAATATCCAAAACCGGTAAACGATCTTTGGGTAGCCGAAACATTGTATGCCAAGCCTCTTTGCGTTCTGACCCGCCTGAATAGCCGGGAATTTTCCAACCCGCCTAGTAGATAAGCCAACATTTCTGCTGCCTCAGACAAAGGATGGGAAAGCTCCACACTATTGAACATCAACGAGACATTGCTTTGCTTCAACGGCTTGCGAATATAATGCAGCTTGACTCCAGATTGTTTTGTCTTGGACAAAGAAAAATTCTGGGGCTTTTGGCCTTGAGGCATAAACAAAAAATTCCTCGCAATTTCGTCGAGAGCTTCGTTTATATCCACCCTGCCCGAAACGGATAGCACAATATTGCTCGCTACATAATACTGAGAAAAGCATTTTTTGACATCTTCGAGCTTTATTGCATCAACCGACTCTAACGTTCCAGCAATATTGCGCGCTACTTTGGAATCGCCATACACGGCCTTAAGCGTTTCCTCTGTTAAGCATTGCTGATTATCATCTAGATACCCTTCAATCTCCGCGGCAATGATTTTTTTCTCATTAGCCAAATCTTTTGGGCGCAATAATGGGCGCTGGAGTATTTCACCGAGCACTTTGGCGGCTACGGGAAATTTGGAGCTCTCTACGGCCAGTTCAAATAATGTGTATTCCTCGTTAGTTTCGGCCTCGATATCTCCGCCAATATCTTCAATTTCACCGATAGCCTGATCGGGTTGCGCAAATGCCTGAGTGCCCTCGAAAACCAGATGTTCAATCAAATGGGCAATACCCATATTATTCTCTTCCTCGTAAAAAGATCCGAAGCCCACAAAAGCCTGCACAGCCGTGGTTTTGGATTCTTTTCTGGGTACAATAATGACCCGCAAACCATTGGGCAAAGTATCGTAAGCAAAAGATTTCTGGATATTCACTTTCTGCCTCCTTGTTGTTAAATTTCAAAGAACTTATCTGCTTATACCAAAAAACCTAAGGATAGCAACAAACTTCACCTATTGAAAAATGCTAAAATTTATGGTATAATTAATAATTCACAATAAAATAGGAGGTTTAATGGATAGTTACGATAGAGACGACACTTGCGAGGATGAGGAGAACAATAACCCTTTTAAGAGCAGCACAAGGGGCTTTTGGCGCAACATGGAAAATACCGTTTCGACCATGGATAGGACCGCCTATGCCAGGCTACTGGCCGGGCTAACCATGGCCGGAGTAGTTTTTTCCGCACTAATCGCGCTCTCTACCCTTCGGCTTGAACTCAACTGGGGCATCCTGCTGGTTTGCGGATTGGGTTTGCCGCTTTTGGGCGCGTTCATCGCTGCTCAAAGCCGCCACCCGCTGGTTTCCGGTTTAGGATTTGTACTTATCTCGGGAGGCTTCGGGGTTTTGTTGGGGCCGACCATCGCTTCAGCCGGATTGGATATCGCCCTGACTGCCAGTATCCTAACTTTTGGCATAGCAGCCATCATGTCACTAGTCGGGATAATTTATCCCAAATCCTTAGAGCATTGGGGCATGTATCTTGGCGCCTGCCTACTGGCTTTAATCGGCCTCAGACTGGTGCAGATATTTATTCTGCCCCTATTTGGAGTGATGCCTCTGGAAGGTATCTGGTGGCAATATCTCATCGAGTTTGGCGCCGCGGCTCTCTTTTGCTGCTACATTGTTTATGATTGGAATAGAGCCTTGCGACTCCCCTACACTGCCGATAATGCCGTTGACGCCGCCATTGCCGTTTATCTGGACATTCTCAACCTCTTCCTTATTATCTTGCGCATTCTCTCCATGATGAAAAAAAGGTAACCTCTACAATCAAAAAGCCTCGCTATCTAGCGAGGCTCTTATTTTTTATTGTTTTCCTTCCCACTCCTTGAAAAATTCTTCTAAAAACTTTTCCATAAAATCGTGACGGCTTATCGCTAATTCCTTGGCAGTCAACGTATTCATCCGCCCTTTCAGCAACAACAGCTTTTCGTAAAAATGATTGATGCAATGGCTTTTGTCATTGCGGTATTCCTCAAAAGACTTGTGCTCTTTTGGTTCCAAATCCGGCTCGTAAATTTCGCGGTTAGTATGCCCGCCATAAGAAAATGTTCTGGCAATACCGATGGCTCCCATGGCATCAAGCCGGTCGGCATCTTGAACGATTTGGCCCTCCAAAGTTTTCATAGGGGTAGCAACGCCGGCACCTTTGTAACTTAAAGTAGCGATAATTTCCAAAATCCGGCTAACTACATCAGAGTCGCTAATTTGCTCGCGCAACCATTCGCGCGCATTAGCCTGCTGCGAGGACACGAATTTCCAGTCATCAACATCATGCAAAAGGGACGCCATTTCGATTATGAAGCAATCCCCGCCCTCCTTTTGGGCGAGATTCAAAGCCAGATTGCGCACCCGCCACGCATGCCACCAACCGTGGCCAGACTCAATACCTTTAAGCTTTTCCTTGGCAAATATTTGGGCATTTTTTAAGACCAAATCTTTATCCATTTTTCTCTTATTGGCAATTTACTTCTTTTTAACCAAGCCGATAATCTGCGTCCGGGCTATAATATGACCTTGGGCCGCTTCCTCCAAGGCAAAAGCCGTGGTCGTGGAGGGTAATTCTAATACCTTATCGAGCGCCAGTAATTTGAAAAAATACCTGTGCTCCCCGCCCGGCGGGCAAAAAGGTATGAAATTTTTTCCCTTTGAGCTGTTTAGCCCCGTCCGAGCCTTTTCCGGAATTTTGCCCTCTTCAATCCCGGAAGTTTTCGAAGAGATATCAAATAAAACCCAGTGATAAAAAACACCGCCCGCCGCATCGGGATCGCTAACGATTAAAGCCAAAGAAATGGCTTTGGCTGGCACATTTTTTATTATCAAAGGCGGATTCGTTCCGGCGCCCAAACAGGTATATTTTTCCGGTATGGTTTGAAGATTTTCAAAAGCCGGGCTGGTGATGGAAAATTCCTCACTGCTTGGCGGAATAGGAGATTCGGTTTGAGTTATCTGGACCCGCGGGGCGGCATCCTGATAAAGCGGTAAATTATTTTCTTGAGGTCTTGGTAAAAAATACCAAAAGACGGCAAAAATCATAATTACTGCCACGACCAAAATAAAAATTAAAATTCTTTTATCCATAACAAAACAATTATAGCACAAAAGCGCATCACTGCGCTTTGCTTGGCTTAATAATAACTGTGTATTCTCCCTTAATAGGGTCTTTGGAAACTTTCTCCAAGAGCTCGCTTAAACCACCCCGATAAACACTTTCAAACATTTTGGTTAGCTCTCGGCAAACAATCCCTTTGGCTTCTTTATCTAAGGCTTCAATCTCTTTTAGGGTTTTAATAATGCGGTAAGGCGATTCGTAAAAAATAACCGGGCAATCATAAGCCAAAAGTTCCTTAAAATATTTTTGTCTTTTATTTTTTTGCGGCGGAAAACCCAAAAAAACAAATTTATCCATGGCAAAACCCGCAATGGAAGCGGCAGCAGCCATGGCGCTTGGCCCCGGAATGGGGGCAATCTTCAAATCCTCGCCTAACTGTTTATAGGCCTCCTCAATCAACAAATTCCCGGGATCGGAAACTCCGGGCGTTCCGGCGTCAGAAACCAAAGCAATATTTTTACCCGCTTTAAGCAAAGCAATGATGCCTTCTATTTTTGAGATTTTGGAATGTTGGTGATAACTTTGCACTGGAGTTTTTATTTCAAAACGCTCCAGAAGTTTTTTTGTCACCCGGGTGTCTTCGCACAAAATCAAATCAACGCTGCCTAAAATTTCTTTGGCGCGTGAAGAAAGATCGCTAAGATTTCCAATTGGTGTGGCGACAATATAAAGCATAAGCAGAATATCTAACCTAATTTGCAAACAATTAAATCTTCAGCAAGCCCTCAAATACTTTTTTATCTTTATAGGGCCCGACAATGGCCAAATTCATTTTTTCGCCTTTGAATAAATCTTTAGCCACTTCTTGAATATCCTGCGGCGTAACCTTGTTTATCATTTCCGCATATTCCTCGGGCGTTTCGATCTTATCCTCTAAAAGCTCTTGCATACCATAATAACTGGCTAAGGCATCGCTTGATTCCATGGAAAGCGTCATATGGCCAATAACATTATCCTTGGCCTTTTTGAGCTCGTCTTGGGAGATGCCTTCGTCTCTGATTTTGCGATATTCCTCGATAATGGCTTTAATGGCCGGCTCAATCCGCTTATTATCCAAACCCGCGCGAGTAATTATGCAGCCCGTATCAGGATTCTCGTCAATGGCGGTGCGGATATAATAAGCCAAGCCCATTTCTTCACGAATCTTCAAAAACATACGCGAGCTCATCATGCCACCCAGTGCCGTGGCCAATAATTCTTGGGCGTATTTTTTGGGATTATTGGAATTGTAACCGCGAAAGCCCAAGCAAAGATGGGTTTGGTCTGTCTCGCGGAAATGCAAATTAATCTCGGGCTTGTCCTGTTTTTCCAATACTGCCTCTTTTTTCTTGAACCTATCCGTGCCAATGGGCGCCAAATACTCTTTTATCTTTGCAGTCGCTTCTGCTTCATCAAAATTGCCAGAAATCACCGCGATGGTATTAGAAGCCACATATTGCTTTTTATAATACTCATTCATTATGGCCGAAGTGATGGCGGAAACCGTCTCCTTGGTGCCGGCAATATCCCAGCCTGCCGGCTGGTCCCCGTATAAAAGATTAGTCCAAAGATGCTGGACATAGCTCATGGGATTATCATAGTACATGTTTATCTCCTCAATTATCACGCCGCGTTCCCGCTCTAATTCGCTTTGTTCAAGCGTGGAATTTAGATACATGTCAGAAAGAATATCCAAAGCCATCTCGAAATGGGTTTTTTCTACCTTGGCAAAATATCCGGTATAATCCTCGCCGGTAAAAGCATTATACATCCCGCCTACCCTATCAAAGGGCTCAGAGATATGGATTTTATCCGGCCGCTTTTTAGTACCCTTAAAGAACATGTGCTCCAAAAAATGCGAAATCCCGTTAATATCTTTGGTCTCATATTTGGAACCGGTGCCCACCAAAAGCATAACCGTCACGGCTTTAGTGTGCGTATCGGGGACTAAAAGTATTCTCAAACCGTTTTCCAGCGTAATCTTTTTATACATATTATTGCTCCAATTTTTTTATAATAAAGGGAACCAAATCGGCGATAGCCACGCGTTCCTGTGACATGGTGGCCCGATCCCTTAAAGTTACAGCTTTATCCGTTAAGGTCTCAAAATCAATGGTTACGCAATAGGGCGTACCCACCTCATCTTGGCGGCGATATCTTTTCCCGATAGTGCCGCTCTCATCATACTGCACAGTAAAGAATTTCCTTAACATTAAATCGATCTCTTTGGCCTTCTCGGTCAGCTCCGTCTTATTTTTAAGCAAAGGCAATACGGCTACGGTAATTGGAGCCAATCTCTTTGGGAGATTCAGATTAATCTCCACCTCTTTAACAGCTTGGGTAGTGGTGCTGCGCCCGCCCTGAACTTCTTCATAGGCTTCGCACAAGAAGGCAAGCATTGAGCGCTCCACGCCTACTGATGTTTCGATAACGTGCGGGAAATATTTTTGTTTGGCTTCTTCGTCGAGGACCTGCAAATCCTGTCCGCTAAATTTGGAATGATTGCTCAAATCCCAATCCCCCCTATTATGGATTCCTTCAATCTCCTTCCAGCCGAAGGGGAAATGATATTCCAAATCAATTTGCCGCTGTGCATAATGCGAGCGATCTTCCTTGGCCACCTCCACTAAACGCAAATTCTCTTTCTTGATTCCCAATTTCAGATACCAGTTCAAACGGCGTTCCTTCCATTCCTCAAACCAATCATTGGGGGATTTTTCTTTGTCGTTGGGATTGCAAAAAAATTCCATTTCCATTTGCTCAAATTCACGCATGCGAAAAATAAAATTTCCGGGAGTTATCTCATTGCGGAAAGATTTACCGATTTGGGCAATACCAAAGGGCACTTTTACCCTCGAAGAATCAAAAACATTTTTGAAATTTACAAAAATTCCCTGGCAAGTCTCCGCTCGCAAATATGCGGTATTGGCCGTATCCTCTAATGGCCCGACGAAAGTTTTCATCATCAAATTAAATTGCCGAGGTTCGCCAACTTCGCCTTGGCATTCCGGGCATTGCGACATTACCCCATCAACCTTAAATCTTTTTTTACATTTCTTGCATTCCACTAACCTATCAGCAAAACCGGCCGAAAGGTGACCGGAAGCTTCCCAAACCTTTGGCGCCATCAGAATACCCGAATCTAAACCTACCACATCGCCACGCAACTGAACGGTATCTTCCCACCAAAGTTTTTTGATATTGTTTTTTAAGGCCGTACCTAAAGGCCCTGCGTCATAAACGCTGCCAAAACCACCATAAAGTTCGGAGCTGGGAAAAACAAATCCCCTCCTTTTAGTTAATGATATTAACTTTTGCATTAAGTCTTCCATATTATTGATTTGTATTAGTGGTAGGAGCTTTGGCGGGCGCCGTTCGCACCTTACCCTCCACCTCGCCCAAAACACTGCTATCTATCCTTCCCAAATCAGTATTCAAATCTTTTTTGGTCCAATCGTCTAGTCCGGAAATGCTCGTCTTCTCAATCAGTGGAGCATATTGCCCGACTTGCGACAAGGGCGGGGTTAGGCGGATCTGAAAAGCCAAAATGCGCCTTTTCTCCCTTAAGCCAATACCCGCCGCCACATCGCCCACATTCCAAACCAATTCTTTGGAGTCATTATTAAAAGAGACGTTTTGCGATTCGGATTCAGGCGAAACTGTTCCCATAAATTCTACGTTGCCCGACAAAGTGGCTTTAATGACAATTTCTTTGGCATCGTTAAAATAATTTTTAACATCCCAAAAAATTGTGTACAAATTAGCCTCACCGGCCACTGGCGGCACCGGCCCCTCGCTTAAAAAAATGTCATCGTTAATTTGGACCGTCTGGGCCAAATCCAATTTCGAATTAACCCTTGTAATAAATTCTTTCTGGTTCTGTCCGACAATAACTTTGCTGATAAGGCCGGGGCTGCGGAATTCCCTTGGTATTTGCGATAAGGTTTTTATGCTAAAGCGCACAGTCCCCTCTTCTCCGGGCGCTAAAAGTTTCAATTCGGGAGTGGCATTGGGTTCCCAAATGATAGCACTTGTTGCGCTATCGATTTGCGCCCCCTCAGCTCGAATTGAAGAAAGATCAAATAAATCCCCTTTCAACCTGACACCCATAAATAAATCGTGGTAAGGCTGATCGCTGATATTTTTGAATTTGATTTCGTAATTCAAGGTTTCGCCCAAATTCGCCCCATACCTTTCACTGCCATTAACCGTTTCGGAAATATCAATGGCCGGTTCTTCCACACCGATAGAAAATTCCGTTTCCTTCAAGGAAACGAACTCACCCTCATGAGAAAAACCGATTTTAGCCTTAAAAGTTTTTTTTGCCCCGACATCTCCGGATAAATATCCCCTGATTTCTATTTTCCCATTCTCGCCTTTTTTTAATTCATTAAGCGGCCAATAATTATTCCCTTCCGGTTTGGGGTCACCGGAGATAAAATCAAAATTTGCCGGATATTGGGTTTCAATTTTTACATCTTTCAAATCAAAATCAATGTCCGATCCGTAATTAAGCGAAAGCTTAATTTCCTTGCCCGATTCGATTTTGGATTGGGCTTCCATTGCCAAATTAATCGGCACTTCTTTTATCACGGTCGAAAATTCAGCCTTAGTTGGAAACCTCGCTTTTATCCCTGCGGGGCGATACATTAACAAAACCTGTATTTTTTTAGCATCTCGAATAGCGCCGAACATCCTTGCCTTAAAAGAAAAGCTCTTTTCGTCCCCGGGTTGCAGAGAGCCGATTTCTTTTTCATCCCTGATAGCTGCGCGGCCACCCCCATCTAAAACGGTATGTGAAGGAAATTCTACCGTTAGCCTAATATCTTCTAATTTGGAATTGCTGTTATTCTTAAACTTCACTATATATTCTACCTCTTGGCCAGCCACTACCTGATCTGGTCCTAAAATTTCCAAACGCATATCCGAACGCGACAGCGAATTGCGCCAAAAAGAATACCCTAAGATGCCGCAAAGGACCAAGAAAACTGCCAGCAAAAAAACAATTAACTTATTCATGTTTATTTAATTTTTTTAATGGAGGCTAAAATTTTCTTTCCATCAATAACGATCTCTTTTTCGATAGGATATTCTGGCTTATCTACCGAGAATCCGATTTTCGCTATCCGGGCCTCTTGGCCGAATTTATCCTGATTCCTTTTGATTGTTTCTAACAACTCGCCCTCGCCGCTAAAAATAACAATAATCTTGTCGACAGGTTTTAGGTCGGCTTCTTTGCGGGCTTCTTGAATGAAGCGCATAGCGTCCCTAATTATCCCCTCTTCCTTAAGTTCCGGGGTAATATTGAAATCCAGGGCCAGTTCTTTACCCATTATGACACTTTTTACATTGAGCTCATCTTTGATTAATCCACAAATGCCTTTATTGCTTAAAATTTCTTTTTGCTTGATTGTGGCTTGGCGAAGCGGTTGGCGCACTTTTACTCCCGCCTTAGCCCGCAAAGCCAAAGCGTCCCCGATTATTTGCCGGGCGTCACCCATCATCTTTTCCAATTTCTTATCGGTAGCCTTGGTCTGGGCTTTAGGCCATTGGGCTAAATGCACGGAATTCTTGTAACCTAAACGCTGCCAAACCTCCTCGCTAAAAAACGGGATAAAAGGCGCGCCCAAAATTGCCACGTTTGAAAATACGTAATGCAAAACCGCACTCGCCGCGGCCAAATCTTTGCGGTTTTTGGGATTTTGAAATCTCTTGCGCGAGCGCCTGATATACCACAAAGACAAATCGTCCACTAAAAACTTTTCCAAGGAGCGGGCAGCTTCAGTTATCTCAAAGCGCTCTAAATTACCGGTCATTTCCAGAATCAGGGAATTTAATCTCGACAAAATCCATTTATCCAAAACATTATTTGCCACGGGCTTGGTTTTAACTGGCTTATTCAAGCCGTAGGTTTCAAAAAATACCAAACAATTCAAGTAAATCATTAAAAACCTTTTAACGACCCCGTCCACATCTTTTTCGTTAAAAAGCTTAGGTTCGCCCGGACTATTAATGGTATAAAAATACCAGCGAGCCGCATCCGTCCCGTATTTATTGATTATATCCCAAGGGCTAACAATATTACCCCGGGATTTGGACATTTTTTCACCGTTTTGGTCCAGAACATGCCCCAAGGAAATGACATTGCGGTAAGGCGATTGGCGGCCCATCAAAGTGGAGACGGCCAAAAGCGTATAAAACCAACCGCGAGTTTGGTCCACACCTTCACAGATATAATCAGCTGGGAATTGCGCCTTCTTATCGCCCTGATCTTCATACCAATTACTTAAGTCTAATTTGCGCCATCCAGCCGTTTCGATAATCGTAAAGCCGCCGGAAAATCTTTTTTCCAACAAATCCGGCAAATTATAGCCCATTAAAGTTCCCTCCAAAATACTTAAGGGCAACTCGTGGGAAACGAGCAAAATTTTCTTATTCTTATATTTTTTATTCAAATCTTTGAGGAGCGAGACCATTCTTTGCCTTAGCTCCACCTGGCTCTCCCCCTTTGGCAGCTTAATATGCTGATGTTCGTGGCGATTACCTTTGGAGAAAAGATATTCCCAACCTTTTTTGGATTCTTGTCCGCTAAAAACTCCTGCATTATATTCCCTAAGTCTTTTTTCCAAAATCACCTTGGCGCCGGTTTGCTTGGCGACAATGTCGGCGGTTTGGCGGGTACGCAAAAGATCGGAGGTAAATATTAAATCAATGCCCAGCTCACTTATTTTTTCGGCTGACTGCAAAGCCTGCCCCACTCCTTCAGCCGTCAAATGCAGGGGCGGGTTTTCCGGCCAAGAGCTAGCAACCTTTTTTAATTGCCGCTCGCTATGGCCGTGGCGCATGATATAAAATTCATTGCCGCTGGGGTTACGTTCAATTTTTCCAACATTCTCGAAAGGATAGTGCTGCTGAGCAAAAGGCATGGAGCCGGAATCAAACCAGCAGTCTATAATTTCGGGAGTCCGATACATTGGGCGTCCGCACTTTTCACAGGCAAAAGAAATTTCATCAATGTAAGGTTTGTGCAAATTGATGGCGAGCTTATCATCCAAAGGCAATTGGACAAAATCCAATTCGCGGACTTCTCCAGTTTTTATCCTTTTTTTCGCATTTTCCCAACGCCATTTTACATCCTCGGTAATCGGCTGGCCATCCAAAACCAGCTCCAACATAGTCAGCGGGCTCTCGTGGGAAACTATTAAAATGTTTTGATTTTCATTTTTGGAATCAATATCGGTTACAAAATCCTTCATCCTTTTCTGAACGTCAAAATAGCTTTCACCGCCGGGAATTTTCGTAAAAGCCATGTTCTCCTGCTTCTTAAACCACTCTTGAAGTTTGGAGTCTAATTGGCCGTTAAAATCCCCGCAATCCATCTCGCGGATACGCTGATCGTAAATGACCTCTACGCCTAAGATCTTGGCTATTATTTCGGCGGTTTGGCGGGTACGCAAAAGATCGGAGGAATAAATGGCAGTAATGTTTTTCTTGCTCAATTTCTTGGCAGCCAGCTCCACCTCCTTGCGGCCTGCCGCTGTCAGCGGGCAATGAAAAGGCTCGGGCCAGCAACAATTTTTACGCTCCTTAAGTGCTTCGGAAAAACCGTGACGGAGAATATAAAATTTATTGGTGGTATATTTTTGAGATCTCAAATCCGCCAGAGAAGATATGGCCACCTCGTGCTTACATTCCTTATTTTCGCACTGCCAAATCGGCAAGGGCGTACCCCAAAAACGATTACGGGAAAGATTCCAATCTTTAATCTCGGAAAGCCACACACCAAAACGCCCCTCCCGCATATGTTCGGGCACCCAGTTGATTCCTTTATTGCTCTCTTGCAGGCGCTCCTTTAAGGCGCGCATCTTAATAAACCAAGAAGGCGTGGCGTAATAAATCAAAGGCGATTTGCATCTCCAACAAAACGGATACTCGTGTTCGTATTTTTCCTCCTTAAAAAGCAAACCGCGGGCCCGCAAATCTTCAATAATCAAAGGATCAGCCTCTTTTACAAATTTACCATTCCAGGCATAGCCGGGAGTCTGCATATCACCTTCGCTGTCCACGGTCGCCAAAACCGGGAAATCCGCTTGGCCAGCTTCGCGCAAAGCCTTAATGGCCTGCATATCATCTTCACCGAAAGCCGGGGCGATATGCACAAAACCAGTCCCATCTGTTTCGGAAACAAAATCCCCTTCAATTATTTTATAAATATCCTTGCCCTCTATTTCCCGGCCCTTGTAATAAAAGGGCGGTTCATATTCCAAACCCAAAAGCTCTTTGCCGGAAAATTCCATCTCCGCTTTAGCGTTTTCCAAAACGGCTGCTAGGCGGCTTTTAGCCATAATAAGCCTGCCCTGCTCCGG
The DNA here is from genome assembly GCA_964596325.1 of uncultured Candidatus Saccharibacteria bacterium. Lineage (GTDB taxonomy): Bacteria > Patescibacteriota > Minisyncoccia > Minisyncoccales > JAGOPM01 > JBAZJI01. The sequence continues at coordinate 11,940 of CAZQSQ010000020.1, forward strand.
GGTTTCGATTAAACAATATTTCAAATGTGGGTTAAGCGCTACGGCCACATTAGCCGGCAAAGTCCAAGGCGTAGTTGTCCAAACCAATAGTGCGGCGCCGGAAAATTTTTGGCCGCCGGTTTTTATGGGGAATTTTACAAAAACGGAATTATCCTTAACTGTTTGATAACCCTGCGAAACTTCATGACTGGAAAGAGTTGTGCCGCACCGCGGGCAATAAGGCGCCACTCGAAAATCCTTATACAAAAGGCCGGACTTAAAAGTTTTGGCCAAAATATTCCAAAGCGATTCTATATAATTGGTTTGGTAAGTAATGTAAGGATTTTTCAAATCAACCCAATAGCCGATGCGCTTAGTAAATTTTTCCCATTCTTCCTTGTATTGCCAAACCGACTCTTGGCAAAGCTTATTAAACTTAGCTACGCCAAAAGATTCAATTTCTGTTTTATGCTTAATGCCCAGTTTCTTTTCTACTTCAATTTCTACCGGTAGGCCATGCGTGTCCCAGCCGCCTTTGCGCTCAACATAATATCCCTGCATAGCCTTAAAGCGGCAAATAATATCCTTAAAAGACCTGGCAATCAAATGATGGATTCCGGGTTTACCGTTGGCCGTGGGCGGGCCCTCAAAAAAAACAAAATTCGGCTTGCCTTTCCTCTGGCTGACCGATTTCTCAAAAACCTTATTTTTGTCCCAATATTGCAGGATTTTCTCCTCGTTTTTTCCAAATTCAAATGGCATAGAATTGTCGAAATCTACAAGTTAAAATAACACTTTTGTCTTGATTTTTCAAGGCTTTCCAAAAAACAAAACTTGGCGCTTTTAGGCGCCAAGGCTTGGATTCTTCGGATTGTTTGCACGCTCGATAACTATTATCGGAGCCGTGCAAAACTGAATGGCTCTTTTTATCAGACTGGATGCTTTACCAATTTTTATCTTTCTTTCCAGAGCCTTTTTTGCTTTTTGTTTATGGTGACCTTTAGGGCTACCCATATACTTCCCCCTTGCCTCCTCTCCGCCCTTAGCGGATTTTAGCTTGGGACAAGAAGCATTATACCATATCCCTATAAATTGCAACAAGACAGCAAATTAAAGCTCTGGATTTTCTCTAAATCTGACATTCCTGAAGCTATTATCAGGCAAAACCGAGGTAGCGCAAGAATAAGGGTCATCACCAATATTATCAAATGCCTCCAACCAGATACCGGTTTTTAGCAATCCCGGGTCTCTGTCGAGTACTAACCACTCATCAGAAGCATAAGGAGATTTTATGTCCTGAGTATAATCTGATTGTGGCGGTTTTTTTTCGTAGTTTTCCCGACTAAAATACCACTGCAATTTATTGATAGTATCACTGCCCTCCCCGGGAGGATAAGGGAATGCGGTAAGATTCAATTTATTGTTCGAATTGATTTCGTAACTAAACCCGATTGTCGGGGGTTTGTGATCATCGAGCACAACTTCTTGATAATAATTCTTATTCTCTATTTCTTCTCCATGCCATTTTAATTTGGCTGTTACATAATATTTCCTGTCGATCGGAATAACGTCCGCATAATGCTTATCGATATACCAATCACCCGTTTGCTTTTGGGAAACATCGGCAGAATACAAGGATGATATAAGCGATATTGTATTATATAAATTAAAGTTAATCACCAAACCCCTAGCATTATCAACTAATAAATTATAAAAATTGAATCCAAAAGTTACATACGGGTATGGGCGCTTAGAATTACATAACCCACTACCAAACGCCGACCAATCTGACAAACGAGGCAATTTTGGTACAATTAAATCCAAATCAGTTGGATTGGTCGTATCGTCTTTTGCTTCCGAATACCCGATTATCCTTATTTGATATGGCTTGTCTGCTGTTTTGGGATCATTCCAATCAAAAGTGCCCACCGGCAAATCCTTTGAAGACAAAGATGATTCAATTATGCCCTTTAAATTCCCCCCTTCTAAAATCTGTATATTGTAACTCTTGTCGCAACCCCCATCACCAGTTAACAATGGGACATAGCGCCAAGTTATTTTAGTAATTTCATCCGGATAAACATAAGAATAATTTTTGGGGCTATCGATAATAATTGTCCCGCATTTACCCTTGAGGGTTTGAAAAGAAAACTGCTCACCCCGCACTAATACGCGCGAAGTGGTAGCTGAACCAAATTTACTGTAAATATAAGGTATAAAATAATACTTGGTATTATTTTTCAAATTCGAAACATTGACGGTTGTTGTGCCATATTTTGAAGTTGATGATATGGTTGTGAATGAAGGCGGAGATTGCTGCTGCTCCCCGGCCACCGAAGGATCTGTATCAGCCTCCCAATACTCAAACCAATATTCGCCCGGAGTTCCATCCTTACCCCAGCCGGAAATGTTCATGCGCAAGTCAGCCGAATAAGGCGTCACGCTTGTAGCCTCAAGTGTTTTTACCCCTAACTGAGGCATGCAATCTTGGTTACAATTTTCTCCACTCTCCCCAGCCTGCCACGCGCAAGTAGTTTCGCCGGGCGGGCACCAAGATTCTTCTTTATTAGTCAATTCGCGGTCTTTGCCAAATGTTACATAATCAATTTTTTTGTAAGTCGTAACTCCATTTTCTGTAATAGAATAATCGCAAGTGCCTGTGGCATTAGCGAAATTCGGACATGAGTAGGCTTCGGAATTCAAACAATTCTGGCAAAGCATCGCTATCGGAGTATTGGCAATATTTGGGCTCATGCGCCCGCATAAAAACGATGCGTTATCAGATTTTCTAATGCCGTGGTATTCAATTTCATCTTTATCAGCTATACAAGGTGGCGGTGAAGGTTTCGGCTTTTTAGGATCATCAGGATCGAAAAGTGGAGGAGTAAAACCAGTTGGGCTTAAGGTTATAGAATATTTTTCTTGTG
>CAZQSQ010000021.1:0-14693 GCA_964596325.1 uncultured Candidatus Saccharibacteria bacterium
ATCTCTTCATTAGTAAAAGGATTAATGGCTTTTAAGCCCTTTAATTCTACCCCTGTCTTTTCTTTAACCAAATCGGTGCGCTCCAAATCGGATTTTTGCTTAGAGGCTTTGATATATCTTTCAACCTCGGCCAAATTATTAATTTCACTTTTAAGCGTTTCCAAAATCGGGTGCTCTGGGGCAACTACACAATAAGTGCAGCCGAAAATCGTATCCAGGCGGGTCGTAAATACATCAATTTGTAATTTGGATTTTGGATTTGATTTATAATTTGGATTTTGGATTTTGATATTAAACTTAATATTTGCCCCTTCGCTTCGCCCTATCCAGTTACGCTGCATCTCCAAAATGCTTGGTTCCCAGTCCAAATTTTGCAAGCCGGAAAGCAAAGGTTGGGCGTACTTAGTGATTAGAATTTCCCACTCCCGGATTGGCTTGCGCTCAATAATAGTAGAGCAACGCTCGCATTTGCCATCTTCAACATCCTCATTAGCCAAAACTGTTTTGCAGCTTGGGCAATAATTAACCGGGTCCATGACCGAACGGACTAAGCCCGCTTCAAACATTTTTTTGAACTGCCATTGCGTCCATTTGTAGTAATGAGGATCGGTTGTATTTATTTCCCTGCCCCAATCATAAGTAAAACCAATAAGCTCCAACTGTTTTTTGAAAGTTTTCACATTCTGCGCTACGGCCTTAGCGGGATGAATTTTATTCTTAATGGCAAAATTCTCCGCAGGCAAACCAAAAGCGTCCCAACCCATCGGATGCATTACATTAAACCCCTGCATCATTTTTAAGCGCGCTATAACATCGCTGGCAATATAGCCCTTACAATGCCCGACATGCATAGCCGAGCCGGAAGGATACGGGAACATATCCAAAACATAATATTTGGGTTTCTTGGATTTATCCGCAGCCCTGTATATCTTGGTTTGCGCCCATTTTTTTTGCCATTTCTTTTCGATTTTTGTATGGTCAAAATCCGCCATAATGTCTTTATAGTTATGCAAAAATAATAACAAAAACAGCCCCTTCCAACCATATTGACTCATTAGCAAATATATTTTCTAAACATAAACAATATTTTGAAAATACACTTATCTGCTATAATTAGTGCATGCAAAAAGAGATATTCTTCAAAAATGAATCGGGTGCAGAAATTCGCAGCCTTTGGTATGACAACGGCGCCGCTAAAACCATCGTTTTCCTTCATGGCTTAAAATCCAGTTCCACTAACCATCCGATGGTAGAAAAGATCTGCGCTAAAATCGGCGAAACTTTCAATATCCTTAAAATAGATTTTATGGGCTGTGGTATGTCTTCGGGAAAATTTTCCGAATTTACTATCACTAATGGGGCCCACGACGTTGAATATTTCATCAATAATCTCGTTCCCAAAAATAACCAAATTATAGTCTTCGCCCGCTCGCTGGGTGCGGCCGTGGCAGCAAAATATATGACCGATAATCCCGGCAAAATATCCAAAATATTCTTGCACGCCCCGGGGCTTAATATAAAAACCATCTTACGGTGGCGATGCGGCTTTTACCATGGCCGGGAGCTTAATTGGCTAAATTGGCAAACCTACTTCCCCGAGGAAGAATACCAAAAAATCCGCCAAACCAGAGAAGAAATTTCGGGTATTCCGAAAAAGTTGAATATCGAAAATGGCGAAGATGATTTTCAAGATGCTATTTTAGCTCTGAAACCCGAACAATATTTGGTAGTGCATGGTGATGTTGACTTGGATGTGCCCATTACCTGCAATGACCGCCTCCCTAGCGAGCAAGTAATCAAAGTGGCTCATGGCGACCATAAACTGCTCGAACAAGAACTGCTCGCCCAGTATTTTGATAAGATGATAAACTTTATTTTGAACTGACATGAAACTGCTAATCAGATTAATAAATATTTTTGCCACATTTTTGATGGTCTTAGGCGCGCTGCATATCGGCTTAACCGTCATCAGTATTAAGCTCATCCCCGCCCTGTGCATGGGTTATATCCCGGTAGCCGCCGTCTATTCTCTAATCGGCGTCTCAGGACTTTGGGGGATTTATATGCTCTTTCAAAAGAATTAAGCCGATGTCACAAACAGCTAAAATTAACGTATTAATTTATACGATTCCATGCCCGGAATAAACCGCGAAAACATTATTGATGAGTTTATCGCCCTTCATTTGCAAGGCAAAACCGAGGATCAAATATCCTCCATTTTGGGTATTAGTAAAGCTGAGTGCCAAGAGATGGGCCGTATAACGCGGGCCATCTTGGCCTCGGCCCAAGAATCTAAGGCCGATCCCGGACACTTGAAAAAAATACTTTTGGGGCTTGGCCAATCTCCTGTCACAAACAAAACAACTAATCGTAATACCAATAAAGAAAGTAATGATATTTTTTCCAACATAGCTGCGGGATTTCAGAATTTAAGCTGGCAGTATAAGTTGGCCCCCGTACTGGCTCTTTGCCTAGTGGTAGCCGGCTTGTGGATATTAAATATCCCCCAAAAGCCGATTTCGCCAAAAGTTAGCGATAACTTTATTACTGACCAAACAGACACTTCCAATATCGAGCCACTGGCCAAAATGGAAAAATCCATAGGAGAAGTACCCCCTTCACCGGCCCAAGATTCCCCGACTGACATTTCCGCAAATAGCGTAGCTACCTCCGAGGCCGCGCCCCAAATGCTAATGACTGCCATGGCGCCAAGCTCATACTCCGACAATGAAATGTCAGACATAGACAGCCTGCTTAATGATATTTATGTTGAAGATGGGATAATTTCCGAAGAAAGCTCCTATGTTGATGCCATAATCGCCCAAGACCAATCGCTTAATCAATACGAAGAAATAACCATATAAAATAAATAAAAAATATGAATAAAATGCACAAAGCGCTTATTACTGGCGCTATCGCAACCTTTGCCCTGGGAAATTTTGCCGCGGCGCAAAGCACCTCCACAGCAACCACTACCCCGCCGACCGGCAATGCCAAAAGTTTTTGCACCAAAGTCATAGAGCAGGATATCAAAATCCAAAAGGGCTTGCAGGAAAAAAATGACCACACCCTGCAAAACCAAAATGAAAACCAGAAGAAACTTGATCAGCGCCGCTCGGAAAACGACACGAAGTTGGCCGACAAGCGCAAAGCCTGGGATAAGAACAGCGACGGCAGATTTGAAAAACTTTTAGGCAAAGCCGATACCCAAGCCAAAAAGGATGCCATTACCGCCTATCAAAAGGCCGTAGCCGAGGCTGTGACCGCCAGGCGCGCCGCTATTGACGCTGCCAACGAAACCTATCGCAAGGCCGTTAATACCGCTTTGACTACCCGCAAGAACAAAATAAATACTTTATTGGAGGCGTATAAAAAAGCTATCAGTGATGCCATCGCCAAAGCTAAAGCCGATTGCCAAGCCGGCAAAGACAGCAAAACTGTCAGGACTGCCTTCTTAGCCGCTACAAAAGCCGCTCACCAAAAATTTTCCGCTGACAAAAGGGCCGTAGAAAAAATTGGTTCGAATTTAGAGGATGCTAGAGATGCCCACAATGAAGCCATCCATAAAGCTCAAAAAAACTTCTCGGCGGCGATCGAGAAAGCTCGCGAGGCCCTAAAAAATTCCTTTGGCAATAAAAAAATTAATACCAAATTAGACGACTAAAGTATTCTGAATAAAAAAAGGAGGCTAGCGCCTCCTTTTTTTATTCAAGACTCCCCAGCATACCCTGAATCCTAATAACTTCTTCCTGAACCAAATCGCTGTCATATTCCCCGGCGTGCGCCGTTGTTCCGTGATAAGAATTTTTATTTTGATCCAAATGAATATTGCATTCTACCTTTTGCCCAAATTCTTTAAGATAAATATGGAGGCGCGGATAGCGCGCCACGCCAAGCTCTCGGACAAAGCTCATCTCCCCTTTTATCTCGTCTTGCCGGTCGAAAACGTAACCAACCTTTTTCATTAAGACGGCAGCAGAGTATCCGGTCTTATTTTCCAAAATAAATTTCATTTTTTTGAAACTAAATTATGGGCTACGGCCTTAGCTTTTTTCTTAATTAAATTCTCATTCTCACAGACAAAAAATCCATCCCTTAAAATTTCTTGACCGTTAATAATAACATCACTGACAGTATCTCCAGCTGAAGCATAAACAATATCAGACTCGATGTTAAACCCCGGCACCAAAGGAATTTTATTCAAATCCAGCAAAACAAAATCCGCCAGCTTGCCTTCTTTTATCTCTCCTCCATTTAAGCCCGCAGCTTTGGCGCCATTTTTGGTGGCGGACTGCAAAACCTCTTTGGCTGGATATTGGCAGGCATCTTTTTGCTTATGCTTTTGGGCCAAAGCCGATATCTTCATTTCCTGCATCAAGTCTAAATTATTATTGCTAGCGGCCCCATCCGTGCCAATCGTTATATTAGCTCCCTCTTCCTTCAGCCCGGCTATATCCATTATCTCGCCAACGGCTAATTTGAAATTACTGCTCTGATTATTGACTACCGTACAGCCTCTTTTCCCCAAAATTTCCTCTTCCTTTTTATCTAAATACACGCCGTGCGCCAAAATACTCTGGCCTCCTAAAAACCCCAGTGAATCCAAATACTGAACCGGCCGCTTCTTATTCTGCCGCAGGCAATCCTCCACCTCTGTGTTGGTTTCTGATAAATGGGTATGCAATAAAATTTTCTCAGTTTGAGCAAACTGAGCGCACCATTTTAGCTCCTCGGCCCCAACGGTATAAATGGCATGCGGCGCAATAGCAAACTGCGTGGTTTTAAGCCCCATCTTCCGGAATTTTGCCAAATTGGCCTGGGCGGTTTTAGGATTGCTCATTTTTGACCCGCCAAAAACCACCAAGCCGATCAGGGCGCGCAGGCCCATCTCCTCGGCTGCCCGGACACTGGCTTCGGGGAAAAAGTACATGTCATTAAAAAATATCGTGCCAGTCCGCACCATTTCCAAAAATGCCAGCTTACTCCCCCAATAAACATCATCTTCGCTCAGCTTTTCCTCCAAGGGCCAAATTTTATTCTGCAGCCAATCCATTAAAGGCATATCATCGGCAAAACCGCGCAAAAGTGACATGGCGGCATGCGTATGCATATTATAAAGCCCGGGTATTATTGCCTTACTGCCTTTGCAGTCTATTTTATCGTCAGCCTTAGTATTGATTCCTTTACTGATCTTTTTAATCAGATTACCCTCTACCAACAAATCCGTCTCTTTATTATTAAAGATTACATTTTTCAGCAGAATGCTCATATCGGGATTATACAAAACCGCTAGGCTTTTGCCTAGCGGCTCTATTTAATTAAATGGCGTATTCGCAAGCTATCTTAAACTCTATACCATTAATAACATCATTTTTCAGCCATTCCACCGAACAATAAGCGCCGTCTTTTTTCCGGATATAGCCAGCTAAACCACCAATGGTACCGTCAGCCGCACATTGGTTATCAGCCATGAAACCTTTATTTTGAAAGTAGGCGGCAAAATTAAATTTAGTCTTGGCGGTAAATTTTATGCCCTTAATATCTTTGGACTTCAAGCAAGCCGCGCCGGACCATTTCTCTACGCGAGATTTCGACCCATTGATGGACAAAATATTTTCCAGCAAAACGTCAATGGTATCAACCGTCGGCAAAGGCAATGGAGTGGCAATTTTCGGGGCACTCTGGGCTGGAGGCGGGGCATTTTTGGCTTGAGGCTGAGTGCTAGTGGCCACGTTTTCCGGCGACTTAGCGCTTGGCGGCTGTTGGGCATAATACCACCAAGTAAAGGCAATGGCGGCTATGGCCAAGCCGGCCAGCAAACCAATAGCTAAATCTTTTTTAATTTTCATAATGTTTTCTAAATTATACAATAAAAAAACCGCCCTCCTAAGGCGGTTTTACACATCAAATATATTTGGCGGTCCAGGTCTTGGCTTTGCGCATTTCTGACAGGGTGCCCTCAAAAATAATCCTGCCGCCCTTGGCACCCCCCTCCGGCCCAAGCTCGACAATATAATCGGCCTCGCGCACCATATCAGGGTTATGCTCAATAACTAAAACTGTATTTTTCTTTTCCACTAGCTTGCGCAAAATGACCATCAGTTTTTTCACATCATGAAAATGCAAACCGGTGGTCGGCTCATCTAAAATATAAAAGGTAAATCCCGTATCCCGGCGGGAAAGCTCCTCGGCCAATTTAATCCGCTGTGATTCTCCGCCCGAAAGTTCGGTAGAAGGTTGCCCCAGTTTCAAATAGTCTAGACCGATTTGCATAAGCAAGCCTAATTTGGCCGCGAGAGGTGGAATATCTTGGAAAAATCTGTAAGCATCAGCTACGCTCATATCCAAAACTTCAGCGATATTCTTGCCATTATACTTCACATTCAAAACCTCGGGAGTAAAGCGCTTACCATGACAAACTTCGCACTGCACAAAAACATCTGGCAGAAAATACATCTCTACTTTTTTATACCCCTCTCCTTGGCAGGAAGGACACCTGCCCTGCTTGGTATTGAAACTAAAATGCCCTTGGTTAAAACCGCGCACGCGGGCATCATAAGTCTGCTGGAAAAGCCCCCGGATATAGGTAAATAACCCCGTATAAGTTGCCGGATTAGATCGAGGCGTCCGTCCTATCGGGCTCTGGTCAATAACAATAATTTTATTGATATGGTTTTTCCCATTAAGCTGCTTGTATTCGCCTGGTACCACTAACTGCCGGCCAATTTCCAGCTGCATGGCCTTGGCTAAAATGTCCAAAACCAAAGTAGATTTGCCCGCGCCCGAAACACCCGTTACCACATTAAAACGCTCCAAGGGCACTTTAAGATTCACGCCTTTAAGATTAAACTGCTTAGCTCCTAAAAGCTCCAACCAATTATTATTCTTACTGACTTCCAGCTTATCAACGCCAGAAGCCACAGCCTCCTTGCCGCCAAAATACATACCCGTCACGGTTTTGGATTTTTTAAGCTGTTCGGGTGTGCCTTCAAAAACTACTTTGCCGCCATTAATGCCGGCGGCCGGGCCGATTTCCACAATCCAGTCAGCGGCCTCCATCACCCGGGCATCATGCTCCACGACCAAGACGGTATTTTTTAATTCCACTAATTTGCGGATTGACTTAATCAGCCTATCAATGTCTCGCTCATGTAAACCAATGGTTGGCTCGTCTAAAATATATAAAATTCCGGAAAGGCCACTACCTAATTGGCAAGCCAGCCGAATGCGCTGATTTTCACCAACTGACAAAGTATTGGCTTGGCGGGCCAAGGAGATATATTCCACGCCCACATCCTCTAAAAAAGTCATGCGCTTAACCATTTCATTGATGATGCTTTGCGCTACCTTCTGATCTTCCTTAGTTATTTTTTCCACGACCTCTTTAAGGGCGGTAATAGCTTCGCAAATCGGCATGCTGCAATAATCGGCGATATTCTTGCCGGCAATTTTAACGGCCAAGGCCTCTTTGCGTAAACGGGCGCCATTACAATCCGGGCAAACCAAATTAGTCATATACTTACTGATTTCCTCCCGGGCATATTCTGATTCTGTTTGGTGGTACATCCGTTCCATTCGCGGAATAACCCCCTCCCACTCGTCAATTTCGCTTCCATTAAGAATAATATTTTTGGCCGGCTCGGAAATCTCACGCCAAGGCATGGATAAAGTAAAACCGTATTTGTCAGAAATTTCCTGCAGCTTGGCTTCTTGGAAAGAAACAGCCAAGACTCGGCGGGAAAACATGGAAAGCGAAGCCCAAGGCACAATCGCCCCCTCCTCGATGGAAAGACTCGGAGCCAAAATAAGTTTTGGATCAACTTTCAAAATATTGCCAAGACCTTGGCAGGTCGGACAGGCGCCAAAGGGGCTGTTGAAGGAAAAAAACCTCGGTTCGATTTTGGGCATGGAAAAATTGCAATTGGTGCAGGATTCCAATTCAGAAAAAACAATTTCATTATCTTTCTTGCCATTATTAACCAAGGCCACCATGCGCCCCTTGCCGATTTCCAAAGCCTTTTTGACACACTCCAAAATGCGCTCCTTTTCATCGTCCATGTAGCCCTTCATTTTCTTGTCCCTGTTTTTGAGCGCTTCCTTTTCTGTTTTGCTTTTGGCATTAGCCTTGGCATTGCTTTCAATCACATCCTTGAGCAAAAATTCTCCAACTAGCACATCAATTTTATGAACCTTATTCTTGTCTAAATCTTTACGCCGAGCTTCTTCGCAAGCATAAAAAATTCCATTAATGCGCACCTCTGGCCAGCCGGAACGGCAAATTTCCTCTAAAGTTCCTTTATGCTCCCCCTTGTGCCCCGCCACCGCCGGACCCAAAATTTTTACCGATTTGTTTTCTTTAGCCAAGTTAAAAATCTTAGCTGCAATTTCCAAATCAGTTTGGGAAGAAAGCAATATGTCACAATTAGGGCAATAAGGCTTGCCGATATTGGAAAACAGCAGCCGCATATAATCGTAAATTTCCGTAATCGTCCCCACCGTTGAGCGCGGATTGGCTGAAATCGTTTTTTGGTTCACGGCAATAGTGGGGCTCAAGCCTTCAATGCTTTCCACCTGCGGTTTTTTGATGCCGCCCAAAAATTGCCGCGCATAGGAGCTTAAGCTTTCCAGATACCTTCTCTGCCCTTCGGCATAAATTGTATCAAAAACCAAAGAAGATTTTCCTGAACCCGAAAGACCGCAAAAGACCACCAATTTATTCTTGGGGACTTTAAGCGATACGCCCTTAAGATTATTTTCGCTGCAATTTGTTAGCGTAATGAAATCTTGTTCCATATTCTCCAAATCTGCATATTATAACATAGAAAAACCATTCTGAAAAGGAACTGCAAAAGCGGCCATTTTGGCCGCTTTGCAGGAATTAGTGCCCGTATTGGGTATCCAATTTCTTCATAATCAGGTTTATCTGGTGCCAAGCCAAACCCCAAGGATCTGTTTTGATATTATTACCAATCGTCCCCAGCTTATTAACCTCATTACGGAAAGATTCGTCTTCCGCTTTATTGGCAATATCGTTATGACCCAAAACATGTTTTATCTGATAGCGCGTGCCGATATCATTAACCAACCAAGCCAAAGATAGTTTTTGCTCATCGGTCAGGTTGTCGGTCTCGTGGCATAAAAGCTCAATTCCGATGGAAAATATTCCCACTCCGGTGCGCCCATCTGGGGCCGGCATCAAACTGGCTCCCGCATGCCAAGCCACATTTTTTTCTTCAGCCGTCTGATAAATTGTTCCTTGGCGATCAATAAGGTAATGCGGGCCGACACCATAAAAATTCCAGACATCCATAATGCCATCCACGCTATAAATATCATTGGAAATCCTCTTAATGGCAGGGTCATTATCCGGCTGGTAAAAGGACGTATGTACAACAATCGTATCAATGGGCCGAGGATTATTTAATTTCTTAAAATATCTATCCGGAGAAGTGATATCGTCATAGCAATCTTTGCTCAGTAATTTTTTAATTACTACTGGCTTGGCCTCGGTTTTGGCTAAAAGCTCTTGTTGTTTGAAAATCGAAATGCTGCCTGCGCTGAGCACATTACCCTTCTTGTCGGTTTTTTTGTAATACCCTTGCCCATCAGTGCTTAAATTGTATGCCTTCAAAATTGCAGAATTATATTTGGCATTTTGCTCACCAATCAGATTGGCCGAGGCCAAATACATAGTTAGTCCCGAATCGTTGAAAACCTGATATTCTCTTTGGATGTTCGCGTTCTTAATACTGAAAATTTTGATGTAATTATCGCGCACATTCACCAAAGCCGCCCGGGTAGAAGTTGCTAATTTCTTGGGGACTTCCAAACGCCGCAAAGACAAAATGGCCTCCAAATTGGCCGCCATAGAAACCATGTATTTTTTATCGAAATCCTTGCGCGAAACAATATCTAAAGATTCATACCAATTCTTGTTGGCCTTTTGTGCCTTATCCACAATGGCAATCAACCTTTCATTAAACATCGTAACCTCGGCGCTTGGTGCATCCAAGGATTTTAGAAAACTGTCCGCGTGCGTTGTGGTAGCTGCCGTGCTGGTAGCCCCGTTAACCCAAATAACATTGGGTAAAAGCAAGAAGGCTAGAGCTAAAAGCCCTCCGCCAAAGAAGAGTTTGTTATCCATATTTTTTAGTTACTTTCCGCAATACTATTGCGCGCTAAAGACTGAGTCAACTTCTTGACAAATGACCAAAGTATTGAAAAATCACGATAAATATCGTATTTTGAAGCCATGCAAGCCGAGCTAAAAGAACAAGTCGAGAAACTGCCCCAAAAGCCCGGGGTCTACCTTTTCCGTAATATCGAGGAGCAGATTTTATATATCGGCAAAGCCAAAAACTTAAAAAAACGCGTCTCTGACCACTTCCAAAAAAAGACCTTTCCGGATCAAAATTTTATTGACCAAGTGGCGGGCATTGAAACCATTGGCACTAAAAATGAAAAAGAAGCCCTAATTTTGGAGAACCGACTGATAAAACAATATCACCCCAAATATAACACCCAATGGAAAGACGATAAAAATTATGCCTATGTCGCCATAAGTCGCGAGGATTTTCCTTTGATTTTTATTACCCACCAGCCTCAGGACAAAAATTTCCAATATCTGGGACCTTTTGTCAGTGCTAAAGAATTAAAAAAACTTTTGGCTGATTTGCGCAAAATCCTTCCCTATCGAACCTGCAAACATCTCTTAAAAAAATCCTGCCTCTATTATGATATGGGGCTATGCCTTGGCTACTGCATAAATCCGCAATACAAAAACCAATACCAAAGAATTTTGCAAATGCTTTCGGCCATCTTGAAGCTTTATGAAGGCAAAGGAGGGCGCAGCGAATGTTATGACATATCCAATTTGAGCGGGACTTTAACTGTCGGGTCCATGGTGGCTTTTCAAAATGACAAGCCCGATAAATCCCAGTACCGGAAATTCAAAATCAAAACCGTAGAAAACCAAGACGACGTTTCCAGTTTGCGTGAAATCCTGCAAAGAAGGCTAGCGCATACTCAGTGGGCCACTCCGGATTTATTTTTACTCGATGGAGGCAAAGGACAGCTTAAGGCTGCCAGAGATCTTAAAATCCCGGTTTTAGCCATAACAAAAATAGAGCGCAATCCGCATAAAGCTAAAATATTTTCTCCCTTTTCCAAAAAATCCCTAAATCTGCAAAGCCTGCCCCCGGAGCTCGCCAGATTCTTTCTCCAAATCAGGGATGAGGCCCACCGCTTCGCCATCAGTTATAATAAGAAGCGCCGGCTGATGAAATTAAAAGGCCAAATATGAGATTCCAAGTTGTTTCCAAATTCCAACCCACAGGCGACCAAGGCGAGGCTATTAACAAGCTCTCCAAGGGCGTTTTGCGTGATGATAAATTCCAAACGCTCTGGGGCGTGACCGGTTCTGGCAAAACCTATGTCATGGCCAAAATAATCGAGAAAACCCAGCTCCCTACCCTGATAATTTCCCCGAATAAAACTTTGGCCGCCCAGCTTTATGAGGAATTCAGGACTTTTTTCCCAGAAAATAAAGTCAGTTATTTTGTTTCCTATTACGATTACTATCAGCCCGAAGCCTATTTGCCCAACACCGACACTTATATTGAAAAGGATGCCAAGATAAATGAAGATATTGACCAGATGCGCCACGCCGCAGTCCAAAACCTGCTTTCGCGCAATGACTCCATTATCGTTGCCTCGGTCTCGGCCATCTACAATTTGGGCAAACCAGACTCTTATAAGAATTTCGCACTCAATCTGAAAGTTGGCGAAGCGCTTAGCCAAAAACAGATAATGTATAAATTGGTGGAGCTGCAATTTGAGCGCAATGACTATGAGCTTTGGCGCGGCAAATTCCGCCTCCGCCATAATTATTTGGATATTTGGCCCTCAGGTCAGGATGAAATAATCAGGATAAAAAATACTCCTGAAGCCATTGAAAGTATTGAAATCTGCCCGGCACCCTTTGGCGAGTTCAAAAAAGTAAAAGACATCTCCCTTTTCCCAGCTAAGTTTTGGATTTCCGAACGCGAAAAGACCATTGATGCTATGAAAGAAATCGCCAAAGAGTTGGAAAATCATACCGCCAAGTTAAAAAAAGACGGTAAGTTCTTGGAAGCCGAAAGAATCAAGAGGCGCACCGAATACGATATGGCCATGATGCGGGAAACCGGCTGGTGCCATGGCATTGAAAATTATTCGCGCCAATTAGAAGGCCGCAAGCCCGGCACCCCGCCCTACACCCTCTTGGATTACTTTCCTAAAAACTTTTTACTATTTTTAGACGAGTCGCACATTGGCGTACCCCAACTCCACGGCATGTATGAAGGAGATCAAAGCCGGAAGAAAACTTTGGTAGAATATGGTTTCCGCCTGCCTTCTGCCCTTGATAATCGGCCACTTAAATACAATGAGTTCATGGGCATTGAAAAGCGCACTATTTATGTCTCGGCCACACCCGGAGATTATGAACGCAGCCAAAGCACTCAAATAGTGGAGCAGATTATCAGACCGACTTATCTCCTAGACCCGGAAGTAGAAGTGAGGAAAACCGAAGGCCAAGTGGAAGACTTAGTCAAAGAAATCGAAATAAGACAGAAAAAGAACCAGCGCGTGCTCGTGCTGACTTTGACTAAAAAAATGGCCGAAGCTTTGAGTAGCCATCTTAAAGAGAAAAAAATCCGAACCAATTATTTACATTCCGATGTCAAAACTTTTGAGCGCACCAAGACCTTGGCGGATTTGCGCCGCGGCAAATATGAAGTATTAGTCGGCATTAATTTGCTGCGCGAAGGTTTGGATTTGCCCGAAGTTTCTCTGATCGCCATTTTGGATGCGGATAAGGAAGGATTTTTGCGCAACGAGACTTCCCTGGTGCAGATAATGGGCCGTGCGGCCCGTCATGAAGAGGGCCGGGTTATAATGTATGCCGATAGCCTTACCAAGTCTATTAAGGCTGCAATGGAAACAACCAACCAGAGACGCCAAATCCAGCTGGACTATAACAAAAAACATCACGTTAAGCCCCGGCCTATCGTTAAGGTTATTACTGATATCTTCCGCTTTGAGGAGAACGAAAAAGCTTTACCTAAAAAAGAATTTCTCAAAGAATATTTGCATAAACTCAAAAATCAGCTGGATTTGGCCAGGCGCAACCTGCAGTTCGACAAGGCCGCCTCTATTGCGGAAAAAATCAAAACCGTAAAAGCCAAAATGGAAGAGCCTCCCAAAGAATAAAAACCGTCCGCCGCTTGGCGGGCAGTTTTTATATTATTGACATTATTATAATATTATGATATAATATAAGAAGTTTCCTAAAGGAGGATTAACAAATGAAAAATATCGCCATTCTGTTTACCTTGGCCTTTTTGCTGTTTTCCGGCTGTGGCCAAACGTCCGTCAATCCATGGAGTATTAGTGAGGGGCCCGTTAGCGCGGCTTCACCAAAAACCACTAATACTGGCTTGAGGGTAGAATTAATCTGTAATCAGGTTTCGGTCAATCAACTCCAAGATGATGTTAATAGCTGGTTGAAAAACCACTACCAAAACATCGAAATTGTTTACCTCAGACAATCTGGTCAATATATTCCCTCGGTGATGATCGCCTACAATCCGTCATCTGTGCCCAGAACAAAAATGACTCAAGTGGAAATATTTTGCAACCAGTACTCGGTGAGCAGTTTGCAAAATGCGGTTAATGATTGGCTTGAAAATCATTCCCAATCATACGAGATAACCAATATTGACCACTCAGGAAAATACATTCCGACTATTATGGTCACTTATCTAAAGTAAATGCCCCACTCACGTGGGGCTCTTTTTATATTAGGAATAGCTTCTGGGCATTGCTATTAGCAATCTCAACAAGTTCGCCCTCTTTTATATCTTTCCACTCAGCCACGGTTTTTGCCACACAGAGTACGCCTAAGGGTGTGTTGCGTTCTCCCTTCTTCTCTGGCGGGGGCAAATAAGGGCAATCGGTTTCCAAAACTAATCTTTCCATGGGAACGGCCCTGACCATCTCGGGGAAATTTATCCCTTCAATGTTTTTATAAATTATACCGTTGAGCCCGATATAAAAACCCAAATCCAAGAATCCCTGCAAAAATTGCGGCGCCATAAAACAATGCAGAACTGCTCTTTTAGGGATTAAATCAGGATTGCTTTGAAAAAAGGAAAGCATATCCTCATAGGCCATGCGGCAATGCAATATTGCCGCCTTGTCAAGCTCTTTGCAAAATTTTAGTTCTTGAGCCAGTAAATCCGTTTGTACCTGCTTAAAAACTTTTTTCTTAGCCTCGCTTTTGGGTTTGTAATAATAGTCCAAACCCATCTCCCCTATAGCGACAACCTTGGGGCTTTGCGCCAAATGCTTATAAACTTCATAATCAAAATTCTTCTCGTCAGTCGGATCTTCATCTTCGTCTGCTTGCAGCTCGCTTGCCAGATGGATCGGGTGTAAACCGACACTCGCCCACAAACCTTCATATTGCTGGGCCATTTCTACGGCTTTTTGGCTAGTCGGCAAATTGCTGCCAATATTAACCATTAAAACCTGCTTAGCCAAACAGTCTTTTATGATGGTTTCGCGATCCGCCTCAAAGGCATGGAAATTGACATGGGCATGCGTGTCGATAATCATATTCCAAATCTTATCACAAACAAAAGAATCCCGAT
>CAZQSQ010000022.1:0-6272 GCA_964596325.1 uncultured Candidatus Saccharibacteria bacterium
GTTTTTTGTATTGCATTCCAAAACATTTTATATATAATAAATTCATCAATTCCAAAAAAACTAAATATATGAGTAAGAAAGCAATTTTGAAAGAGACTATCAACCATATTGATATTAAATCTTTCAACGCGATCCCGATCGTGGATCAATTCAACGACATGGCATTTTCCGCCAGAACGTTGGCTAGAGCGTCGTATATCTACGACGACATGATTAAGGACAAAAAATGTTCTATTTTTTTATGCCTAGCCGGCTCTTTGATTAGCGCCGGGCTAAAGGCCGCTATTTATGATCTGCTAAAAAATAATATGATCGACGCCATTATCTCTACCGGCGCCAATATTGTCGACCAGGATTTTTTTGAAGGTTTAGGATATAGGCATTACAAAGGTAACATCTTTGCCAATGACGATGCGCTCATGAAGCAAAATATTGATCGCATTTACGATACCTACATCGATGAGGACGAATTATTACACTGCGATGCCACGGTCGCCAAAATCGCCCGAGAGCTTGAGCCTCGCCCCTACTCTTCCCGCGAGTTTATCGCGCAAATGGGCAAATATTTGAAGCAAAACAATTTGGGTAAAGATTCCATTGTTCGCTTAGCTTACGAAAAAAATGTCCCGATTTTTGTCCCGGCCTTTTCGGATTGCAGCGCCGGCTTGGGCTTGGCCAACTATCAGCACAAAATGGGCAAGCAGCCGAAAGTTACCATTGATTCGGTGCAGGACTTCTTAGAATTAACCAAAATAAAGATTAAAGCGGGAGAAACCGGCCTATTTATGCTCGCTGGGGGCGTACCAAAAAATTTCGCCCAAGACACCACTGTCATGGCCGAGATCCTAACCGAAAAAGAAGCCAAGCTCCACAAATATGCCGTCCAAATTACCGTAGCCGACGAACGCGATGGCGCACTCTCGGGCTCAACTTTGCGTGAGGCTCACTCTTGGGGAAAAGTCGGCGAAGAAAACGAGCAAATGGTTTACTCAGAAGCTACCCTGGCCTTCCCGCTCATTGCCAGTTACGTCTACCATAAAAAGAACTGGAAAACTCGGGAAGCAAAAAACTATAATAAATTTCTAGACAACGAAAAGTAATATAAAAACTTGCCCATTTCCCTTTCGGAATTGGGCATTGTGCATTCAATAATAAACAACAAAAAAATGGAAGAAGTCAACGTCAATAATATAAACACTACAACCCCAAATGATACCGACTTAAAACTGGTTCCCAAGAAAGTATTTTTTGTCAGCGGCTCGGGCGTGCACAAAGATAAATTAGCCTCATTTGAGGCGGCTTTGCGTGCCGCTGGAATCGAGAAATGCAACTTAGTTTATGTTTCCAGCATCTTCCCGCCCGGATGCAAAATTATTTCCAAGAATGAGGGCTTAAAACATCTAAATGCCGGCCAAATCACTTTCTGCGTGATGGCCCGCAATGATACCAGCGAGCCTAATCGGCTAATCTCTTCAGCTATCGGCTTGGCTGTGCCCAGTGATTCCAATAACTACGGCTACCTTTCCGAGCACCATGCTTTTGGAGAAAAAGGCGAAGTGGCCGGAGAATATGCCGAAGATTTGGCTGCCACAATGTTGGCCACCACTTTGGGCGTAGATTTTGATGTTAATTCCGCTTGGGACGAACGCAAAGAAACTTACACTTCCAGCGGCCATATTTTTAAGACTACCCATACCGCCCAGTCTGCGGAAGGCAACAAAGATGGTCTTTGGACTACCACTATTGCCGCTGCCGTATTTTTATTCGACTAAATATTATGCCCAGCAATTTTGGCGGATTAGAAAAAAAATATTGCCAATACCAAACCTCTCGGTTTGCCGTTTTGCCGGTTCCCTTTGATGCTACCAGCACCTGGATAAAGGGCGCGGATTTGGGGCCCAAGGCCGCCATTGAGGCTTCTGGCAATATGGAACTTTACGATATAGCCACGGATAGTGAACCATACTTAAAAGGGATATTTACCGACAAGCCAATCCGGGCTAAAAAGACCAAGGATATGGTCGCTAAAGTGCAAAAACAAATCGCTAAATATTTAAGCAATGGGAAAATCCCGATAGTCTTAGGCGGAGAGCATTCGGTTTCCGCCGGAGCTATTTATGCGGCCGCTGAGCAATACCCTGACTTAAGCATTTTGCATTTTGATGCGCATTCAGACCGGCGCGATATTTATGAGGGTGACAAATTTAATCATGCCTGCGTGATGGCCCGTGCCCAAGAAAAATGCCGCAATATTGTTTCGGTGGGAATTAGAAGCCAAGCCATTGAAGAAAAAGAAAATTTGGCCAAGGATACGATATTTTTTGCCCACGAAATTTACCGCGAGCCTACCCTGCCAGAAAAAGTTTGCCAAGCCCTAAAAAATGAAAATATTTACCTCACAATCGATTTGGATGTTTTCGATTCCGGCTTAATGCCCTCCACGGGCACACCTGAGCCCGGCGGGCTTACTTGGTACCAAGTCCTGGAAGTGATCGACAAGGTGGCCAAACAAAAAAATATTATCGGTTTTGATGTGGTAGAGCTCTGTCCCAACAAAATCAATAAAGCGCCGGACTTTTTAGCCGCCAAACTCGTTTACTCGATTATGGCCAGAATAAAGTAAAAATATAAAAAAATACCCCAAGGTCTTGGGGCATTTTTTTATAGCGTTGCGCCCGATAATCCTTTATGGTATAACAACGCATCTTTAATAAATCCTATAAAGGAGGAATAACCATTGAGTGACAAAGGACAAGAGGTGGTAAAACTGCTTGAATCACTTGAAAACGATGTGGAATCTCGAAAGGAAAAAAGTTTTTTAGCAATTTTCGAGGATCAACGCTTCAGGGAGGCACGAAAAATCTGTCAGCAGGAAAAGGAGGGCGTCTATCGGGAAATATTCAAACATCTCGAGGATAGAAAGCAATTCGCGACCGCCCTACTGTTAGACCTGGCCATTGGTGTAGAAGAAGTGGAAGAGGCCGTTAAAGCGGCGATTGTTACCAAAGATTCTCAAGTTCGCTATGATACGAGGAAATACATTGCCGCCATTATCAATTACGGTTATAAAAAAGGATTTCTGTCTTTGGAAAACCCGCAAGAGAAAACCCTAAAAATAATCGAACTCATTGAAGCCGACCCGCGCTGCCGCTACAGCTCCAACGTCCAGGCATATTTGGAGAATCCCACTGTAGTTAAATTGATTGGCGAATGCGCCGGGGCGGACAAACGTGCGATCATGGAAGGGCTGATGCTCCACATTAAAAGCAAACTTTCTTGGGTCCCGCTGGTTATTATCAATGAAATTGCGGGTAAATACTTCGAATTGGAACTGCCTAAAATCCCGGAAAATTTCCAAGGCCGCCTCTCCAAAATCAATAATGAATATTTGATTTGGGGGCTAGTCAACGGGCTCTACCCTATCGCGATGGAAAAAGAATGCTTTAATAAAGAAATGTCTAATTTGGAATCGGCTTTCTTGCACGTCTCGGGAAAAAAATTTTCCCGGTTAATCGGAGCGATGCGCACCCACTACAAAAAGCCCATTCTCATTTGGCTATGCCTAAATTACCTCAACAATGGTCATCTCAGCTGGCCGGCCCTAAAAGTCCTGGAAGACTGCGCAGAACGCCCGCCATACGAAGACTCAGAAAAAGCCGAAGCCGACATTAATTATGCCAAAGATTCCTGGCTGCGCTTGGGATACGAGCAAGGCTACATCCTCCACAATAGTTATCCGGAAAAATGAAACATTCCCCCGCTACTAGCGGGGGATTTTTAATAATGGATTATCTCGTCTCCGTCTTCCGAATTATACTCCGATTTATCATAACGCTGGTCTTGGCTGATTTTTTTCCAATCGCTGCCAAAAACCCCAAAATCTCCCAGCCTATTTTTGGAACTAAATTGCTGTTTATGCTTGGGGTTTTCTTTTGGCGCAGATTCGCGCATTTGCCGGAAGGCTGATGGCTCACCGCGATAATGCGGCTTATAGCCCTGACTTTCGCCCCAAGGGTCACCAGATAGCATATTAACTTCCTCGACCGCGCTTTGGATTTCTTTGAGAAACCTTGAAGGCTTGCTGGCTTGGTCGCCCTTGCGCTTCCAATCCATCATCGGATAAGTAATGTATAAATTCTCTTTGCAACGGGTGATGGCCACATAAAAAAGCCGCCTCTCCTCCTCTAAAAAGTTCAAATCATCCACGGATTTGCCATGCGGGAATGACCCTTCCTTCAAACCGATAATAAAGACCGTATTCCACTCCAAACCCTTAGCCTGATGGATAGTAGAAAGCGTAATCGCTTGGCCCTTTTGCCCATTTTCATAAACTTCCCCCTCGAATTCCTCCGACAAAGTCATGGCCGAGAGCATATCGGCAATACTGCCATAGTCCAATGAAAGCTTAGAAAGTTCGTGCACATCTTCAATCCGCTCTGGAGCATCAGGAAAAGAAACCTTAAGATACTGGGCATAAAAATCGTCCAGCCAACAGAAAATTATTTTAGAGATATAGTCAGATGCTTTTTCTTTTTGCGCCAAAGAGGCCCCTTTTATTATTTTCCCCAAAGTAATCATTCCCTCCTTGGCCCGGTTAGGGGCCATCAAAGCCAAGTCCTTGAGCAAGGCTTCATCATTTATTCCCTCGCGACTATTAAGTGAGTAAATTCTCAAAAAAATTTTGCCCGCGGCCGCTGGCCCAACCCCGTCAAAAAGCCGCAATACCCTCTCCCAAGCGGTTTGGTCTTTATTATTAGTTAAAGCGCGCAAAAACGCCAAAGTATCCTTGATATGTTGCTGTTCAAAAAACTTCATACCTCCGCGCATCAGGTAGGCAATAGAATGTTTAGCCAAGGCCAACTCCAGCTCACTGGCGCTGTGCCTCCCGCGGAAAAGCACGGCAATTTTATTCAAATCTTCACCTTGCGAGCGCATCCTGGCCACTGTCGAAGAGACAAACTCCGCCTCTTTGGTGGCGCTTTCCAGCAGAAAAACTTTGGGTTTTCTGCCAATATTTTTGACCGCCCTTAAAGTTTTGCGGATTTGCCCGTAATTATGGCGAATGCTTTCATTGGCCACATCTAAAATCTCCGGAATAGAACGGTAATTGGTTTCTATTTTATAGACTTTAGCGTCGGGATATTTTTTAGAAAAATTCAAAATATGCTCAATATCTGCCCCGCGGAAAGAATAGATACTCTGGGCGTCATCGCCTACGGCCATAATATTTTTATGGGTTTCAGCCATTAGTTCTACCATTCCTTCTTGAATAACATTAGTATCCTGATATTCATCCACCAGCACATATTGGAAACGTTCAGAAATTTTTTGCCGCACCTCGCCGTTATCTTTCAAAATATTTTGCCAATTTATAAGCAAATCATCATAATCCATCAAATTCTGTTCTTTCTTTTTTTCGTTGTAGCGGCCCAGAATTTGTGAAAGCTTGTCGATTTCGCCATCAGCCAACTCCAAATAGGAAAATTGGGAATCCACCACCTCCTTCATGGGTTTACGTGTGTTTTGTGCCAAGGATAAAACCTCCTGCACCATAACCGCTTTGGGGAAATTAGGATAAGCGCTTTTGGTAATCTGCATCTCCTCCATTATTCCAGCGATTAAATTCTTGCTATCATCCTCGTCTAAGATACCAAAATCGTTTTTATAGCCGGCAAAAGTGGCGTAGCGGCGTAAAAATAAATTAGCAATATGATGAAAGGTGCCGCCCAAAAGCCCTTGTGGGCGGAAACCCAAAAGCGCCTCCACTCGGGAGAGCATTTGGCTGGCCGCCTTTTTAGTGAAAGTAACCAATAAAATATTTTCCGGATCCACACCCTTTTCCAATAAATAAGCCACACGATAAACCAAAGTCCGCGTCTTACCGCTGCCCGGGCCGGATATAACGAGGCAACGCCCATCCCCTTCCAAAACTGCCTTTAGCTGCTCGCCATTAAGTTCTTTTTGATAATCGATTTTCATTGCACAATTGCCTTATTATCTTACTTCACTGGAAAATTTTCGCAAACCCCGCACCGATATTTCCGGTGCGGGGAAAATTATCCAAACAAATTGCCCCAAGATTGATTATTGCGGAGAGCAAAATTGCTCTTTGCATGAATCTTGTTGTGCTCCGGCAGGCATCGTGCCGCATGAACTGCACATTTTCTGCGCCGCATCGCTAGCGGCTTCTTGGGCCTCTTGCATTATTCCGGTCATGTCTTGAAAGGTTATCTCACCGGGCAGATCAAATTCGTGGGGATCAACCACCCAAG
>CAZQSQ010000022.1:6372-10543 GCA_964596325.1 uncultured Candidatus Saccharibacteria bacterium
CACTTTTTTATTCATATTCAACGTTTGTTTTGTTTTACTTCGCGCTCCAGCTGTAAGATATAATTTTTCATATAGACAACCAAGGGTTTGGAGGCTTTTTTCCCGAATTTAGTTTTGAAATTTTTCAAATAACTTATTTGAAAATTAAGCTCATCGGTTATATATGGGCCAACGCCCTGCCCCCGGTCAAACCGCAAATCAAAATCCGTATTGGAAAGCCCCCATGTTTCCCCCTTAATATTAATCGGATCGAAAAGTGGTTTTTTGTGGGCGGTAAAAATAAAATTCCTTGCCAAACCGATGGCGCCCAAGGAGTCCAACATATCGGCATCGCGGATAATATCTAAAAGGCGGCCATGCCCTTCTCGATTTTTATTGTGGTAACGAATCGCATTGCAAATATCTATAATTTCCTCCCCGGTCCACGATTGGCTTTTTTCCAAAAAAGCCTTGGCGAATTTGGCCCCCTCTTCCCCATGGTTGCGCCAAAGAGTGCCATTACGGGCCACATCATGCAAGAGAGCGGCCGCCTCTACTGTTTCTAAATTAGGATATTTTTCCGACCGGGCGATTTTGAGTGCCCAATCGCGCACTCGATCAACATGTCCAAACCCATGGACAATATCTTCAACAATGTGATTGCGCACATATTCCTCAATGGCGGAAATTCTCGCGCTCTTATACTTCATAAATCTCCCGCATTAGTTTATTAACAAAATCCATACCGCCATCCCCAGTAAGAATAACATCAAAATTATTCTTAAACTCCTCTAAATTGTCTTTTTCCTGGGCATCGGGAGATAAAAACCCGATTTTAATCAAAGTCTCAAAGGGAAACCCCTCCACCATGCCGATATCAGAAACATTATCACCCAGCAACAAAACATTGCCCCGATCCTCAATTTTGCGGAAAATTTCCGGAAAAGATTTAACCGTAATTTCGCTTTTATTTGTAGAGTGGATTAGCGGTTCTTTAATTTTGACCACTTTGCCTTTTTCATTGAATTCAAAAACATTGGCAATGATACTGATATTGGAAAAAAATAAATGGTTCTTTTCAAATATCATTTTAAGAGCATCGCCGGGCCCGGCCGACATTATCACCAAAGGCACGCCCTGTTTTTCCAATGATTCCAAAAACTCGTCAGCCCCTTCGCGAAAGCGGGATAAATTTTCTGAAACCATTCTATCCATTGTGTCATAGTCCAAACCGCATTCTACGAGCAACTCAAAATGAATCCTCCACCATTGGGACATTTTGGCGGACTTTTCTTCCGGAGAAATCAAGGGGTCGATTTCAATAGGTCGATACTTTTCATAAAGAGCGGTGGCCCGGGCCACATAATCGGGCGTCAGATATTTGCCGCTGCGCAACCCGCCAATAATCGAAGGGGCCTTCTTCCCATCAACATAGGCATAAGTAAGGGTTCGATCAAAATCGGAAAGCACATGTAAACGAGAAATTCCGCCTTGGCGAAAAGCGGTTTTTTTGCGTTCAAAAGAGGCCTTATTGGGTATAATTATTTCTTGCTCCATGTTTTTGTAACCAAGCTTAAAGCTCCTTCATTATTGCCTTGAAAAACTGAATAAAGGTATAAATAAGGTACAAAAACAGGAAAATCACGCTGCCGAAGGATATAGATATTAAAATCGGATAATCCTTATTTAATAAGCCGTTGGCCGCGCTATAGGCTATTTGGCAAACCAAAAAAAGGGACGAACAAAAAATCCCAACTGCCATTTTCTTCCATGATTTTTCTTTGACAAATGTCCCAACTGGCATAGCCTCTACTAGACCTAGTATAGAATAAAAATAGCCCATTTTCTACATTGACTTTTCCACAGATATCTTGTATAAATTGATATCTTAACAATAGGAGGACTTACTTGAGTAAAAAAGAAGTCATTGAAAAAATCTTAAAGGAAAAAGGCTTTAGCGTCGCCAATCCGATTATCAACAATCTAGGAGGGATAGCATTCTTGGTGGCCGTATTCGGAGAAAAAGAAACAGCCCAAAAAATCGACAAAGTTGATGATGAGGTTCACGCAAAGCTCGAAGAAAATTTTTTAGCCGCAATAGATGCAGCATTCACCGAAAAAGAACTTCAAGGATACTATAGCCTTATCTCCAATCCCCACTTAAAAGAACTTGAAAAAAAGTTCGGCCAGACCATCGCAAAGGCCGAAAGTGAAGGGCGGCAAATAGTTGGAGACGGCATGAAAGAAATCGAGAAGTTCCTGAATCTAAAAAAAGACAGTAATCAATCAAAACCGAATTAAAGCCCCTAGAGGGCTTCTTTTAATAATTCAACTTTTTAACAAATTCCTTGGCGTTTTGAAAATCGTCTTCATTGGGTCGCCCTTGATTAAGCCCACCAATAAGCTTAAACGGGCCGAATTCATCAAAAGCTTTGCATGACCATTCCCCCACTACCCCATAACCGACACCCTGTAAAAGTTCTCGCAATTTTTTGTGGTGGTACTGGTCCATCTTGGGCCCAGCTCCAGAGGTAGAAAAAATAAAGGCCTTTCTCCCTTCGGCTGGCAAAAGTCTTTCACCGAGATCCAAAATCATCCGATGATGCGACCCAAAATAAATCCCCGAACCGAAACCGACCAAGTCGCACTCCGAAATCGCCAAAGGGTCGGCGTCTTGCGGCTTAAGGACTGGGCAATTCAGCACCGCCGCCATTGCTTGGGCGATACGCCAAGTATTCTTTTTGTGGATACTTTGGCAAATAATAATTGCCTTCATAGCTAACCGTTTAATTTGAATTGATCTGGCAATAGTTGCGAAATTTTGGCAAGCCGAACCTTTTGCATATTAGCATCGGACATAATGATTTCTATATCGCAATTAGAAAGCGAAGCCATCTGGGCAATTACTTGGCGGCATAAACCGCAAGGCGCAATCGGTTGCTGAGCTTTCAAGGCAAAAATAGCAATAGCCTTCACGTCACGATGGCCGGAGGAATTAGCGCAGGCCAAGGCGGCCTGCTCGGCGCAGATTGAACATGGAAACGAGGCATTCTCGAAATTAGCCCCAAGGTAAAAAGAACCATCCGCACACAAAGCGGCCGCCCCAACTCGATAGCCTGAATAAACCGCATAACCACTTTGACTAGCGGCCTTGGCTTGCTCGACTAAATTTTTATACTCAGGAATCAAATCCTGAAAATCTTTTGTTATCATATTATTTTCTCCGGCTTTTGGCCGCTGAAGTTATATCGAAAATAATCGCCAAGGCCATAAAAACCACCTGCCAAAAGCCCCACTGCCCGCCAAACCAATTCATCACCGCACTATACCAAAGCAAAGTAAAAGGCATTAAGAAAAAACCCAACAAAGGTATGGCCCAATGCTCAAACATGGCCCCGCCCTTAAACCAAGTAGAGAAAAACCATAAAATAACAATGGCTAAACGCGGGAAGATCATTCCCAAAATTACAGCAAAAATCATAAATATTTTTATTTCCTTATTATAACAAAGGCCGGCGACCGCCAAAAGCCCCGCCAATAAAAGCCACTTAAAAATGGCTTGTTATTTTTCCATATATTTTTTGCGCTGAGTGGGATTAAAATGTTCAAGAGAATACCGCAACATTGTCCGGGGCATTTTCTTGGAAAACTTTGCTAAAAATTTTTCCAAACCCTGGCGATCCACTTTGCCCGCTTCGCGTAACATCCAGCCAGAAGCCTTATGCATCAAATCATGCTCCTCCTTTAGCAGCATCTGGGCGATCTTATAAGTTTCCTTGGTATCGCCATTGCGGATAAAGGCGCTCGTCGAAACCATGGCAATGCGCCGGGCCCATAGATTCTTAGACCTAACCATCTCGTAAAGAATAGCCTTATCCTTGCCTATCAAGTACTGTCCGACAATATCGCGACAGCTTAAATCCACGAGATCCCAATTATTAATGCGCTTGGCACTTTTCAAATAAAAATTAAAAATCTGTTCCCGCTGCCTTTCATTTCCCTTCTGGAATTGTTTAACCAAAATCAAAAGCCCGGTCAGCCGCTGTTCATGGATAGGGCTTTTGAGCAAATGCGCCACCTCCCCGAGCGGCAGATCATAAAAATCCTTGGCAATTTTCCTCTGCAAGGGCACGACGATTCCCCAAAAAATATCTCCTTCCCCATATTGGCCTTTGCCGGTCTTAAAAAACCA
>CAZQSQ010000022.1:10643-14595 GCA_964596325.1 uncultured Candidatus Saccharibacteria bacterium
CTTAACCGGCTTTCTTATCCAGCTTGTCTAAACCTAAACCCTTGACGCCATAATAAACAACCAAAGCCACAACCAAAAAATCGATAAGCGTGGCTAAAAAATTTCCCCAAGCTACTTTGGCTGCGCCAACCATGAAGTAACTGCTCTTAAAATCGCCGGCAAAGCCAAGAACAAGGCCCAAGAGCGGGTTGATGATTTCGGTCACCAATGAAGAAACTACTTTAGAAACAGCGCCGCCCAACATGAAGCCGACGGCCAAGCCCACCACCCCCTGTTCCCTGATAAAATCCATGAAGCCCTTCATATTTTTTGTTTATTTTATTTTTTAATATTCTTCCACAATTTTGCCGCGCATCTTTTTCTTCTGGCCGGTTTTCTTCTTCTCCACCAGCCTCTCTTCTTTGGAGGCCCGGCTGGGTTTGGTTGGTATTCTTTCCTTTTCCACGACAAGGGCTTTGCCAACCAGTCGGCGCAGCACCTCTACGGCCGCGGCGGCATTCTGCCCCTGCGAGCGCTCTTGCTCGCTTTGCACAATCAGCTCGCCTTTTTCATTAATGCGCGTGGCTAATTTTTCCTTAATAAGTTTTTTCTCCTCCTCGGAAAAGGCCTTGCTGGCCCCAATATCCCATCGTGCCTCAGCCTTAGTTTCGCGCTTATTTACATTTTGGCCACCCGCGCCCCCTGACTTGGCAAAAGACATTTTTATCTCTACCAAGGGCACTTTGCGGTCATTTTCAATTTTTTCCGGAGCTGTAAAATTCATTTTTTCGAAATTTTCCATAAATTATTGCCCTTCGACAAAAACATTCTTATACTTTTCCGTTAAATTGGCATAATTCTGGCCGCACTTCAGCGCTTCGTTTTCCGGGATGACTTTATTTTCTATCAACCAATTTTTGTCTTTAGGATTTTGCCCATAAGCCAAGCAGGCGTAATTGATGAAACGTGAAAGGTTGGTGCTGCGCTCGTCGGAAAAACTTAACTGCTCCATTTTCTTTTCATCTCCTTTAGAAATAAAGTAGAGCCCGCCCGTAAAAATATTTTCCGAGCATTGGTTACCACAGCTTAAGGCAATGGAGGCAGCAATCTCATCAGCTATCGAGTCTGAACCTGTGGCTGGCAAATTCCCAACCGCGTGGGCGATATTATGCAAAACCAAATAGTAGGTGGAATTAACAATCGCCCGATCGTATTCGTTAACATCGCGAATATCGGAGGTATAAGCCGAACCCAGGGCGTCTACCATCTCATAACAAGCTCGAATCTCGCGCTTTTGTTCGTCGAAATAAAAATCCTGCTTGCCGCACTCACCAAAAACCAATTTGAATGGCTTATCGATGGAAAAACGGTTGATCGCCTTGGTTATCCCCTCGGCGACAGAGCTAGTGGCAAATAATTTTTTATACCGCTCGAAACGCGGCTGCTTGGAATCGATGTAGGAAATTTGGAATTTCTGCCCGAAATTTATCTTTTTCACACTGACTGGAAAAAATTTCCAAACCAAGAAAACTAATAAAACCAACCCTAAACAAAATAAAATCGCCTGATATTTTTTATCCATATTATTTGATGTTTTTTATATCCTAATATGAGCAGAAGGTTAGGTCAATCTGGCCCTTATCCATTATAACATACCAAATTCGCTGCGGCGAAGATTAGATATAAAATCTTCGGATAATAAAAAACCCGCCGTTGGCGGGATGTATTCACTGCATTAAATAATATTTTTCTTGTTCGGAGGTCAGGCGATCCAAGTCAAGGCCCAAAGTTTTGATTTTCAACCAGGCAACGCTTTGGTCGATTTCTGTTGATACATCAATGACGCCGGGCTTAAGGGTATGTCTGGTCTTGGCCAAATATTCGGCACAAAGAGTTTGAATCGCAAAGGACATATCCATAATCTCTGCGGCATGCCCATCGCCACCGGCCAAATTAACCAACCTTCCCTCTGCCAACAAATCCAAACAGTTACCATTGGGCAGCTCGTATCTTTGCACGCCGTCTCTCAACTGATAACTATTGCGCGCCATAACTTTAAGACCCGCCACATCCACTTCCACATCAAAGTGCCCGGCATTAGCCAAGATGGCACCATTTTTCATCTTGATGAAATGGCGACCATTTATTACTGAAATATTCCCGGTAACAGTCACAAAAAAGTCGCCGAATTGGCAAGCTTCAGACATGGGCATTGCTTCAAAACCATCGTTAATAGCCTCAAGCGCCTTAACCGGATTAATCTCGGTCACAATAACTCGGCTTGCACCCCAACCTTTAGCATAGCGCGCTACGCCCTTGCCACACCAACCATAACCAGCCACAACAACCACTTTGCCTGAAATTTGCAAATTGGTTAGCTTGCTTATGGCCGTCCAAGTGCTCTGGCCAGTGCCATAACGGTTGTCAAAAAAATGTTTGCACTGCGCATCATTGGCTGAAATCATCGGAAGAAGCAGTTTGCCGTCTTTTTCCCATTTTTTCAAACGGTTGATACCTGTCGTCGTTTCTTCGGAGCCGCCAAACATTTCCGGAATGTGGCTGCGATATTCCTTGTGCAATAGATCGGTCAAATCGCCACCATCGTCAATGATGATATGCGGCTGAGAATCGAGCAAATCATGCAAATATTGCCAATACTGCACCTCGGAACAATTATGCTTGGCAAAAACTTCTACTCCCCTTTCTTTCAGGGCCATCACGGCATCATCCTGGGTTGAAAGAGCATTGCTGCCAGCCAAAAAAACTTGAGCTCCGCCGGCTTTAAGCGTTAGGCATAACCGACAAGTTTTGGGCTCAGCATGTATGCAAACAGCAATCCGCAAACCCGCAAAAGGCTTCTCTTCGACAAAACGCTTTTCAATCGCGTCCAAAAGCGGCATATGGGCCTTATCTTCAACCCAGGCCAACTTACGACAGCCCAAGGCCAGTTGCCTTTCGTATTCACTATTATCCATTAACACCTCCTGTTTGTTTTGAATTTTCTCCTTATAAAATAGCGCCGGATAAGCTTTGCGTCAACCGCTTACCTTAAAGCCAAATCCTTCGAGCTTGTCGGCTTTTTCAAACCAAAAGACGCCCTTGCGAGCGTCTTATTGTTGGTGAATTATTTGGATTCCACCTGCGGATTAAAATCCGCCAGCGGCTATACCATGGTTTAGGCTTTAGCCTAAAATAAAAAATCAGTTGGCGCGCAGCCAACACTTTGCATGGAAAGCTGCCCGGGTATCGCGGACTTGTTTTGTGGTAAATCAAAAGGCACCCTCACGGATGCCTTTCAAATTTAGAATTATTGGTTAGCTCTGCGGAGCAAGTCCGCGATTAGCTTACCAAGCATTCCTCCTGCCTCCCCTGTCACCTCCGAAGTCCCTGCGGGGCTTGTCGGTCATAGGGCGGGCCTCATTGACAGTCAACTGTCTGCCGTCCATTTCTTTGCCATTGAACATTTCAATAGCCTTTTGAGCTTCCTCATCGGTGGACATTTCCACGAATCCGAAACCCTTGGAACGACCAGAGAACTTGTCAGTGATGATGCTGGAAGACTCAACGGTTCCAGCTTGGGCAAAAGCCTGAGCGAGAGCCTCTTGGGTAGTGCCCCAAGCGAGGTTACCAACATAAAGTTTCTTAGCCATTTTGTTGTGTTTTATTTACTTTTCGCCGCAATTAAATCGGCGTCTAGCAAGGTGACCTTCTCTACTTAGCTCTGCATTCGGGAAAACCCCTCAACAAAATGCTAAAAACGAGAATGCTTACTACATCTATAATGATAGCACACTTTTTCTTAAAAGTCAATGGGCGAAAGCCCTTTGTTTACTGGTTCTCAACTTGATTTTTTGCTAAAATTGCAGTACAAATATATGTTAGCTTGGAGGGGTGGCTGAGCGGCCGAAAGCAACACACTGCTAATGTGTTAACTGGGCAACCGGTTCGAGGGTTCGAATCCCTCCCCCTCCGC
>CAZQSQ010000023.1:0-13949 GCA_964596325.1 uncultured Candidatus Saccharibacteria bacterium
AGAAGATTAAAAAAGCGCTTAAGGGCAAAGAATTTGGAATGAAAGTTTCTAAGGTAGTGAGGGAAGGGTATAAGATATTCAAATAATGGGCAGTTAAAGGAATAAATTAGGCTTATGGATAGGAAAGCTGAGAAAAAAAATAGGGCACCAAGGAATAGAACTATTAGTTTGAATCAAGAGGATATTTTGAAATTGCGCCAACGCCTATTGACCATAAATAGGCCAGTTAGTGTGCGCGAAATTGAAAATAAGACCATTCATCAGGATACTTTTGAGGTGCTGCAACACCTCCCCGAGAACTTTGTGGATTTAGTCTTTGCTGATCCGCCATACAATCTGCAAAAGAATTTTAACGCTACGACATTTAAGAAGCTTAGTCCAAAACAATATGAAGAATGGCTCGATTCTTGGATGTCGAAATTAGTGCGTATTCTCAAGCCGGAGGCATCTGTTTACATTTGTGGTGATTGGCGGACCTCCGGAGCAATTTTTAGCGTTGCAAAAAAATATTTCCAAATTCAAAACCGCATAACCTTCGAAAGGGAAAAGGGCAGGGGGGCTAAAAATAATTGGAAAAATTGTTCTGAAGATATTTGGTTTTGTACCCTTTCCAATAAATATTATTTTAATGTTGATGAGGTAAAAATGAAGCGGAAGGTTCTGGCGCCTTACAAGGATAGTAATGGCGGAGCTAAAGATTGGCAGACTACGGCCGAAGGGAATTATCGAATAACTTTTCCTTCCAATATTTGGACCGATATAACCATCCCGTTTTGGTCTATGCCAGAAAATACAGACCATCCAACCCAAAAGCCGGAAAAGTTAGTTGCTAAGGTTATTTTAGCTAGCTCCAAGCCAAACGATATAGTTTTTGACCCTTTTTTAGGTTCGGGCACAACTTCTGTAGTGGCGCATAAACTTGGTCGCCGATTTGTCGGTATTGAAATAGATGAAAAGTATTGTTGCCTTGCGGAAAAAAGGTTAGATATGGCTAAAGACGATAAAAATATCCAGGGATATGAGGATAATATTTTTTGGGAACGAAATACCCTCAATGAACGGTTGAGTAGTAAGAAGGATAAAATAAGCAAAGCCAATGGTGCGCTATTATGAAAGAACAAAGTCCGATATTTTATACTAACACCCATAAAGAGTTGGCTCAAAAGGTAAAGGATTTTTTGAATAAACAAAATAATTTTTTATCACAAAGGACGCAAAATAGTCCTCGAGCCGTCGGAGATGCTATCGAGAGTATTGTTTCTGATAATTTTAAGGATATTATCGGTGATATTGCCATTCGGTATTTTTCAAGTTTTGCCCGTCGTTCTTTGGCGGATTTGGCCTTCACTGATAAGCAAGGATTTTATTATGCCGTTGATGTAAAAACACATCGTTTGGATACGGTATTCAACATGCCAAATTTAACTTCGGTGCAAAGATTGTCAAAATTTTATGAGAACGACAAGAATTATTTTTGTATTCTCAAAATAGATTACAGGATCGCTGTTTCAAAAGTTATTATTGAAAATGTAATTTTTGTTCCGATTGAATTTCTTGGTTGGGACTGTTTAACGATAGGTGCCTTAGGGTGGGGGCAAATTCAGATTGCCAATGCTAATACCGTGGCTATAATTTCCCGGAATAGTCGCAAAAAATGGATGCTCGATTTGTGCGGCAGATTGCTCGAATTTTATCCTGCAGAGGTCAAGAAAATCAAAAAAAGGATTAGTTATTTTGAAAAAGCCAAAGAGTTTTGGGAAAAAAAAGAAAATAAGTAACAAAAAAGCAGACGCAAGTCTGCTTTTTTGTTTTAGCGTTCGCGTTTGTTAAGGATAAACTCTTCAATCATTTCGCGGGCTTTTTCGTCGGATATCTGCTGGGGCGGGTGCTTCATAAAGTAAGCTGAGGCAGAAAGTATCGGGCCTCCCACTTTGCGGTCTTTGGCAATTTTGAGCAAGCGCACAGCGTCGATGACTACACCTGCGGAGTTTGGAGAATCTTCCACGGAAAGTCGGAGCTCCAATTCAATCGGGATGTCGCCGAATTTTCTACCCTCCATCCTGATAAAGCAGACTTTATTATCTTTAAGGAAGGGGACATAGTCAGACGGGCCGATATGCAAATCATCATAGGAGAGGCGCTGGGCAAGCTCGGCCTCTACGGCTTCAGTCTTGGAGAGTTTTTTGGTTTTTAATCTGGCGCGCTCCAACATATTTAAGAAGTCTGTGTTTCCGCCGACATTTAGCTGGTAGGAGCGGTCGATTTTTACTCCGCGTTGGGCAAAGAGGTGGGAAAGAACCCTGTGGGTAATAGTGGCGCCCACTTGGGATTTAATATCATCTCCAATACAAGGGAGTCCGGCTTTTTCGAATTTTTCCGCCCATTTCTGATCGGAAACAATGAAGACCGGCATGCAGTTTACAAAAGCACAGCCAGCTTTAAGCGCGGCATTAGCATAATATTCGGTAGCTTGTTGGCTGCCCACTGGCATGTAATTAATAAGCACATCAGCCTTGGATTTTTTAAGCATGGCCGCCACATTGACCGGCTTGGCTTTGGCCACGACAAAGCGCCTTTCTTCCGGATAGTTCTTCATGTGGTCAGCAACACCGTCGAGGACTGGCCCCATTTGCACCTTAACTCCCATTTTGGGGATGTCTTTGCAAATTGTCTTAGTGCAGTTAGGCAAGGCAAATATGGCTTCAGAAACATCTTTGCCGACTTTGCGGGCATCAATATCGAAAGCGGCCACGACTTTAATGTCGCCGACTTTGTACGGCCCAACCACATTATGCATCAAGCCGGGGACAAGCTCGTCGTCATTTTTTACATTCTTATAATAATATATGCCTTGGATTAAACTGGAAGAGCAATTGCCCAAACCAGAAATCGCCACTTTTATTTCTTTCATAAATTATGTTAATTTAGAAGTATATTCTGTTTATATTTTACGGCTGTAAAACATCCTGTCAACATTGACATGAAAAAAACTTGGTTGATAATTTTTTTTGCTATTTTGGGCTTGGCCCTTTTCTGGTCCCTAGCTTCCTTTTCCGGTTGGGCGGAAATTTACAGCGATCTCAAGCATATTAGCGTTGGGGGCTGGTTGGCCGTAGTTGGTTTGAATTTAGGCATAATTTCTTTCGGGGCTTTGCGGTGGAAACTAATTCTAAAGTCATACGACATCAAAATTTCTTACCGTCATTTGCTGGAGGCTTATTTTGGCAGTTATGCTATCGGATTTTTCGCCCCGGCCATGGGGCTTTGGGGAGAAGTTGCCAAGGCATATACCGTAGAAACCCGCATTAAACGTCCGCGCGAGGAGATAATACCTAGTATTTTAATTGAAAAAAGTTTTATTCTCTTCCTTAATATTTTCATCATTTTGGGCGGGGTCATGTACTATTTTTGGTTGGACGGCAAGGAGAACCTGTTTTATTTTATCCTGTTGGTTTTAATCTCGGGCTTTGTTCTAATGCGCACATCCCGGAAGGCTAAATGGTTGCATAAGGAAATTAAAGTAGATGTTAATCCGGAAAAACATAAGGTGGCTTTTTCGGTTATCGAGAGATTTAATAATTTTGTTGAGTTTTTGAAAACTAATAAGCACGTTAAGAGATTTTTCTTTATTGCCTGTTTGGAGGCCAGCTGTTCACTAATTCAAACTTGGACAGCAATTTATTTTTTAACCGGCAAGATTTTGACTCTGGGGCAAACAATTTTCGTACAAGGATTTTCTTATTTATCCATGATGGCTTTAATCCCCGGGGCTTTGGGGAGTATGGAGGTGGCGCAGATTTTTACCCTAGGGGCTTTGGGATTGCCACCGGGTATTGCCGTGGCCCTTTCTATCGTTTTACGCATTTCGGAATTGTTGCTGGCTTGCGTGGGCGTCTATGTTTATATTAAACTGGGGGTAAAAGCCTTATTAAATTATTTATTCAGCGAGTAATGAAAAACCAAGAGATAGCTAAAATATTTTTCGAAATAGGGGAGATGCTGGAGGTTCGGGGCGTGGCCTTTAAGCCGCAAACTTATCAGCAAGCGGCTATTACGATAGACGAAATGGCCGAAGATATTGAAGAGGTTTATAGGCAGGGCGGCATAAAACTTTTGATGAACTTGCCTTCTATCGGCGACAGCATGG
Source organism: uncultured Candidatus Saccharibacteria bacterium (assembly GCA_964596325.1). GTDB lineage: Bacteria > Patescibacteriota > Minisyncoccia > Minisyncoccales > JAGOPM01 > JBAZJI01. Next base: position 4,148 of record CAZQSQ010000023.1, read on the forward strand.
CCGCTAAAATAGAGGAGTATTTGCTGTCCGGCAGGGTTTGCCTCTATGAAGAATTAAAAAACAAGCAATCCGAAGGCTAAAAACCTAATTGTATTTTTGTCTCCGCCCTATAATCGAGGGCGGTTTTTTGTTTGACAGAGCAGGTCTTTATGGTGTAAAGTTCAGCTAGGTTCCGCCTTTATCCGTTTAATAACGGTTGGGGCGAGACAATCTCTAAAATACTTCCTCATAGAAGGGGAGAAAAAATCCTAATTTTTATTATGAAAAAATTAAGCAAAGAAGAAATTATCTCAAAGAGGGTTGACTGTCGTGCCAATATCATTGCGACCATGGGCCCGGCCTGTATGCAAAAAGAGCAGATCGCCAAAATCGTGGAGTCGGGTGCTTTTATTTTCCGTTTGAATTTTTCGCATGGAGATTATTTGGAAAAACAGCAGATGATTGATAATGTGCGTGCCGTAGAAAAATCTGCGGGTACGATTTTGACAATCTTCCAAGATTTGCAAGGCCCAAAAATTCGTTTGGGTAAAATCAAGGGTGGCTATGCCAAGCTTAAGATGGGGCAGAACTTCATTTTAACTACGGAAAAAATCGAAGGAGATGAGAATATTGCCTCCATCAGCCATGCCCAAATCCTTAAAGATATAGAAGAGGGAAAGGAAATTTATATCAATGACGGCTTGGTTAAATTAATCGCCACAAAAATCGAAGGAGATAAAATTCACTGCAAGGTGGTTGATGATGGCGAAATCAGCACGGGTAGGGGAGTGAATTTTCCGGGAACCTCGGTGCGCATTCCGGCTATTACCGAAAAAGACAAAAAAGATTTGGCCTTCGCTTTGGGCGCGGGCATTGATATGGTGGCGCTTTCTTTTGTGCGCTCCGCCAAAGATATCGAAGATCTTCGCAGTTTAATGAAAAAAAATGGCCGGATTGTGCCCATTATCGCCAAGATTGAAAAATGGGAAGCGGTTGAGGGTATCGAGGAGATTATTGAGGCTTCTGACGTGATCATGGTGGCCCGCGGGGATTTAGGTGTGGAATTGCCAGTAGAGCAGGTGCCGGTAATCCAAAAGCGGATTATTGCCGCCTGTCGCAAAAAAGGCAAACCGGTTATTACCGCTACCCAGATGCTTATCTCCATGGTAGAAAATCCTACGCCCACCCGCGCCGAAGTGAGCGATATCGCTAATGCGGTTTTTGATGGCACTGATACGGTCATGCTTTCCAATGAAACGGCAGTTGGCAAATACGGGTCCCGTGCCGTGGAAACTATGATTAAAGTTATCAAAAATACCGAGCAGAATGAGCGATTTATGGATCTTATCGAAAAATATGCCGTGATGCCGGGCAGCAGCTCAACCGAGTCTATTGCTGACGCGGCTTGTAAAATTGCTCAGAATTTGAATGCCAAAGTGATTGTTTGTGCTACTGAAAGCGGCGCCTCCGCCCGCCTGATTTCCAAACATCGGCCCGAAGCTTATGTTATTGCCATGACCAGCCAAGAGGACACTTTGCGCAAATTGTCTTTTAGTTGGGGAGTGATGCCGGTAAAGGTTAAGCCGTTTACCTCCAGCCAGCAAACCATAAATAAAGCTGTTGAAGTTGTTAAGGCCATGGGTGTGGCTAAAACCGGAGATACTATCGTGGTGACATGCGGCACTATTACTCAGCAGGCCGGGACAACCAATCTTGTTAAGGTGGAAAAGATTTAATATGCCCTTGGAGCATTCGGCTGGAGCAGTAATATTTCGTCGAGAAGGTAAAAAAATTTATTACCTGCTTTTACATTACACTAACCAGCCGGGCAAAAAGCGCAAAGATTATTGGGATTTTTCCAAGGGTCACATTGAATCCGGGGAAAACGCAAAAATGGCTTGTATCAGGGAGGTAAAAGAGGAAACAGGCATTGAAGATCTTCAGTTTGTCAGGGGTTTCAAGCGTCATATCAAATATTTTTTCGTTGTTGAGGGTAAAAAAATTTTCAAGGTGGTTACTCTGTTTTTGGCAAGAACGCGGACGGCCAATGTGGTGATATCCGACGAGCACGAGGGGTATATGTGGCTTGAATTTATTCCCGCCTTAAAGGCTATGAAGTTTAAGAACGCCAAGAATACGCTGACAGCCGCTCATCGTTATTTGACTGCCAAGCGACCTCGCAGCGCCCAGTAAATCTGGGCGTTATTTTTTGATATTTTACAGCTCTTTTTAATAGCGGCTAACTTTCCCACAGGTCGCGGGCTTTTTCGCATTCCAATTTTACCTTAAAGGCTTTATAATAAGGGCACATAATAAATAATTATGCAAAGAAAAAAGGCAGTTCTTTGCTTTTTTGCTGTATTGTTTGCATTCTTGGCAACGATTGTTTTTAGTGTGTCTGCGGCTACAAAAAAATCGCTTGCAGCCAAATCGGCAACAAGCCAGCAAAATGAGGGAACGGTTACCAATCAAAGCGGAGGAGGTATGGCTTCTCCAATAAATTGTTTTGCATACTTTAAGCCTGATACTGTGCTTATCAGCCTTAGTGCTTCCTCTCCTGATTATAAAGTTGGCGATGAGATTAAATTAGCCGCCAAAGTCAGCAATGCAAATAATTTTCCTATTGCCCAAGGTAATTTATTCGTACAAATTTATCGCCAATCAGGTGAAAGCGCCGGCCCGGATTATCTAGTTGATGAATTTTTTGTTCAAGATGTGGCGCTTAACGCCCGCGAAATCCGTAATATTGATTTTGCTTGGCGGGCTCCCTCGGGCATTTCTGGCGGAAAATATACCGTTGGAGCATTTTTTACTCTAAACAAAAGCATTTATATTTCCGGAGCCCCTTTTAATGAAAAAGCTTACGATAAAGCCTTTACGACTTTTAATATCCGCTCCATCGATGATGCCAGCGAGGTGGTGGTAGATAAGAAGAGTATCAAATTTAATGGTCAAACTTACAATTATTTTGACATTATCCCGGTTGTTAAAACCGGCCAGCCGATTGAGATAATTTCCACTATAAAAAATTTATCTAATCGCACTCAAGAGGTAAAAATTTCTAAAAAAATATACTTTTGGGACAACTTAAGCGAGGATGCGATTATCCAAAAAGAAACCGAAAAGGCTACGTTAAATGCCGGCGGTTCGCTGAATTTGTATTATTCGACCAAAGGCTTTAATAGCGGGGCTTATTTGTATGAATTAGTGATCGAAAGTCAAAGTGGGGTTAAATCTATTGCCAAGGTCCGTTTCCAAGTAAAGGGAGATAAGCCCGTGGCCCATATTAAGTTTTTAGCTTTAAGCAGCTGGCCGATTAAAAAGGATCAAAACATGTTTATCTTCAATTGTTTTGAGTCCATTGTCCCAGGGGATAGGGTGGATGGAAGGGTTTATTTGACTTTGCGTGACGCCGCTGACAATAGCGTCTTGCAGCGGGTAGAATACAGTGGCCCAATCGGCTATAGCCCTATTGCTATTAAAAATGATTTTAAGGCGGACAAGGAAAGGTATGCAGTAATTTTGGAATCACAAATTTATGATCGGGGCGGAAATTTGCTCGACCAAGAAACGATAAAATATGATTGCTCCTCTTTTGATAATGAGGTTCGGGATGTGAAAATAGAAATCAACGAAAAGGAGAATACAATCAAAGCTTTTGGAGTTAATTCTTGCGGCTCGCAGGTAAAAGGAAAAATCAGTTTGGAAGTGATAAAAATCAGTGGAGCTAACAAGAAGATATTTTTGGAGAAAGATTTTCAAGGCGATGAATTATCCAAAAATATTTCTTTGAAAGGCGGGCAAACCTACAAAATTACGGCAAAAGTTAATGCGGTTTTGCGCTCCATCGAATATAAATCCACCAAGCCAAATTATGACTGGATTTGGTGGGTCGTCGGCCTTGGCCTTATTGCTTTAATTATATTTTTCTTTATTAAGCGCCAAATGGATAAGGCTTCCGCAGCTCCTGCCCAGTTTCACCAATCAACATTCCAACAATGAAAAGAGAAATTATTGCTAAAATTTTAATAGTAGTTTTCGGTGTCATCGCTGGCTTTTTACCTCAAGTTTGGAATAGCGCAGAAGCTCAGACTTGGGATGGGGTAGGAAAGCCTATATATTGTTGTGTTTTGAACCGGTCACCAAAATGCCAATTTGACCAGTATATTTACACTGATAAGCCTAGTAGCCCAGCGTGTCATTTATCTATGAGTGAATGCGAAAGTAGTTGCGGTGATCCGCCAACACTTAAAACTTTTTATGCCTGCCGTAAAGCCCCTTCGTCGGGCTGCGGCTATTTGACGGCTCAGAATTTGACTGATTGTCAAAAGCAGACTGGAAGCGCTTGTTATACAGATCCTAATTGCAGCGGAGCTTGCAACACGACTTTTTATTATTGTCCCGCCAGTGGGGGATCATGTGTAGCTACTAATAATTATTCCGATGCCACGGATTGTAGCAACGGGGTGTGGTCTTCGGGCGCGGGTAAAAATGGAATTTGGTGCCAAGCGCCCGAGTTTAAGGCGCAATGCGATTCGCAGTGCGGAGCTGGAGGCAGTGGCTCGGGTTCAGGAAGCGGCACGGGCAGCGGTTCTGGCTCGGGAAGCGGGGGAGCGACAAATAGATCTGTTTATTCGTGTGTGGGCAGTAATAATTCCTGTGCGCTTTTAGGTCAAACTACCGATTCTTTGGCCACCTGCCAATCCAAAGTTGGTAAGCCGTGTTTTGAGGATTCTAATTGTAACGGTTCTTGCGGAACGAGTGGGTCTAATCAAACTTTTTATGCCTGCCGTAAAGCCCCTTCGTCGGGCTGCGGCTATTTGACGGCTCAGAATTTGACTGATTGTCAAAAGCAGACTGGAAGCGCTTGTTATACAGATCCTAATTGCAGCGGAGCTTGCAACACGACTTTTTATTATTGTCCCGCCAGTGGGGGATCATGTGTAGCTACTAATAATTATTCCGATGCCACGGATTGTAGCAACGGGGTGTGGTCTTCGGGCGCGGGTAAAAATGGAATTTGGTGCCAAGAACCGCAATATAAATCCCAATGTGATTCACAATGCGGGGCTGATTGTAATAAGAATTTTTATTGTGATGCCGGGGAGACGAATGCAAATTGTCCCAGTGATTGTCCATGCAATTTTAATGGCGTTTGCGAGGCATATTTAGGGGAAAATTCCACAAATTGCATTCAGGATTGCTCATGTAATCAGAACAATATTTGCGAAGCCCAGAGAGGGGAAAGCTATTCGAATTGTTCCAGTGATTGCCAGTATACTTCAGGGAAAGTGATTGTTAAATCCTTGCCGGTAGAAATGAATAATCCTCCTGACGGGTTAATGATGAATGGTGAACTCGTTGACCTGGGAGGAATTGCCGTACTAGACGTGGGTTTTATAATTTATCCCGAAGGAAGTACGCCAATAATGAGCGACCCGAATAATACTTATAGTGTTGTGCGTACAAATGTTCTTAATGGGCCGGCGCGTTTTGCCCTTCCTGCGCAAAATGCATTTTTTTACGGTTTCCCAATATTACCTAAGTTCCAAGGGAAAAATCGCCTTTGCTATAAGGCGTATGCTATGGATGCTAATGGAGGGACTATTGATAAAAATCAAGCAGTGGTATTTGGAGGCGAGGTTTGTTTTACCGTACCCCAAAAACAAGAGATTGTCTGCGGCAACGGCAGTTGTGAGAGCGGAGAAAACTATCAGAATTGTCCTGCGGATTGCCCCAAAGCATCAGTTTGTGGTGATGGTAAATGTGAAAGTGATGAAATCCTTAGCTGCCCCAAAGATTGTAATTCGGCAGTCTGTGCGATACATACCGCGGGGGTTGGAGGCTCAACAAATGCTTATGGGTTCTCTTTAAGAGGGAGGGTTGATGATCCGAATAATACGATATACAAGAATGCAATTTTCGGATTTGAAATTTATAATTTGCGAAACGGGAAGAATATTTTTTCAGGCGATTACCAAAATGTGGCGGTAACTTGTGATGCTACCGGGGGTAGAGATATCCCGAAGTATTGTGATCTTTCTCAAAAAGAGTTTGTCGTATTTTTAACTAATGGCGCGCTGTTAAATAGTTCCATGCTTTCCAATGCGGCGCTTGGCGACACTGTTTGTGCGAGGGCTTTTATGTCTTCTTCAGTCAAAGATTATACGAAAATTGAAAATAGGATATACGCGAATTCTTCTGAGGATATATGTTGGGTTTTGAGCGATAAGCAAGTCAGCTGGGATAAATATGGTTTTAGCACTTGCGGTTCAAAGTGTTCCAATGTCGAGCGCCCCGGCTGTTCTGGAGCGTATACTCCTCCAGTTCAAGAAAGACCGATGAATTGCGTTAATTCCGGTTTAGGCACGGCGGCGGGAGTGGTGGAGATTTGTTCTAGTGTTATTCCGGCCGCCGGCTGCAATAGGGGAGATGTACTGATTACACTTGAGCCTTCCAGCGGGGCAACTGTAAATTACGCCAAAGTTTATTTAACGCTTTATAGCGGCCGAGGGATTAAGTTTATTTCTGATTATTCTGATTCTGATTATAAGGCGCAAGTATTTGGGGAAAATATTTTTTGGGATGTCGGTAAGTTTTCCCAAAAAGTTCAGCTGAGGTTTCAAGTCAGTTTTCCGGATGGCCAAAACAACCAATTGGTTAATTATACTTTCGGGAAAAATAAAGTTTATCACGGGTGTAATACTGCGGGCTGCAATGGCGAAGCTACCATTTACGATATGATTTTGAGCCCGAAGTGCGGAGTTGATATTTGCAGGGTAGACGGGATCTGTGATGTGGCGGCTGGGGAAACTTTGGAAAACTGTTCTAGTGATTGTAAGAATCAAGTTTGTAATTCTGATGGCAAATGCGATCTGGGCAAGGGAGAAACTTTTATTAATTGCCCGAAAGATTGCGGGCAATTTAAGAATTTTGCAGTTATTACTTTAGATGCTAAGGATATCACCGACCACTCTGCTACTATTCGGGGAACGATTCCTGGAATGGGGGACGTGGAAACTGCTCAATATTATCTTTCTTATTATATCTGTGACGCAAAAGCGAGAGACAATCTCCATTTAGGGCAAAGCTATATTGCTGCTTCTGGGCAGACAAAAGCCGGAGGGCTTTTTGAAGCCAAACTCGATTATCTTTTCCCTGGAATGAAGTATTGTTTCGAGGCCTCGGCTTACGATGTGGACAATAAAAATAATATGCTCGCCGGCGGGCAAAAAGAGTTTACGACTTTAGCTCCTTCCAGCGGTATTAATTGTCCGAATTTATCTTCTCCGATTAATAGCGCTAAAATTCAAACCCTGACCCCTGAACTTAAATGGGCGAGCGCCTCCGGCGCCACTTATTATCGCTATGCGATCTTTAAGGATTTTTGGAATATGTCCGCACCCTCCGAAGCCAACGGTGTTATTGTTCCCAATGCCAAAGTGGCTCCCAATTCTCTCATTTGGGCCAGGCAATATATTTGGGCGGTTAATGCTTGTAAGGATAGTACGATGAAAGAATGCTCTGGTTGGTGCATGCCCTCGTCTTTTATTACCGGAGATTTATTAGCCCCGCCTAAAATTATTAGGCCCAGCGGGGATATTACCTCTATTCAACCTCTGATTGAATGGGAATATGTTTCTGGCGGGAATTATTATGAGTGGGTTATAGAGAGGGAAAGTCCTGCTTTGGGCATTCCCAAGGTAGCCGAAACGGGATTAACCAAAGAAAAAACCGCCTCCGCCACCAAGAATTTAGCTTTGGGAAATTATTTGATAAAGGTTCGCGCCTGCTCTGACCAGCAAATGGTGATTTGCGGCGAGTATGCGGAGGCCAAATTTTCAGTCAAAACCGATGAGCAGCTTAAGGAAAAATGCGGTACGCTCAGAATTTCCAGCACAAGCAGCAAGGAAGGTTATTTCATGATGTGTGCCAATGGTAAGGCTTGGCCTTGTGATGATGGCGCCCTTTCTCCGGATTATCCCGTTAATGGGAAAAGCGATTACCTATATGATAGGGCAATTGAGTTAGGTTTAACGCCTGGGGAATTCCGGGCAGACTATTATGTTAATACCGCTCAATATGATATCTATTTGCAAGATAAGGTAAATGGTACTAAATATCCTACCGGCTCCCCTCTACCGTCCAATCACAAAGAATACAAATTAATAGTTGATCCATTAAAGGTTCCAAATAATACTTTGGTGGAAAAGAGTCGCGGCGGGGGAGGAACATATAATGTCCCGGCTGATATGGCTCAAGACGTGCTCTCTCTTTATCAATCCGGCACTCCGGAAATCAAGGCTAAGGTTGCCGATCAGTTGCCAATTTATGATGGCGAAAAAGAACTGGAATGGAATTTAGATGAAATGATTTTTGGATTTATTATGGATAATCCGTTGTTTAAGCCCGGGTTAGCCATCGATGGAGGGAATTATTTCGATATCAATAAAGATTCTGCTAAGGGGGAGATCTCAGTTACTATTAAAGATAGCGCCTTGAATGGATCGGAATTAGATAAAATGCAGCTATTGGTAGCTATCCCTCAGCTTAATACTTTCCAGACCATAAATAATTTATGGTATAACCAAGGCTGCCTTGACGCTCAAGAGGTTCCGCAAGTTTTAGAATATACCATCGGCCCGCCGGTGGAAGATTGCAAAGCCCTTAACTGTGCCAGTCTCCAGTGTGCCGTGGCTCCTGAATGTTCTTATAATGATGGGGAGAAGGTAGTTGTGAATCGGGATCAAAAAACCGACTATAAGTGGAATCTGTATCCTGACAATCCGGCTAGCGGCAGATCATTAATTTGTCGATATTCGGGCATAGACTTGACTATGCCGCCTTGTGATCCAAATGCTCCGCCCAAACAAATACTGGGCTTCTCTGATATCGATTATTGTTCATATCCGGTCATTGTTAATTTCAATTGGGAGCCGAGCCAAGAAACACCTCATACGCAAAAAGCCTATACTATTAATATCAAGAGAAAAGATGGAAAGGATTGGGTGCCAATTATGAATTATTTCAACGACGATCCTGTTACGGGTGGCTCAAATGTGAAAAGTATTAAGGTTTTCGGTAAAGGGCAAGCAACTCCGGATAAAGGAGAGATTGAATTCACTAACCGAGAAGATTCTGATAGAGATTTATTGCGTGCAACTTTAATTGTACGCGCGGAAAACGGCTTAGAATCAGAAGCTTCTGATCCAGTTGAATTTATTTTGCCCGCCCAGCCAAGGCCTATCCCAGTCATACCGGTGGATGGTCCCAAAAAATATGTGGCTAATCCCGAAACGCGCCAAATTACATTTTATGGCGAACTGAATGCCGATCAACAGAGTATTGGTATAAGCGTCCCCGATGCCAATTCTTGGAACTGGTATAAAGGTTTAGGGGAAGCTGTTATAGCCGAAAAAGGAGAGCCGATTTATGGCGAGGAGGGCGCTATCATTGGATATAGGCCGGAAAAAACATACCCATTTAGGTTGCGCGAACCGATAGAGGTCCGTTTAGAATTTTTACACTCCGACACTATAAACGATAAGAATTGTTCCGCGCCCATCAAGCTTATTGAGGGAACAGATGTTATTTTCAGGAGTAAGGGTCCACAAATATAATAAAGCTATGAGTCAGAAGCCCAAATTCATAATATTTTCTATTATTGGTTTATTTATTATCGGTGCAATCAGCTTGGCTTTGGCCCAAACTGGGGAGGGCTCTTTGCAAATAACGACTAAAATAACCTGTAATTCCCAGACGTTTGCCAAGGTGCAAATTCAGATAAAATGCCTTTCGGGCTCAAAAATCGATTGCAAGAAAG
>CAZQSQ010000024.1:0-13465 GCA_964596325.1 uncultured Candidatus Saccharibacteria bacterium
ATTAATTATGGGCAAGCCAAAGGAATCGCTTGCCGCACCTTTGAAATAATCTCCTTGCTCGCAATTATTCCGCCAAAATCAGTTACATGGATACCGTCACTTTCCCGAGCTAAACGCATTACGCCTTTGCTGTCAGGCAAATAATCGGCATAATTGCCATTTTTATCCTTGAGTGTATCCCAAAGCGGAATAAAGGAAATATTTTTATACTGCGCCGAGCTGGAGGCGTAAATTGAGTTTAGCCGCCCCATCTTTTCGCGGTAATCCGAACTTTTGGCAATCGGGTTACCGATCCAAAAAATTTGCGCAGGCTGCTCGCCTAAAATTGCCATGAAATCATTAACCATGGAAAAATACTTCGCATCCCACTCCGGCGTGCCGTAATAAACGGCTTTTTTCCCGTCTAGAGGTATTCCTTGCCCGTCATTAGCCCCAAACATTGCAAAAATTACATTAGGCTGCTGGCTGGCTAATTGCGTGGCAATCTCCTCTCGCCAATCAAAATAATCCCGCCGAGCCAAACCAGTCGATGGTTTGCCCACCCTGAGAACCTGGGTTGAAGTACATTTAAGCAGCGCTCTTTCCAATTCCACTCCCACCCCGCCATTTACGAAGGAATCCCCTACGATTAAAACCTTAAAAGGCGCTTCCACTTTTACCGTCTCTTCAGTTTTCTTTTCCCTCTCTGATAGCTCATGGCAGTCACAAGCCTTGGCTTTGGCTATTTTGGGCGCCTTGGCAGAAATCTCGAAAAGCAAGGGCGCCAGATATTGTTTGAAATAAGAAAACTTCATATTTTCCTCCCAAAAATAAAACTTCTGCGCCTGGAAAAAAATCGCCACAATCATGATTAAAGCATATGCCGCGACGATAGTTCCCAAATCTTTTTTGTCCATAGCCTTATTTTCCATAATTAAAAACTGAAATAAATAAATGGCGGTATAAGTGAAGGTGAAAGCTCCACAATCAATATCGCCAAAAGAGCGATGGCAATCGGCCTTAGCCATTTCTCCGAGGCGGCATAAAAATCACAAAAAAATTCCTTAATCGCTTTTTCAGTCGCGACAAGCAGCGCCCCCAGTGCCAAATACCAAACCGCATCGGTAAAAGCGGGGTCAAAAGCAAGGCGAAAGCGAGCTAAAGCGCCAAACATCTCGGTGGCCGTGGCTAAATCCGGCGAACGGAAAAATATCCAAGCCAAGGCCACGAAGAGGAAATTAAAAATCCACGCAACGGGGGGCAAAAAATACTTTGTCTTTTTATTATGGTGTGTGAGGGCATAAAATACGCTGCCCAAACCATGGCAAGCGCCCCAGATGATAAAAGGCCACCCCGCCCCATGCCAGAGCCCGGAAACAACCATCACTAAAAATAAATTAAAATAATATTGCCACATCCCCACTCGATTGCCCCCTAACGGGATATATAAATAATCGCGAAACCATGAAGAAAGTGAAATGTGCCACCGCCGCCAAAAATCTTGGATATTGCGCGAAAGATACGGATAGTCGAAATTTATCGGCGATTCAAAACCCAAAAGCCCGGCAACACCAATGGCAATCTCGCTATAACCGGAAAAGTCGCAATAAATGGTCAAAGTGAATGCCAAAACGGCCAAAAGCGCCTCAAAAGTGCCATAATTGGCGGGCACAGCAAAAACATTATCAACCACTAAAATGGTCAACCAACTGGAAACCACTAATTTCTTAAAAAGCCCTATCAGAATATAAAAAATATGTTGCCCGGGATTGCTGATATTTTTGGCCCCGCCGTTTTTTAATTGGGGCAAAAATTGGTCGGCCCGCGCAATCGGCCCGCTTAATAACTGCGGGAAAAAGGCCATGTAAAGCGCAAAATCGAGCAAAGATTTTTCCGGCTCATACTTTTTCCGATAAATATCTACGCAATATGAAATTGCGCGAAAAATATAAAAAGACAAGCCAACCGGCAAAACAATATACAAAACCGCCAAAGAAGGCTTGAAGCCGAATTTCACAAACGCCTGCTCTAAAGCCGTGCGGAAAAAATCATAGTATTTGAAATACAGCAAAACCGCCAAATTGCCCCCAACACTCAAAGCCAAAAAAACTTTGCGATACTTGTGGCTGCGTTGGATATAAATACCAAAAAGCCAATTAAAAACCGACAAGCAAATTAAGATAACAACAAAATTCCAGCCCCAAACACCATAAAAAACGTAACTCGCTAAAAGTAAAAATATCCGCCAAACAAGCGGCCATTTTTTTAAGAGCCAATTAAGCGCCAAAATTAACCCGAAAAATATAAAAAAATCTAAAGCCGCAAATATCATTCCTCCACTTGTTTTTTAATTTCTTCAAATTCGTTTTCTATCTCGCCTAAGCGCTCGCGGCTTTCTTTAATTAGTTTTGCCCCTTCTTTAACTTTAGTTAAGCCAACTTCTATATCCACTTCTTTTTGAGCTTCAAACCATTTGACTATATCTTCAAGCTTTTTTAAGGAGTCGTTTAAGTTAATTGTATTTTTTGCCATATTATTCTTTTTCTTTGGCTTTGACGCCTGCGCTTATTTTACCATCCAAAACTTTGATATCAATAATATCGCCCGCTTTAACATCGGCCGTCTTGCGCACAATCTTTTCACCAAGCGACACAATGCTATAGCCAAGCTTTAAGGGCCTTTGCGGGTCAAAAGCCGCAAGAGAGCGGACGAAGCCTTCAATATTTTCTTTGGTCCGGCTGATAGCAAAACCGATTTGCAAAACACATTTATCAATCCCGGCCTGCACCAAACGGAATTTCTCAAAAAAATCTTCAAAATATGATTTTATGATTTCACTGCTTTGGCGGATAAATTCTTTTTTCTCTGATAAATCCAAAGAAAACCCGTTGATAAGATCGCGGCGGAGAATTTCAATTTTACTCATAGCCTGCTCCCAGCTTTTATTAATGGCCCGGGCGCAAGCCGTGGGCGTTGAGGGGGCAAGGTCTGCGGCCAAGCAGATTAAAGGCACATCCTTGTCATGGCCAATACCGGCAATAACGGGAACCGGAAAATCGCAAACCTCGCGAATGAGCATTTCATTATTAAAGGCTTGCAGCGATTCCAGCGAACCGCCGCCCCTGATAATCACCAACAAATCGATTTCCTGCTTCTTAAAATATTTTACTGCACTGATTAAATCACTGACCGCCACCTGCCCCTCGACCCGCGAATCATAAAATTTTATTTTGTAGCCAAAACGTCCCAAATTATTCAAAAAATCATGAATAACCGCGCCGGTTTTAGAAGTTATCAAGCCGATTTTTTGCGGATATTCCGGCAAGGGCCGTTTTTTCTCAAGGGCAAAAATCCCTTCGGCCTCGAGCTTAGCTTTCAGCTCGTCATAGGCTTTTTTTAAGGCGCCCTCGCCCACTAGCTCTATCGTTTCGGCCCGCAAAGAAAAACGCCCGCTGGGTTTATAAATATTGGGAATTCCGGTCACTATGACTTCCATGCCAACCTGCATATTAACCCCGCACATTTCGTATTGCGCTAACCAGATAAAACAATCCAAAGTTGATTGGTCGTTTTTATCCTTAATCGTAAAATACATGGCCCGGCCTTGGACTTTCGCACTGCTCACCTCGCCCAAAACCCGGCCCTTAAATTGCGCCAAACCACCGTTAACAAAATCCAAGAATAAGCTGACGGGTAAAGCTTTATTATCCTCATGGTTTTGCTGATCGTCCGCAATCGAAGCGGCCCCTAAAACGATTTCAAGAATCTTTTTCCCGTATTTGGAAATCTTATTGGCGGTTAGGCCGCTGATTTTCGCCAAATCTTCGGTATTGGCGATATGCGCTTGGGAAATTTCCAGCAAGGTGGTATTTTTCAAAACCATATAATAAGGCACGCCCTCAGCTTGGGCTTGCGCATCGCGCCAGAGTTTTAATTTTTGCACAAGACTTTCGGCCATAGCGCTATTATATCCCAAAATTTCACATTTTAGAACTTGACCAAAAATGCTATTTAGTGTAAATTGTTAAAACTTTCACAACTTCATAACAGGAGGAAATATGCAGGAATACAAAAAACTTTTTGAAGCTGATTTGCAGGAAGCCATTGTCAAAGGTAACGCATCAAGCGCCATTGTTAACGCCAAATTGCTGCACCGCGACCTCAGCCAGAACGAGCTCATTGAATTGGGCGTTCACGCACTTTCTTCGCGCAAGGTCGAATCGTTCTGCCAATTTCTTGAGCAAGGATCATTAAAATATAATGAGACAGCCAGGAATACCATTCGGCTGCGCCTTGTGGCTACCGGAGAAGAAAAACCGATTAAAAACTTTTACACCATCTTTGAAGGCCGAGAAATCTCCCAAAATGATTTGCAGGCACTAACCTCACCCGACGAAAAAAGCAAAGCCCTTTCTGCGCTTGGGCTTAAAAACGGCATCGAGTACCCGGAAAACCCGATGACTACCCAACCGAGCATTTCTGAATTGGGCGAAATTATCACCCCTTAACCCTCCTTAAAACAAAAATCCCGCCGTAACCGGCGGGTTCTTTATTTAGGCCAAAATCGTCAATTCGACTTTAGCTTCATTAATCGAGTCAATCTGCTCCTTGAGTGAAATTATCTCACTTTCCGGAGCGTCGCAAATCAAGGCGATAACCCCCAAACAATCCGCGACACATTTGGGCTCAAGATTATAACCAGTGCGCACCCGGATAACCCGGCTATTATCAGTCAGAATTTTATTTAGTTTTTCCGCATTGCTTTCCCTTTTGGAAAGCAAAATGCTTATGACGCCTATATTATTCATACTTTTTCTTATTATATCGCTTTTTGGCTGACAAAAAAAACGGCTTAGCGCCGTATTAATTCAATTCTCTGAATTTGCTGCGGATTTCACCCCAGCTATGGACTCTTTCGATACCCTCAAGGTCTTGGTTATAACTTTGATCGAAAAGATAAACCTTTATGCCCACTGCTTCCAAAGCCTGGGCAACTTTGGGATCGTCCTCCACAAAATTTTTTATCCCCAATCGCTGGCAAAGCTTAACCTTAGCCTGTGCGCGATTTTTCCAACCAACCAGATAAATATCTTGTGGCTCCAAAACCCCGGCTAAAACCGAGCGCGTTATCGCAGAAACCTCTTCGGCTCGCCCGCTGATAGCTTTGATTTGATGGTGGTCGCATTGGAGCATTTCCCTAATTGCCCTTTTGGCTCCGGGCATAAAACCAATGGTCTGGATAAATTCCGGCTGGCGGAAGGTATCATGTATCTTATCAAAATGCTCAGGCACTAAATTTTTCAAATCACAAACCATCCAAGTGTCGCAAAAATTACTGATTTTTTCCCCACTGCACCACTGCCGGAAGCGTCCGAGCGTGTCGAAAACCACTCCATCCAAATCAATTCCGATTACCATTTATCCTCCTTGTGTTTGTAATGTGCGGCTCAGCATAACAGCAAATAAGTGATTGTCAAAACCCCGTCTTAGAGGCGGGGCTTGGCTTGCTATTAAATTGTCGCTTTCACATCTGTTACTTGGCCGCCATGAAGGCCCAAATACCAATGAGCAACTTCACGATTCCGTACCATAAAGGAGCCACTATGCCAAACATTGGAATGGCGGGCATATAAAGGGCCAAAATGAACCAAGCGCCCATTATAATAAGTAAAATTCCAATTATCTTAAGGACTTGTTTGCTGTCCATAATGTTTAATTTGACTATTTTTAACTTCCTTAGTTTGTAAAAGCGACCTTTATCTAATTTTACCCTCGACTTTTAAGGGGGCAAATCAATTATCCACAGCGCAAAATACCCAATTTTTGATTGAAAAATAAGCCAGAAACCCAGAATATCCCTCCGATTAGCTGATTTTAACAATTATCGCCCCTTCATTGGGGCCGCTGCCAAAGGCCGTATCGAATTTATAGCCCTTGATAACTTTTTGCCTCTGGAGCATGTCTAAATACTTCAAAACTATCGGCTTGATTACCGGGCCATTTTTTGAATGAATGCCCCGGCCGGTAATTATTTTAATTGTCGGAAATGATTGCTGCTTAGCATCAGTAATGGCCCGCAAAGTCCGGCTCATTATCGTTTGCTGGTTAATATCCTCGCCCAAATCATGAAAATCCCACTCCTGCCTAGGTTGGACCAAATGGGCATATTTGTCTTTTTTCCGTATTTGCGCCATATTTCTTTTTATATTTATCATAAATTTTGTCAACTAAGCCCCGGCTAAAATTGCAGCGTTTTGGTAGTTTTTTTAATGTAAAAACCCGCTAGGGCGGGTTGTTATTGGAGGTCGATAACTAAGACCTTAAAGGCCTTGGGGCGGTAAATGGCGAAAACTTTTGCGGCCATATCTGAAAACTCCTCACGCTCTTCCGGATTGGGCTCAGTATTGATAACAAGCACTTTTTTGTCCATCAGCTTGTCGTAGTCGACTACCCCGACAGTCCCTTCTTCCTTGCTAAAAACGACACATGCGGTTGGGCCATCTTCGCGTCGAAAATCAATTTCATCATAGTACTTGTCTTTGAATGCCTGAGTGCAAACTAAGAGGTTAAATCGACCCGAGTCGAGATTTTTCAGCACTTCTGCAATGATAAACTTCTTTTTTACCATTAGTTCCTCTCTTTCTTTTTGTTTGAATTTTCTATCCCTAAATTACACTATTTTCTTTATCTTGGCAATTTTCCAGGCCCGAGGCTTGCCAAAACCCTCAAAAATGTTTAAGATGTATAACGTAAGTTTGGGCGCGTATTCGCCAGTCGGCGGAGCCGTCCAAGAGTAATGCAATGGGCGCGTAGTTCAGTGGTAGAACGCCGTCCTGATAAGACGGAGGTCGTAGGTCCGATTCCTTCCGCGCCCACATTAGATTCAATGGCGAACCATACTTTATCAATTCTACGTTTTTAGTTCTAACTTTTGAATTCGCCAACTGCCAAAGCAGCTGGCGCTGGGCCTATAGTTTAGTGGTAGAACACCTCATTTGCAATGAGGAAATACCAGTTCGATTCTGGTTAGGTCCACCCCGTTTAACATCAGAAAAACCCATTGCCTCCCGGCCAATGGGTTATTTTTGGATACCATACTCCTCTTGAGCTTGCGCCCAGTCTATCTCGTATTCCTTCAAAAGTTCCGTGGCTAAAGCCGAATCAAAAAATATATTGCTGATTTCGGCATTATTCTCGAAACCATTGCGAGTCCAATTATGAGAGCCGCAACAAATGACCGACTGGTCGATTATGCAAAGTTTGCGATGCATGATCCGAGAACTATCTTCCCAACGCACACATATTCCCGCCTTCTCGAGAATATTTTCGGGCAGGCCTGTTCCGTTTTTATTATCCGGATCATTAGCCCCTTGGTTGTCAGCTAAAATCCTGACACAAACGCCCCTTTGTGAAGCCGCTTTCAAGGCCGCAATGGTCTGAGGGAAATTATTGATGTTATAAAGCTCAACATCAATACTTGCCCGGGCCGAATCGATTTGCACCAGTAAAGCAGGCAAATACGCCTTATCATAATAATACTGCGCCAATGCCCCGCCCCTACACTCGCAATTTAACCCGATGAATATCCCCGATGCAAAAATAAGCAAAGCGAGGGCAACCATCCAGAACGTCCAATTTTTTTTCATCTTACCTCCTTACAAAAAGCGCCTTGGGGCGCTATTTTATCTTAACTTCTGAAAAATCAAACTTTTTTCTGTTGGCCTCAAACCACTTCCGGGCTTGCTTGAGGCAATTAGCTTTGGCTATATCCAAATGGTTATTGATGATTAAAAACGCTTCGCTTTCAAAAGCCACACTGCCGTGTTCAAATAAAACAGCCCGCACCGATTTTGGATCAATGAGATTATCCTCAAAAAATTCCAAAAAGCGTAAAGGTCTTTCACGAACCGTAAGCCTGTAACCCGCAATCGGCAACTTGAAAATTTCCAAATCAACAACAATTTGCCCATCGGAATTGCGAATTAAACCGCTAAAACCGTTCCAATAGATCGTGCGCCCATTAAGCAGCCGAAGGCCCCGGTAACATGTAATACCATCAATCAAACCGGCAATAATGCGACAATGGTGTTTTTTCAGAACCCTTCGGCAATCCTCGCTTATTTGCCGGACTGCAACAGGAAATCGTGCGTATATTCCTTGCCTTTCTGCCATATTTTTTCCTCCTTATATGATGGTAACGTCCTGCCACAGGATAACATTCTTTGGAATTTCGTCAAATTTGCAGTTTGCTAACCCAAAATACCCATGCTATGGTAGGAACAGCAATATTTAGAATATATTGACTATAAGGAGGTAAAAAGTGCTGGCACAGCATATCAAAAATGTTGACGTGAAAGGCAAGCGCGTTCTTTGCCGGGTCGACATCAATGTTCCTGTTGACCCTAAAACCAAGGCTTTGCGAGATCTTTACCGCATCAAAAGGGTCGCACCCACGATAAATTGGATTATCGATAACGGAGGCATTGCGGTTATCGCTACCCACTTCAGCGATGATAATAAAAAAAAGAAGGCAAGCGGCGGAGACAGCTCACAGAGCAGCGAAATCCTGAGTACCAAAATCTTAATCCCCGACCTTGAAAGGATGCTCAGGCAAAAAGTGTTGTTTCTAGACGGGGCCAAAGACTGCGTTGGCCCAGATGTTGAAAATTTCGTTCACTCTGCCCAAAGCGGAGATGTTCTACTGTTGGAAAATCTGCGTATCAATCCGGGCGAGAAAAAAAATGATTCACTATTTGCCGCCCAGCTTTCGCGGCTTGGAGATATTTATTGCAATGACGCTTTTGGCGTCTGCCATCGCCGGCACGCTTCACTTTGCGCCATAACCAATCACTTTGACCCCAAAAACATCACAAGCGGTTCCTTATTGCGGCGCGAAGTCGACACTATCCATTCCAGCATCATCAATCACCCGATTGCCCCTATGGTTGTTTTAATTGGCGGATCCAAAGTCGAGACTAAGACCAAAGTTATTGCAAAATTCCTTGCCAAGTCCGACTGCGACGTCCTGCTCTCCGGCAAGGTAGCCCAAGCAGTCTGCCGTTATTATAACCTCACACCCTATGGCAAATTCCCTGACCCGGAAATCTGCGAAATCATCAAAGATATCGATATCAGCAACAAACGCCTCCACCTACCAAAAGACCGGATTTTCTACAACGACAACGAAGGCAATCTCGATATCCTAGATATCGGCGGCCAAACCATTGACGAATACTGCGAAATTATTTCTAAAGCTCGCACCATTCTTTTTAATGGGCCACCTGGCTATTTTGAAGACCGTCGCAATATCGGTTGTGTTTCTCTATTAAAAGCCATTGCCGCCAATGATGGTGCCTTCAGAGTAGTAGGAGGCGGTGAAACCAACAGTGCTATTGCCGAAAACCACTTATGGGAATACATTGACCATGTTTCCACTGGTGGCGGCGCCTTCCTGGATTTTGTGGCCGGCGAAAGGCTCCCTGGGCTTGAAGCAATTGGCTACTACGACTAAAACAAAACCCCGCCTCTGCGCATGCAGAGCCGGGGTCTTTTTATCAATAAAAATTAATCAGCAAGCTTTTCAAAATAATCCTTAATACTGGAACCCAAATCCGGGCTCTTCGCGGGCGAGGCATTGCATTTGAAGTCAGGTGTACAGGCTCCATCTCCGCTCTGTAAATTATTATCAACACAGTAATTTGCCGCCTCGATACATATGGCTTGCCCATCGCCGGAAACATTAATCCCCGGCTCCTTACCGGAATCCTTCAAAAATTCATCGCAAACTTTTTTTGTGGCCTCATTCACAGAACAATTAAAGCCGGCATAACTCCCGTTGTGCTCGCCCTTATAAACTTGGGCACTGCTTATAAGCTGGGTTGCACCTAAACTGCCCAGAATATTATCCGGTTTAATATTCTTTTGGGCCCAAGAGGCCAAGCCCAGAATCAATACAAAAGCAAAAAATGCTATGAGTATCCACTGAAAAACAGAAATAATAATCATCCAAATGAAATCATGAGATTTGGCAAATGATTTCCCGGCTTCTTTGGCATCACGGATCTTTTCGTAAAGCACAAAATTAAAGGCGGAAAAGAATGGAGCAATAATTATCAGGGCCGGAAGAAGAACCAAGGGTAAAATGAATACCGCGACAATCTGCAAAACCGGGATAGCTAATAAAATCGCAAAAAATATGCCCAAAGCGAGCCCAATTCCCAAGCAAACCAGCCCCAAAAGAAACTGACGCATGAATACCGCACCGATATTGCCTTCCATGTATTTTTTACTCAATCCCATGGCATTAAAAGTATCCGTATCCTTATCAACGATAATAAGGGCCGTCAAAGCAAACCAATAAGAAAAAATAATGCCCGGAACTATGAAAAACAAAAATCCGATCCCGGTTATAATGCTGATAATTAAAGAAGCCAGCCAAATCCAGAAGCCTTTGCGTAAACCAAAAATAAAAGCCTCGGAAAACTTGGGATTGGAGTTCCTTTTGCTTAGAATATAAAAAATAGCCGCACCTCCCGCCAGACCCAGATAAACCCCCAACAAATCAAGGATCCCGGAAGCTCCGGCCGTGCCCACAAAAGCCGGGAAAGTCGCTACCGTTAATTTTTGCGGTTCGGCCAGCTTAATAAAGAATCGAGGAAGCCCGGAAAATAAAAAACTTAAACCGAAAAATGCCAAAGACATGGCGACTAACTGCCATTTTTTTGCACTATAGGCGGCCCATGCTGCCTTCCAAATCTCTGAAAACGCGGGAAATTTTTGATTAACAGCGGTCGCCGCAGCCGCTTGTGGCATTACCTGATTGGGGCTATTTTGTTGATTTTCCATATTTTTTATTATTATCGCATGGCATTTTTAACATCGCAATAGCTAGTCGTCCAGTCTGCGCCGAGGTGGTAAAAGGAATAAATTGAGATTCGCCCTTTAGTCAATTTAAGAAACATAATTGCCCTCGGGACTTGGATTCGCCCTTCAGTCAAAGTCTGCTGACTTTGCTTCAGGGCCCGGCTCGCCGCCAGCCGCAGCTCCGCCTTCTCATCCAAAGTCTCGCGTCAGACATAAACAAAAAGCGCCACGCTGTGGCGCCTTTTGTTTATGTTGCGGGACTTGGATTCGAACCAAGATACTCGCCTCCAAAGGGCGATGTCCTACCATTAGACGATCCCGCAATATTGCAATGAAATATAGCATAAAGGAAGATTTTTGGCAACAAAAAAGCGCCGACGGGCGCTATCGAACCTTAACTAAATAAACAACATTGGCATGCATATCATCCAGATGAGCCATAATTTTCTGATGTTCTTCCAAATCCGAACCATCATCAGAGAAACACACGACGAGGTTTTCCCCATGGACTATTCTGGCCTTAGTCTCCTCGCTAAAAATCATCTCTCCCTCTTTGCTCTTCTCGGGAACGAGCCAAGAATGTTTTGGCTCAGAAGTGAAGAGTCCGCTAAAATAATCAACATCTGCGGCGATTTTGCCAAATACTTTTTCTCCGCAAATAATGATACTGGCCCCCTTCGCCAAAGCATTTCTCAAAAAAACATCTGGACCAGTATAGTCAAAAACCGCCATTCTCTCATCTCTCTCATTTCTAGCCATTTTTCCTCCATCTGTTTTAGATTGTCAAATTCGAATTATTAATGTCGCTGGTAAATCTTACCACAGCTAACTCGATTGGCAACTGGGCAATAGGGCTAAACTTTATTTGGTTCTTGGCGTCAAGAAAGGCGGTAATAAGATTAAAAATCTGCTCTTGGCTGAGCCGGGTAATCTGGTCGTTAAGCTTGAGCAAATCTTCCTTGGAAAAATTCGCCATAATCGGTTCAAAACTGCGCTTATCAACCTTCAAGAGCATGGCTTGGCGCAAATAATCAATAATATCCTTGGCAAATTCATTGGGGTCGTAGCCATTATCCATAATTTCTGCCAAAAAGCCGATGGCGCTTTTGGCGTCTTTGGCTAAAAGGAAATCCAAAAATTTGGCAATAACCTTAACATCTATCAAGCCTAAAATCCCTTTAATGTCCTCGGGAGTAATTTCGCTTTTTCTGGAAAAAGTGCGCACTTGATCGAGCAAAACTTCGGCATCGCGCAAGCTGCCTTGGCCATTCTGCGCCACAAGCTCGAGCGCCTCGCGCGATATTTTTATCTCTTCCTTTTTCGCTATTTGCTCCAAAGTATCGGCAATATCCTTGGCGGTAATTTTACGGAAGTCAAAACGCTGGCAGCGCGAAAGAATCGTTGGGATAACCTTGTGCAGTTCGGTTGTAGCCAAAATAAAAACAGCATGTGCGGGGGGTTCTTCCAAAGTCTTAAGCAATGCATTGAGCGCGGCTTTAGACATTTGATGGCATTCGTCAATTATATAAACCTTATATTTTAGATAAGTCGGAGCGAACCGGATGCCATCGATAAGCTCGCGCACATTATCCACACTGGTATTGGAGGCGGCGTCAATTTCTACCAGATCAATAGCCCGGCCTTCATTGATAGCAATACAATTAGCGCATTCATTACAAGGTTCGCCTTTTTTAGAGTTAAGGCAATTTATGGCCTTGGCAAAAACCCGCGCCGTGGAAGTTTTGCCCGTGCCCCTAGAGCCGCAAAAAAGGAAGGCATGCCCAAACTTCTTGTTTTGCACTTCATTCTTTAGCGTAGTCGTTATGATTTCCTGCCCGGTAATATCGGAAAAATTAGACGGCCGATATTTTCGATATAAAACTAAATTGCTCATTTTTTGAATACAAAAAATTTATATCCGACAAAATCCCAAACAAAAACTATTATAGCTGCCACCACCCCGGCAATAATCCCCCAACCTTGCTTGGATAGCCCCCCTTGCGGGCCTAAAACATTCACCAGATAGGAAGCGATAAAATTATTAACAAGTATCCCGCTCAGGGCAACGGCAAAAAATTTAACCGCCTCTTTGGTTGCCTCTGAATTATCTTTTTGCTCAAAAGACCAAAATTTATTCCACAAATAGCTATTAAAAATAGAAACCAATGAAGACGCCGCCTTAAAAACACTATACCAATAACCAGAAGCGATGCCAGTAACAAACTGCAAAAGGCCTAAAACTCCCAAATCGACAAAAACATTAGAAGTTCCGACAAGCAAAAATTTTGCTAATTGCCAAAGGACTTTTAGCCAGCGGGACAAAAAATCGGCAACAATAATGCCCAGAAAGGCCAAAGCGGGCAAAATCAACCAAATATAGGAGATAACGCCTTGTGCATAAGGAATTTGCGCCAGTTGCTCGGAAAAATTCCGCGCCAAAAACATAATAATCAAAGCATCCAGCTCGCCGATGATTAATGCGAAATAACAGTCTTTTTTTACCATACCAGAAGTTTAGCACGCAGCGAATTTTGCCACAAGTTGAAATGGCTTGATTTAATCTTATAAGCATGTTTTAGTTAAATCAGATCATTCCCAAGAGAAAGGAGAACAAAAACATGCT
>CAZQSQ010000025.1:0-6910 GCA_964596325.1 uncultured Candidatus Saccharibacteria bacterium
ATGTGCTATAATTATAGTACGTTCTAGAAAAATAGAATAAGGAGAATAAGGAGGAAATAAATGGAAAGGGTATTATTCCCAGTTATAGAAATTGCATCGTCGCCATCTTTTTCAGAAGTAGTTGCGATGAATATTAATGATGCGAGGCAGCCAATCAAAAGACAATCATTTGAGAGGAGGAAATGGCAGCGAGTTTTTATTACACCGCTTCTTTGGCTCATAACTTTTTATGTTGCCATAAAAAAAGCAGTATTTGGAAAGCGGGGCAAGAGACTTGCAATCAACTGTGTGTTTGTTGATGGTTGGGGAAAAGTTTCTCGCGCAATTAAAGACGGAGCAGCTTCTTGGAAAGCTTTGGATCTCTTATACAATTATAAGTTTGGAGAACCAAATTCAAGAACGGATAACTTTTGGGTCGGAAATATGCTTAATACCCAAGCTATTCGTAATCGTTTTAAGCTTGTCAAAAAAGAAATTCGATCTGCTCTACTTAAATTCAAGGGTGAAAAGGAAATCCGGGTAATTTCTTTAGCATGCGGTTCTGCTCAGGCTATGCTAGAAACTATGTTTGATCTTTCGCGCGAAGGGGTTAATGTTAAAATAATTCTGGTTGATCAGGAACAGAGCGCGCTGGATTATGCAAGAAAAACCGCGGCTTGGTTCGGACTTTCCGATCAGATTGAAACAAGATGCATGAGCGTGGCGCAAATATCCAGAATTGCCAGAGATTTCAAGCCGCATGTTATAGAGATGCTTGGTTTGCTTGATTATTTTAAGCAAGAAACCGCCATCAATTTAGCAAAACGGATCAAGGAATCATTGCTTGATGGAGGCATATTCCTTACTTGCAATATTGCGCCCAATCTTGAAATGAAATTCTTGGAAATTGTGATGAATTGGCCGATGATTTATAGGAAGCCAAGTGAACTTTACGATGTGGCCTATAGCGCAGGATTCGATGCTTCTAATATTAGACTAATCTATGAACCGCTGAAGATACATGGAATCCTTATTGCCCAAAAATAACAAAATGCCCGGAGGAAAGTTGTAGTAATACAACTTAACCTTCGGGCTTATTTTATTTGATTTCACTTTTACGATTGTTGTATGTTATAATTAATACATAAAGTGTCTCGGTACTTATGGTTAATGTTTTTGCAATAGGATCATTTATAACGGCCGGATTTACTGCATTTTTTGTCATTTTTTCTTTAATAAATAAAGGGAAGAGGAGTGACAGTTGGCTTTTTGCATTGATGAATTTGTCATTGTTTGTCTGGTCTTTTGGCTATGGCTTCTGGCAAATATCTGACAATCCGCAAAGCGCTTTATTTTTTCTTAAATTTCTGATGTGTGGAGCAACGTTTATACCAGTTTTCTACCTTCACTATACGCTCTCATTTTTAGGCATATCTCAAAAATATAAAATCCAATTATTTTTTGCTTACTTATTGAGCTTTGTATTTTTGGTTTATACAATTCTGCCAGAATATATTATTTCTGGTTTATACCGGATTAAATATTTTCAAGAATTATCTTTTGATTACTGGCCGATTGCCGGAAGTATTTTTCCCTTTTGGCTTTCTTGGTTTATTTTAGCTTTTTTGATTGGGCAATTACTTCTCTATTTAAGATTCAAACAAGAAAGTGGCATATTCCGCGAGCAAATAAGATATTTTTTTATTGGCGCATTAATTGCTGTTTTGGGCGGAGGAACCGTATTTCCATTGTGGTATAAAATTAATCTTTTACCAGTTGGAGTTTTTATAATTTTTTTATACCCGCTCTTATTATTTTATTCGGCGGCCCGCTACCGCTTTATGGATATCAGTTTTGTCGTCGGGCGGGGGTTTATTTATTTTGCTACCTATTTAACTATTATCGGTTCGGCTTTTCTTTTGGTCTTGGTGCATAATTATTTGGGCTACTCATTTTCTCCTTTATACCTTTGGCCCACGCTTTTAGTTTTGGGCATTATTTGTTACCAGCCGCTTTTTGCTTTTTATGAGCGCATTGCAGAAAAATATTTTTATTACACTTATCATTCCTATCAGAAAGCGCTTTCGGACCTTGGCCGTAAAGCTAATAGATTTTTAGAATTGGATAAGCTGAGCACACTGCTCTTGGATACGATTTGTGAGATAATGCATTTAGATAAGGCCGCCATTGCCATCAAAAATGAAAAGGGCGACGTAGCCATAATCCAAAGCCGGGGTTTTGAAAGAAGCAAATTGCAATATTTTCTTAAAGGAGATTTTCTCGAGATTTATTTAGGGGAGTGCCTTAAGCCTGTTTCTATCGAGGATATTCCTGAATTGGCGATAAAGGCGGTCAATAATGATTATGAAAAGCGCCGCTTCCATGATTTGGGGCAGGAAATGAAAAAAGCGGCCGTGAACTTATGCTTACCCTTGGCCGTGGAGGATAAGCTAAGCGGGGTTATTTTGTTGGGGAATAAAAATGTCAGCGATCAGTTTTCCGAGCAGGACATATCTTTGTTGGGCGCTTTGGCGATGCATGCCTCTATCGCTTTGCAAAATGCGCAATATTATTCGCGTATTAAATCGTTCGAGGCTCGCTTAGAAAATAGCGTGCGCCAAAAAACCAATGAGCTCGAGGAGGCTAATGAAAGATTAAAGCAGCTCGATAAGGCAAAAAGCGAATTTGTCTCTATCGCCAGCCATCAGTTGCGCGCACCCTTAACCATTATCAAAGGATATTTGGCCGTTATTAAGGATGGGGATTATGGCAAAGCGCCGGCTGATGCCCAAGCGCGTTTAGCAACAGCCTACAAAGCTAATGAGCAGTTAATTAGTTTTACCAATGATCTTTTGGATATGAGCCGGCTGGAGAGCGGTAAAACGGTTTTGAAGAGCGAAGAAATTGATTTGGGCGCAATCGTGGCCAGTGTGGTTTTGCAGCTCACGCCCGAGGCGCAGAAGACTGGCATAGCTTTATCCTTCGAGAAGCCAAGTGCCAAAATAATTGCCAAGGGTGATAGACAGGCTTGTGAGCAGGCAATCTATAATGTGATTGCCAATTCTATGGCGCACACGCCTAGGGGGAAAATTTCCGTGAAGCTCGAATCGGCTAAAAATATGCATAAGGTATCGGTGCGGGATAACGGTGAAGGCTTTTCGCATGATGATTTGAAAAATATTTTCAACAAGCAGCCGCCGGCTAGCAGTGAAGGCGTAGGGCTTTCTTTGGTCTCGGGCATCGCTATGTATCTGGCTAAAAAAATGGCGGAGATGCAAAAAGGGAAAATTAAAGTTGAGTCGGAAGGATTGGGGCAGGGAACAACATACGAAATTTATTTGCCAATTTCGTAAGCTCAAATTTCCAATATCAAATTTTAATGAATTATGCCCGAGAAATCGGACTTTTGTTTATTGTTTTCCCGTATAACTCAGGGGGTAGCAATAAAAAATAGTGTCCAAAATGGCTTGTTTTTATTGCTACTTCGTATATTGATTTTTAGATAAAAATGTGCTATAATACATAGTATAGAAACAAGAAAAATCGAAAGTTAATTTCTTGTGGTTTTACAACTTAATATAAAGGCAGCTAAGGAGGATAAATGCTTAAACTGATATGGCTATTGCTCTTTGGGAAGAAGAAAGATTTTGATCAAAAATTCTTCGAATGGTTTTGGGATCACTACGCTCCATGGGCAAAATACCTTCAATGGGTAGATCCCTACAAGTGGATGATTAACGATGCGATGGCGCAAATTAATCCTCGCGAAGGGGATAATATTCTTGATGTTGGATGTGGATGCGCCGTGATGAGTTGTAGGATAATTAGCAAACAGCCAAGGATTGGTAAGATTTTAGGAATAGATGTTTCCACCGATTTACCAGCCCGCGTGCTTAGGGAGCTTGATGGAAAATTCAGATTCAAACCACATGATCTAATGCTTGGCATTCCATCAGATAATGAGGATTTCAAAAAGAAATCTTTCAGTTGGGTTGTTGCTAATATGGTAATTACGTATTTTCCCGAGCAAATTCTAGACATGATTTTGTCTGATATTCATGAGCTCATGTCCGATGACGGGACATTCGTTTTTACAACCCCGAGGGAAAAAGTAAACTTCTGGATCGATTATAAGTATTCATTCAAAAGTATGTTTTCATTCGGTCCAGATGGGATGTGGGGTTTATGGGCAGCAATACATATCTTGCCGCACGTGCTGATGCTGATGAAGCTTGGAAGATTTGGATTTTGCACTTATCTAAATGAGAAAAGTGCTCCCAGAAAAGCTGAGCAGCATGGATTCAAGGTTGAATACATG
The DNA here is from genome assembly GCA_964596325.1 of uncultured Candidatus Saccharibacteria bacterium. Classification (GTDB taxonomy): domain Bacteria; phylum Patescibacteriota; class Minisyncoccia; order Minisyncoccales; family JAGOPM01; genus JBAZJI01. Next base: position 4,298 of record CAZQSQ010000025.1, read on the forward strand.
CAGTCAACATTTGTTGACCAGGGACTCCTTGTTGTTTTGAGAAAAAAATAAGATTGGTTTGCCAATCTTTGTGCTCCGTAGAAATACGGAGCTTTGTTTTTAATAAGTATGCTATAATAAAACAGCGGAATATGATAAATATTTTTGCTTTTGGTTCATTCGTGACTGCTTTCGCTACGGGAGTTTTCTTGTTAACTTCATTTTTTTGGCGAGAAAAAAATCCTAATTATGGGGTTTTGGGCATAATGAACCTGCCATTCTTTATATGGACATTAGGGTTTGGCTTATGGCAATACTCTACTAGTTTTGACTCCTCTCTAGTTTTTCTTCGGTTGCTTATGTTGGGGGTATGTATTATGCCGCCAATCTTTACTTATGTCGTGCTATTTTTGGCTAAAAGGAACGAATTAAAATATAAGGTATTTTTCTTCTTCTCATTTGTAATTTCGGCATTTTTTTCCTACCTTATTTATTTTGGTAAATCATTCTTTATTGGATTTTATAGAATACAGTATATTGAAGGATTATCTTTTGATTACTGGCCGATTGCGAGCCAGCAGTTTTCATTATTAATAATTTGGTTTTGCATCACTATATTATTTGATCTTTACTTGATGGTTCGAAGGCAGATGGTTTCAAAAGGCGCCGAACGCGAGCAACTTAAATATTATGCAATGGGAACGGGAATTTCTTTGGTTGCCGGTCTATCGATTATTCTGCCATGGTACAGGATAAATTTTATACCCATTGGATTTTTCTTTTTAGTCGCTTACCCACTCTCTATTTTTTATGCCGCGGCCCGCTATCGCTTTATGGATATCAGTTTTGTCGTCGGGCGAGGTTTGATTTATTTAGCCTCTATTATTACGGTTGTGGCTGTTGCCTTTATTCTTTATGGCGCCAATGGTCTGGTGGGCAATATCGTACCTTTGCAATTTGTTTGGCCCATTATCATGGTGGTAGGCATTATGGCCTATCCGGCCACATTTGCTTTCTATGAATATTTAGCTTCTAAGTTTTTTTATTACACTATCTACGAATATCAAAAGGTGTTTTCTGATCTGGCTTCCAAACTTTCCAAGGTTTTGGATTTAGCCAAGCTCTCCGAGCTTTTCATGGATACGATTATGGAAACCATGAAATTGGAAAAAGCCTCTTTGGTTTTGGTCAGTGGGAGCAATTTTGAAGTTGTTTCGGCCCGGGGTTTTGATTATCCCAAAATTGGGGCAGTGGTAAAAAGCGATTTCATCATCTCCTATGCCAAAAAGACTTTATTGCCTTTTTCCCGCGAGGAGCTTTCAATGTTGGCTAACGCCTTGCGTTACAGCCCAAGCGAGCAGGAAAAGATTATCGGGGCCAAAATATTATTAGAAAAAATCGGTGTGAGTTTGATCGTGCCCATGTATATGGAAGATCGGCTCACGGGGCTTTTGGTTTTAGGGGACAAGATTTCCGGGGCGCATTTTTCCGAACAGGATGTCGAAACTCTGCGCGATCTTTCCCTGCATGCGGCCGTGGCTTTTGAGAATGCGCGCAATTATTCCATGGCTCAGGTGGCGGCTAAAAAATTGGAAGAGCAGGTAAGGCTGCGCACCAAGGAATTACGCGCCACCAATGAGCAACTAAAAAAAATCGACCAAGAGAAGAGCGATTTTGTGGCTTTGGCCTCGTATCATTTGCGCACGCCTCTGACCGTAATTAAGAGCTATATCGCTTCGGTGATTTCTGGCGAGGGCGGGGCAGTGCCAGAACAAATGCAACGGCCTTTGCATATCGTGCAGGATTCCAATGAAAATTTGATTGAATTTACCAATGAACTTTTGGATGTGACGCGTGTGGAAAGCGGGACCATGGAGATGAAATTCGAAGAGTTGGATTTGGCGAAAATGATCGGGGAGATTGTGGGGCAATTAGAGCAACGCGCCAAGGAAAAGGGGTTAGAATTGGTTTTTGAGCAACCCAGCGAGGGGATGCCGCCGATTATGGCTGATAGGTTAAAAATTGAGCAGGTGGTTTTTAATATTTTGGATAACGCGGTGAAATATACAAACAAGGGCAGCGTAATAGCCAAGCTGGAAAAGCGGGCCAACAAACAGGTAATAACCGTGGCCGATACAGGGGAGGGCATGACCCATGAAGAAGTGCTCAATATATTTGAAAAATTTACTCGAGGCGAATCTGGCCCCAAGTCGCAGACTAAAGGCTCAGGCATCGGCCTTTATATTGCCAAAAAATTTATCGAGATGCATAAAGGGAAGATTTTGGGTGAGTCCCGCGGGCAAGGCTTGGGCAGCACCTTTACGATAGAAATACCCTCTGGGAAATCCAAATAACCAAGCCCTAAATCTTAATTTTGCGCCTTTTAGTTATTTGAACTTAAAAAATGTAAAAAAGCGGATTGTTTATCCGCTTTTTGCTTTTTGGTTTGCGATTACCGTTCTAAAGGCATCGCCAATTTTTTCCCAATCTTCGCGTATGGCTTGGCTATCAGTTTTCATTAAAATTTCCCGGTAGCTGTGAGGGACTTCTTGGCTTGCGCCAAAACTAAATATTAGGGAAAAGCCCTCACCGATTGAAGCAAGACCATCAAGTATTGATCGCCAAAAATTATTC
>CAZQSQ010000025.1:7010-13165 GCA_964596325.1 uncultured Candidatus Saccharibacteria bacterium
AAAGCCCTCACCGATTGAAGCAAGACCATCAAGTATTGATCGCCAAAAATTATTCATTTTCAAATTATCCTCCTTATTAAAGATCTGTTTTTTATTGCGCAGCCGCGCTAGCTTGTCAAGCTGGAAAACTATTCTGCCTGGGTTTTTGTCTGCGATTAAAAGAATTATGCCTCCTGTTGAAGTTATTCGGCCTGTGGTGAAATGGCTGTTTTGCTTGTGGCGGGGTAGGTGGCTGAATGGGAACTATTGGCTTTAAGGGCGAAAGCTGCGGGGTGGGGGAAACCGGTAGAGGTTTTCTGATCAGTCTTTCGATGGCGCGGAGATCATTTTTTTGTTCCGGGCCAACTAAAGATATGGCGTGCCCTTTGACGCCCGCCCGAGCGGTTCGGCCAATGCGGTGCACGTAATCCTCGGTGTTGCTAGGGAGATCGTAATTTAATACCAATTCGATACCCGTGACATCAATGCCGCGGGAGGCGATATCAGTGGCAACTAAAATGCGATGCCTGCCGGCCTTGAATCCCTCGAGGGCTTCTTTGCGCTGGGAAAGAGAGCGGTTGGAATGAATTTCCGCAGCCTTGTGCCCCATATTCTGGATTGCTCGGGTGAGCTTTTTGGCGCCGAATTTTGTCCTTGTAAAAATCAAGGTGGGGCCTTTGTATTGCTCCAAGATTTTTTCCGCGACGCGCACTTTTTCTTCCTTTTTGACAATAAATATTTCTTGGGTTAAAAAATCCGCCACAGTTCCGGCCGGCGCCACTTCGACGCGGATCGGGAGCTTAAGAAGGCCGTTGGCCATTTTCATTATTTCTGGGGCAAGGGTGGCGGAGAATAGCATGGTTTGCCTTTCCCGCGGCACGTATTGGAATATCATTTTTATTTGCGGAGCAAACCCCATATCAAGCATCCTGTCAGCCTCGTCTAAAACTACGATTTTGACATTTTTCATGCGGGCCGTGCCTTGCTGCAAATGGTCATTTAATCTTCCCGGGGTGGCGATGATTATGTGCGGATTGCGATTTAAGGCATTAATTTGCGGGCGCATGGAAACGCCGCCAATCAAAACTGCCAAACGCAAATTTTGTTTGTCGGTTATTCTTTTTAGAGATTCTTCCACTTGCAAAGCCAATTCTCTGGTGGGCAGGACAATCAAGCCTACGCCTTTATTTTGCATTAAACGCTGGATCAAGGGTATGCCAAAAGCCAGGGTTTTTCCGGTTCCTGTTTGGGCAATGCCCACTAAATCTTTTCCCTCTAAGGCAACGGGTATGGCTTGGCGTTGGATAGGAGTGGGGATAGTGTAGTTTAATTGCTGTAAGATTTGCAGTATGTATGGGGAAATTCCGAGGTTAGAAAATCCGTGATTGTCAGTTTGTTCGTTCTGATTCATATAATTAAGTATACCATAAAATTAGCGTTTTGTCCAATGAGGGGATTTACCTTCAAATCAAATTAATATGGGGGAAGGATTCGCCTTTCAGTCGAATTAATGTGGGGAGGGATTTACTGCCCTCGCTTGCTAGCTCGGCCAGTATCTTCGGCATTGGGATTCGCCTTTCAGTCAAAGCCTGCTGGCTTTGCTTCAAGGCCCGGCTCGGCGTCTTCATCTTAATGTAGGGGAGGGATTTGCTGCCCTCGCTTGCTAGCTCGGCCAGTATAAACTTCGAATCCCTTCTACCTAGTCCGCCAAAGAAAAAATCGCACCAGACGTGCGATTTTCCTTTGGAGCGGGGACGATGTCCCGAAGTTTGAACCGAAAAAATGGCTAAAATTCAAGGATATTGATAAAAGTATACAGGAATTACGGGCTATATTCAAGGTTCATCCAGAGTGGTTTGAGACACCTAAACCAAAGTCAGTTAAGGGTAAAAATGCGGTGGATTATTCAATTTAATATAAACCCTTCCTTTTTGCCCGCTTGCTTGGGCTTCAGCTCAAAACTTTTCGGTAGGACGGCGGGACTAATTAATATTAAGCTTTTCTCCTCTTTTTTCAAATGCCTCTTTTCCGCCTTCAAGTTTCAATAATTCTTCTCTATTCTTTGTATTCTCAATTGTCGTTTCAATAACTTCCGTTTGTCCCGATTCATTTTTCAAAATGAAAATTTTCTCTGCATCTCCGTTAATTACAAAATTTGCGTTATGGGTGGCAAAAATGATTTGGCGATCTGATTTTTTCTCTTTCAACAAAGGAACAAGATAATTCGCAATCAACGAGCTATCAAGATGAGCCTCTGGCTCATCAATAATTAACGGATAATTCCCAAACAAAAGCAAAATCACAACTACCGCCGTGCATCTTTGTCCAAAAGACGCTTGCTCAACATCTCGATTGTCATATTTGACTTGGATTATCTTGTTCAGCTTCACATCGTACAGATGTTTATCCCTAATTGCCTGAAAGATTTGAAAATTTTTCTCTTCCTTAAAAACCTCATCGAGAAACTTGGTGTATTTTTTATCGCTTTTCTGGGATTGCTGAATAATTTTCCTAACATCGTCGAATGAGTTTTTGGAAAAAGTTTGCTCATTTCCCGTTATAAATTCACATACTTCTTTACCTCGTTCCGTATCGTGGTACTTTATGAAAAAATGATTATAAAATTCTTCTGCCAAAGCAACCCAAGCACCTTTGTCATTGAAAGAATATTCCAATGAAATTTGCTTGATGTCTTTTCCTTGGTTGTCTTCAAACTGTTTCTTTAATAAATCTTGTAAGGGTTTCAATATTTCAGTAATTTTTGTTTCGTAGTTTTGCCTATTTGTATTTAATCCAGCAACAACGCTTTCAAGCGTTGCAATTACTTTTGTTTTTGCCTCAATTTGAGCAGTTAGGCTCTTAATTTCGCTTTCCAGGTTCGTTATTTTTTGTGGGGCGGACTTGATCTGTTCAACGCTTTCGGGGGTATAACCAGCTTTCTCAATTAGCGTCTTGGCTTTAGCTTCCAATTCTGTCAGCGCTTTTTTAATCTCCGATTCTTTCTTTGCTTCCTCTGTAAATTTTTCTTCTTTCAACAATTCAACCGCTTCAGCAATCTTGGTTATTGCAAGGTCGTAGGCTTTTTCGTATTCAGTTTTTTCAACTTCTTCTTTTGATTCTTCAGATTCAGATTCTGGAATTAGATCAGACAGTGAATTTTTAAGATCAGAAATATTTTCTTTCCAATCTTCTAACTTCTGCAACTCTTTTGATTTGTCTGTAATTCCAGTAATAACCTCGTTATATTCTTTGCTCGATAACACTTTAACGCTACTTTCAAGCGTTCTTTTTTCTTTTTCTTTCGCATTTTTTTGATCTTCAAGGGTTTTTAAATCAGAAACGGCTTGAATAATTTGGCCGAGCTTACCCTTAAGGGATTCAATTTCTTCCTCGTATTCTTCTAAAATATTGCCTGCGTGTGAATTAGCTCTGTCATAAATTGCTTGCGTAAATTTAGATTTGTCCCGCGCAAAAGTTTCTATTTCGCTTTGAGCTAAAAATTCAAAAATTTCAGTTCCGCCAAAAGAAAAAATTCCACCGTCATTTGGATCAAATCCTGACGGAGCCAGCCCCTTTTTATCTTTGTTGTCGCCAAACCAAAATAACTTTGAAGAATCAGGATTGTTTGAGTGCAAACCAAGAAAATTCAAAATAGTACTTTTCCCAGATCCTCTACCACCGATGAAGCAATTAAAATATGGGCTTAAGTTATGTGAGCCGTTATTCCCAGCAAAACAAAACTTATCTTCACCAACTTTTGCAGCGGCAGGAATTTTTAGAGTAATTGTGTCAATCGTATTTATCGGTTTTTTGGGTTTTTCCTCACCAATAAAAATTCTTGTTTCTGGCTCATAAACAATTTGTTTCAATCCTTCAAATGTCGGCTCGGCTTTAATCCAACAATATTTTTCAATCGGCTTTGAATCTTTATCTTTTAGTTTTCCGATTGGATAATCTTGAGAGTGCGAGTCGCTTCCTTTTATGCAAGCTTTTTTTCGCAAGAACCAACCGCGAAATTGATCTTGAGTAAATTTTACAGTTCCGTCAGTTTTTAAGTCCGATTTCCAAAGGAAGAAATCAATTTGTTTTTGTCGCGAAGAACCTAAAACATCAGCAATTCTTATGTAATTACTCTTTATCCATTCATCTGAATTCGGATCAATTTCATCAATGCCGCCATATTCATCATACGGAAGCCACAACAAAAACTTATCCTTAAATTTTTCGTCTTGGTTTAATTCAGTTAGCAAAGAATCGAGGGAGATTTTCTTGTCTTTCAGTTTGGCTTTGTCGTCATAATCACCACTGATTTTTGTTCCATTACTTTTCAAGCCCTTAATTAAATTTTCAATATCAGCAATTTTTATTTGGTCATCAAAAATAATATGGAAATTGAAATGTGTTGCGCCGTTTGTTGTGGTGTTTTTGTTTTGCACGCTTTCGGTCATTCGAAATTCGACAACTGGCAAGATTTTTTTATCACCAATATCTAAATCGCCTTTGTCGATTTTTTCCTTGACTTGTTTGTAGCCTGCTACTGAAAAATAATCATTTATCCCAACAACATCACAATCAGCATTTTTGAGTTGAGTTTCAAACTGATCGAAAGTACCAGAAAAGCCATCAGAGGCTGGGCTATGCACATGCAAGTCCCATTTTCTCCATTCAGAGCCGATATTTGGTTTTTTCTGTTTCTCGTCCATATGTTATAGAATTTCAAAAATAGTTTCTTTAATACTCTCTTCCGCCTCCTCAATCTTGGCTTTCATTTCTGCAATTTTCTTTTGTTCAGCAACAATTTTATTTCCAAAATCATTCTGTTTCTCAATAGAAACATAATCAATCAAATAGTTTGAAAATTCAGTTTTATTTATCGCCAATTTTGAAACACCTTTCGCTAAATCCGCAACAATTTGCTCTCTGATTGCATTAAAATAGGCGTGATAAAAAGAAGGGTTCACGGGATACTTCCCGTCCTTTTTAGGCGTTAATATAAAACACAAATCACTTGCAGTAAATTTACCATTTACATAGTGAGTTCTACCGAGCGAGCCACCTGCACCAAAAGCAAAAATCAGGGCTTCACAGTCGTGCGTATATGAATTGTGCTTACTCCATTCTTCAGCAGCCGTTATAAAATCAAATTCACCCTCTGTTTTCTTTGTGCTTTGCAAAGTACCTTTTTGAATATCAAAAAGTGCAGAAACTTCTACAGATTCATTTCCGTTCTCTCGGCTTGAAATCAAGTATTTATTTACAAATAAACTGCATTTCTTGCCGAGTTCATTTTTTGGAATAACGATAAATTCAATTTCATTTTCAATCTTCTTACTACCCTTGAAATCAAAAATAAGTTTTTTTGCCTTTGGCAAATCGTCCAAATCAATCTTTCTTCGTTGTTCGCCTTTTTCATATCCGTCGTTATTTATTTTCGCAAATAAAATCTCCTTTGATTTCTTTGCAAGTTCCTTATCAAAAAACAACACGCTGGTTTTTGCACCTGCATAGGGTTTAAAAACTGTATTGTGCAAAGAAACGACAGCATATAATCCGTTTTCAACTGCAAGCTCGCGAAGTTTTACATACATATTTGAAGGGTTGGCTACAATTCCGTCAGGAACAACAACGCCCGCTTTGCCTTTTATATTCAAATGCTCAATTATGTAATCGACGAAGAGAGCTTCTGCTTTTTTTGATTGGATAGTAAATCTTTTGTGAGGAGAAATTCCACCTTTCGGTGTCATAAACGGCGGGTTGGCGAGAATAACATCAAAAGTTTCGTCCCAACGCTTTTCGCTCGTGAGTGAATCGTATTCGTGGATTTTTGGCTCTGGGAATCCGTGCAGATACATATTCACAAGCGCCAATTTCACCATATCGGGCGAAATATCGTAGCCTGCAAGATTATTCATTAATTTCAGTTTTTCATCGGGCGTGAGAGATTTTTCCTTGTTCTGTTTCAAAATATGTTTATAGGCGGAAATCAAAAATCCAGCCGTTCCGCAAGCGGGATCAAGTATTGTTTCGTTCTTTTTCGGATCAACGACTTCAACAATAAAATCAATGATGTGGCGAGGTGTGCGGAATTGTCCCGCGTCGCCTTGGCTTCCGAGAATTGAAAGCAGATATTCAAAAGCATTGCCCAAATTTTCGCTGTGTTCGTAATTAAACTCGTT
>CAZQSQ010000026.1:0-12295 GCA_964596325.1 uncultured Candidatus Saccharibacteria bacterium
CCACCTACTTCTACACCAAGTTCCCGCAGTTGGCTTATGTCAGCGCCACTGGCTTAACCGCTAGCCCGTTGACCTCTGGCACCAGCTCTTCTTACGGCCAAGGCACCCTCACCTTCACTGTGACTGCCGTGGGTGGAGATATTTATATCAACACCATTGCGACCACCACTAAAGGTGTGAATGCTACTACTGTTAAGGCTGATGGAGGCACTTCTGGAGCTGGCTCAACCTACAGCTTTGGCTGCCAGGCTGACTACAACAACTATAATGATCAATACATCATTAGAGAGGGAACTACCAAGACTTGTGTTGTCACCTTCAATTCTTATCCCGCTGCCACTGGTTTCTATTATGGCCGCGTGAACAGCATTGTCTGGGATACCACCAATGGCGCCTTCGCCAAGACTATGACTTGGCCGGATATCGCCACCACTTGGAAGACCAGCCAGGTCAACCTTGTTGCTCCGTAATTACCTTAATTAAAAGGGTTATTACTCTAAAACCCCCGCCATTTGGCGGGGGTTTTGTTTGTGTATAAAATATGGTTGACAGCGTTCTTAGACGGATTATACTTATCAAATATGAAAAGTATGAATGGACATTTTGGACATGCCTTTGGAGTAAGCCCAATGGGGGAGCGCGGGCAAGTAGTAATCCCTAAAAGGATAAGGGAATTGCTCAATCTTAAGACCAAGGAAGATTTAATTTTTTTCTGCCAAGGCAAGGCGATAATAGCCATGCCGGCGAGCAAGTTTCAGGGTTTAGCTAAAGCCATGATCAATCATACTAAAGATATTGAAAAGATGGTAAAAAGAATGAAAAAGAAATAAAACAATATGAATTTCAAATTTTCAAAAAAACAGATAATTATTGGCGTAGTTGCTTTATTAGTGGTAGTGGCTGCGGCTAATAATATTGTTTCTAATAGCAAAAAACTTTCTCAGATGCAGACCGTAAAAGTTGAGCGGGGAAACTTAGAACAGGTTGTCTCAGTAACCGGCAAAGTTAAACCGGCTAAAAGTATTGCTATGGCTTTTGATCGCGGAGGTCGGGTGCAGGGTATAAGCGTAAAAACCGGCCAAGAAGTAAGAGTCGGTCAGCTGTTGATAACCCTGGAAAATTCTGAGCTCTTGGCTCAAAAAAAGCAGGCCAAAGCCGCTTTAGATGCTCAGCTAGTGCGTCTAGACGAGCTGAAGCGTGGCGCCAGAATTGAAGATGTGCAGATTACCCAAAGTCAATATCAAAAAGCCAACTCTGATTTGGATAATACTTATTTGAGTGCACCTTCTACCCTAAAAGCTGCTTTTGTTGCTTCTGATATCGCTCTTAACCAGACAATCGCTCCGCTTTTCCGGACTTTTAATTATTCGGCTAATGTGGATTATCAGCTCAATTATACTTATTGCAATTCTAACGCCGGCCGGCAAACCGATAAAAATCGCAAAAGCTTGGACACTGACCTTAATGATTGGGAAAAGGAAATTAATTCTATAGCTATGGACAAGAATACCCACGAGCAGCTCGATAGCGCTATTGCCAATTCTGAAGTCCGGCTAAAAAAGTTAATCGGATTTCTAAATGTTATGAGCGAAACTTTGACTGTTGACTGTCAGCTAAGCACAGCTGAAGGTACGGCCTTGGATGTGGCACGCCCATTAGTTTCTGGTGCTATTACGAGTCTCAACACTCAATTAACTACGGTTATCTCTTTGCATAATTCCATCGATGCTTATAAGAAAACTCTTGATATCGCACAAAGTCAATTAGCTTATAAGAAGGCCCCCGCTACTCAAGACCAAATAGGATATCAGCAAGCTTTAATAGATCAGGCTCAGGCCAGTTTAGATTTAATTGATGCTCAGCTTTCTAAAACTTATTTATTTGCTCCGATAAACGGGATTATTTCTGCTATTGATACTGAGATGGGTGAGAATGTTAATGCGGGCAAAAGTTATATCTCTATAATGTCCAACGATCCTTATCAGATTGAAGCTAATATCAGTGAAAATGATATTGCTAAGATTGCTATTGGTAGTCGCTGCATTCTTACCTTTGATGCTCTGGGCACAAATAGAAAATTTGAAGCTACTGTTGCCTTGATAGATCCGGCCGAAACAGTAATTGATGGTGTTTCTTCTTACAAAACAACCTTCGCGCTTAATGAGCCGAATAATGAAATTAAGTCTGGTATGACGGCTAATATCGACATTGTGACGGCTGTCAAAGAAAGCGTCCTTTATATTCCCAATAGGAGCCTTATAAAAGGAGAAAAAATTCAGGCAAAGGTTTTACAAAGTGGCAAAACCAATCTCGTAGAGGTTAAAACTGGAATCAAGGATATTAATGGTAATATCGAAATTGTGTCAGGATTAAATGAAGGCGATATAATCGTTTCCCAATAACGACTATGGCTTTAATCGAGGTAAAAAATTTACGGATGGAATATTGTTCCAACGAAGGGGAACCGACTATTGCTTTGGATGGCGTTGATTTTAAGATTGAAAGAGGTGAATTCGTTTCTATTATGGGTCCTTCAGGTTCTGGCAAATCAACTTTGTTGCATATTTTGGGAATGCTAGACCGCCAAACTGAAGGCAAATACTTTTTTGATGGGCGGGATAGTCAAGACTATAGCCAGGACGAATTAGCTTCTATCCGCAATCAGAAAATGGGATTTGTATTTCAAGCCTTTAATCTTTTGGCGCGCACCAGCGTTTTGGAGAATGTCAAATTGCCATTGCTTTATTCTAAAATTAATGAAAGGGATTGGGATAAATTGGCCCTTTGGGCTGTTAAAAAAGTCGGTTTGGAGCATCGTATCAACCACCAGCCCAGCCAGCTTTCTGGAGGCGAGAAGCAGCGCGCGGCTATTGCCCGGGCCCTGATAAATAATCCTGATGTTATTTTTGCCGATGAGCCTACTGGGAATCTTGATTCCAAATCCGGTATTATTGTTATGGATACCTTGTTGCACTTGAACGAGAAGGAAAAAAAGACGATTATTTTAATTACCCATGAACATAGCACTGCTCAATTTGCTCAAAGAATCATCCATATCAGAGACGGAAAAGTCGAAAAAGACGAACAGGTCAAAGAAAGAGCAATAAACATTAATGGTCACCTAAAATAATATGAAGTCACTTTATTCTTTCCGGACAGCTTTGATTGGGCTTAAAACAAATAGAACAAGGTCTTTTTTGACGATTTTAGGTATCGTAATCGGAATCACGGCTATTATGATGGTGATGTCTTTGGGTGCAGGTGCACAGAATTTGATTTTAGGACAAATCAGTTCTTTGGGATCAAATTTAGTTTTTGTTTTGCCAGGGAAGGAAGTTTCGGGCGCCGGTATGCCCATGGATGCTTTGTATTCCGATGCCTTAAAAAATAAGGATTTGGAACAAATTCAAAAGAAGAGTAATGTGCCACATTTGAAGTCTGCCATGCCCATTGTTTTTTCTAGCGAGGTAGTTACTCGAGGCTCAGACAGTTATCGTTATACGATCTATGGAGTGACAGAGCTGATGAAGGATTTATATCAAATCGAAATGCAATCGGGTGATTTTATTACAGCTAGTGATGTTAGCTCGCTAAATAATTCTGCGGTCATTGGCAAGCGTGTGGCTGAGAAACTATTCCCTGACAATAACGCGGTTGGGGAGAAAATCAGGGTTAAGGATAGATCTTTTAGGGTAGCTGGGGTTATGAAGGAAAAAGGCCAAGGCTCCATGGCCAATTTCGACGATGCTATTATTATTCCCTACAATGTTTTGCAACGTGACTTGATGGGGATCAAATACTTTCAGCGCTTGGTGGTGGAAGTGGATAATGAAAAAAATATTGATGCTACGGTTCGGGATGTCCGTGATACTATTCGTGATTCACACAATATTACCGATCCGGATAAGGATGACTTCCACGTTAATACTTCAGCCGATATCGCCAAGGCTGCGGGTACGGTTTTGGGAACTTTAACTATTTTTTTAGCCGCCGTAGCCGCTATTTCTTTATTGGTGGGTGGGGTGGGCATTATGAACATTGTTCTTGTTTCTGTAACTGAACGCACGCGTGAAATTGGTTTGCGCAAAGCTTTAGGAGCGACCTCTAATGAAATTTTGATGCAATTCTTGATTGAGTCTATGCTCTTGACTTCGAGCGGGGGAATAGTTGGTATAACTTTAGGAACCCTTTTATCATTTGCGGCAGCCACTATTATCACTAAAGTTGCCGGATTAAATTGGCCGTTTTCGTTTCCTTGGCAGGCCGCCCTACTTGGTTTTGCGGTTTCGGCTGGAATTGGTTTAGTTTTTGGTCTCTATCCGGCCAAGAAGGCGGCCGATTTGAGTCCAATAGAAGCTTTGCGTTACGAATAAACAAGTAGCGGGTTTAATAACCCGCTTTTTTGTTTTATAATTAGTCAATTATCAATTAAAATATGGCGACTCAAATTAAAATTAATCCAATTATCAAAACCCTTTTACTTTCTGATATATTTTTTTATATCGGTTGGGGTCTAGTTCAGCCATTGATGGCTCTTTTTATCATTAAAAATATCCAAAATGGCGATGCGGTTTCTGTGGGGTGGTCAACCGCCATTTACTGGTTGACCTTTTCAGTTTTGCGCGTGCCCTTTGGTTTATTTTTAGATAATAAGGAAGGGGAAAAGGATGATTATTTTTTCTTGACCTTTGGATTATTATTAGCTGCTTTAGTCGCCTTTGGTTTTATTTTTGCCAACAGGATTTGGCATTTATATTTGCTGCAATTTTTCCATGGCTTGGGTATGGCTATGTCTTTGGCCGGTTGGTCGGCTATTTTTCAACGTCACCTCGATCCCAAACTCGAATCAACGGAGTTTGGGATTTCTAGCTCATCGGTCGCCTTGGTTACGGCCTTAAGTGCAGTTCTAGGGGGATGGATCTTGGAAAAAACCGGAAGTTTTGTTTCAGTTTTTGCTGTAGTGGGTCTTTTTGGTATGGCAGGCGTGGCCGTGCTTTTATTAATTGCTAATGAGTTCAAGGGGGATTTTCGGCCCGAACAATATTTATTGCTTTTATTTAAGAGGGAAACTTGGCAAAAGTTTCTGGAAAAGAGTTCTCTTATTCGAGAAAAGGTTGACCACATGTCTTAAATGCTTGAAGCTTATTGGGAATAGCCCCTATTAAGGGGCTTTTTCGTTTGATTTTTATTTTTCCCATGGTAATATTGCTTAATGGCAAATAGGCGATTTGTTAAATTTTTGATTGTGTCGGTGATTTTTTTGACCCTCTCTGGTCGAGTTTTTGCCAGTTCGCTTAAATTTAATATCGATCCCGGTTATGATGCTTTTAAGCGTTCGACGATAAGCACGAATCTTTCCCGGGTTTCTGGGCGTGCATATTTTTATATCGATAGTAATTTTTGGTCAAAACTCAATGATATCGAAAGGACGAGAATTCATTCTGCACTCTCTGATTTAGCCCAAGAATATGATGCGCATATTTACCCAAAGATTACTGAATTTTACGGTAGCGAATGGAATCCCGGCATAGATAAGGATCCTAAAGTTTATTTCGTTTTTCACGAAATGAGCAATAATACGGCTGGATATTTTCGGGAAAAGGACCAGTACGATAGATTACAAGTGCCTAATTCCAATCAGAAGGAGGTGGTTTTCTTAAATGCAGAATATTTACTTTCTCCTAATATTAAGAGTTATTTAGCTCACGAATTTACCCATTTGGCGATTTTTAATCGGAAAACTCGGATTAATGGCAATGGGGAAGAGGTATGGGTCCAGGAATTATTGGCGGAATATACTCCGACTCTTTTGGGTTATAACGAAGTTCCCACTGATAATACTTACCTAGAAAAAAGAGTAAGAAAATTTACAGAGGATTCTGGCAAATCGATAGTGGATTGGCAGAATGATGCAGCTGGCTATGCTGCTGGTTCTATTTTTATCCATTACGCCGTTGATCAATATGGTCCGGGCTTACTTAAGGCGCTTTATCGTTCACCTTATACTGGGATAAGTGGTTTTAATGACGCCTTACGCACGGTAGGGGCCAAAGAAAATTTCCAAGAGGTGTTTAATAATTGGACTATAGCAAATTTCCTCAATGATTGCTCTTTGAGTAGTAGTTTTTGTTACAAGAATGCTATTTTGAAGAAAATGAGGGTAGTTCCTATGGTTAATTTTTTGCCCACTAAAGGGGAGAGTAAATTTTATTTTTCCGATACAATGCCTAATTGGTCGGCTAAATGGTATAAAATCGTGGGAGGGATTGGCAATTTAAGGATTGAATTTTCCGGAAATTCTTCTGACAAGTTCGTGGTTCCTTACATTTTACAGTCAAAAGATGGTAAAAATAAGATTGGATATATCGACTTAGCGAATAAGAATAAGGGGTATTTATCATTTGAGAGCTTTGTTAGGGATAATAATTGGTTAGTGTTTATTCCCTCGGCTCAGAATATGCAAAACAAGGCAGTTGGTGAATATGAATTTAATTGGTCGGTTTATTTTACTAAGTCGGTCCCGGCAAACAGCAGTCAAACGGAAAATAAAGCTAGTCAAAACGAAAAGCCCAACAATAGTACTAATATTGCTGCAACCACTGAGAGGTTAAAACTTCTACTTGAAATATTACGATTATTATTGAGCCTGAAGACTAGATAATCAGTAATAGTTTTGTTGGAGAGAGGGTAGAAATATTGACGAATTTAAGATTTGATGTATAATATTGAAAGTATGAAATCAGGCCAAAAGCCAGCAAAAACTCGGGTTTTGGTAACCGGCGGAGCCGGTTTTATAGGTAGCCATTTGGTGGATCGCCTGATTTTTGATGGTTATAAAGTCGCGGTTATTGATAATCTTTCTACTGGTAATAGAAAAAATCTTAACCCTCGAGCTAAATTTTATAAGCTGGATATTACCAACAGGAAGGTTGGCGAGGTATTTCATCGTGAAAAACCGGAGATCGTTTTTCATTTGGCTGCTCAAGTAGACTTACAAAAATCAATTTTAGACCCAATAGCTGATGCCAAGACGAATATTTTGGGATTTATTAATATTTGTAAAAACTGTAAAGAATACGGAATAAAAAAAATAGTATTTTCTTCTAGTGCGGCGGTTTATGGCGATAATGGCTGTATCCCCGCTAAAGAAAATTCGCCTTTACAACCCGTTTCTCCGTACGGGGTAGCAAAGCTTACGGCGGAAAATCTTTTAGATATTTATCATAAGCAATTTGGTGTGGGTTATGTGGCTTTGCGCTACTCTAATGTTTATGGTCCAAGGCAGGGCAGTAATGGTGAAGGAGGGGTAGTGAGTATATTTTTCAAAAAAGTTAAAAATAAGGAAAAGCTTTGTATTTACGGTAATGGGGATCAGACCCGGGATTTTATTTATGTTGATGATGTGGTGAGCGCTAATTTATCCGCTATCCAAGGCAATCAAACTGGAATTTTTAATATTTCTACTGGTAAGGAAAGCAGCATCAATGGGCTTTTCGAAATTGTGAATAATTTGGTTGGCGGAAAAGCGATTAGGCAATATCTGCCGGCACGCTCCGGAGATCAAGCTCGCAGTGCTTTAGATTATTCTAAGGCCGCTCAGTTCCTTTTTTGGCGTCCAAAATATACCTTGTGGGAGGGACTTTCCGATACTTCTAAATGGTTTTTAGGGACTAAAAAGGTATGATTCAAAAAGTCAAAAGTTTTTTATTTGATAATAATAGTACCAAGCAAACTATTATTAAAAATACTTTTTGGTATTCTATTTCCCAATTTGCAGCTATCGCCATTAAGTCGTTTTTTGTTATTTGGGTAGCGAGGTATTTTTCTGTTGAAGAGTATGGCAGATTTAATATTGCTTCATCTTTTGCCTCGATGTTTGTTATCCTTGCAGACTTTGGGACTTCACAGATTTTAATGAGGGAAATATCGCAAGGAAAAGCCGATCAAAAAAGGGTCGACAATTTTTTTACAATTAAATCCCTGTTGGCTATTTTTTCCATATTAGTAACTTTCGGATGTTCGTTTTTACTCGGCGCAGATTGGTTTTTATTGAGAGCTATTTGGATATTCGCCATCTATACCAGCCTGTATGCTTTTTTGAGTTTTTTTTACTATTATTTTATGGCCAAGAATCGCATGGAATATTTGGGATGGGGCGATACGTGCATTTCTGCCATAACGGTTATTGCCGGTATCTTGGTTATTAAGTATCATCCGACGACTTTGGGTTTAGCCTTTGCTTATTTATTAGCTATAGCCGTAGTTAATATAGTTTTTTTAATGTTTTTTAACACCCAGATACAACCATTGCGTATCTCTTTTAATAAAGGGCAGATGTTGGATATATTGCGGATTTCTCTACCTTTAGCCGCTGTATCATTTTTTGCTATTGTTTATAATAATATCGATTCGACAATTTTAGGTTTTTATAGGAAATATTTAGAAGCGGGGTATTATAATTCCGCGTTAAAAATTATTGCTGTTTCAATTATGCCTGCCGGGCTTATAGCTAGCGTATTTACTCCGCACGTAAATAGGTTTTTCCAAGAGTCAAAAGAGATGCTGAAAAAAATTTTGAACGCCGAGGCAGAGATTATGATTTTTTTAGCAATCGGTGTTTTGTTTGGTGGATGGACTTTAGCTCCTAACTTGATGGGAGCGGCTTACGGCGCCAAGTATTATTTTGCTGTTCCCGCTTTACGACTTTTACTTTTTACGTCCATCGTTTTTTATTTTTTACAGCCCTTTTCCCAAGTCCTGATAGCTTCACACAATGAAAAGAAGGTTTTATATCCTTATATTGTGATTGCCGTTTTGAATGTCATTTTGGATTTATTTTTGGTGCCTAAATATGGGTTTATGGGGCCTGCCATAGCTAGCGTTATCGCTCTGAATAGTGGTTTGTTTGTAATGGTTTTTTTGGCACACAGGGTCGGATTAATTAATTTTTCTTATTCATTCATTTGTCGAACTATTTTTTGTGCGATAGTTTCGTCACTATGTATCGAACCCATGATAGCTTTGTCCTTAAAAGTATCTAATAACATTTTCTTTTTAGTCTTTGCAGGAGGGTGCAGTTATGCTATATCATATGTGATACTTAGATTCGTTTTTTTGCGAAACATTATTAAAGAATAAGATATGAATATTTTGGCAAAAATTAAAAATAAAAAAGATAAAGTCGCGGTAATAGGCGTAGGCTATGTTGGTTTGCCGCACATTGTCGGTATGGCACAAAAGGGGATTGAAGTAATTGGGCTCGATATCCAAAAAAAACGTGTAGACATGCTTAATGCTGGGAAGTCTTACGTGGTCGATATTAAAGACTCACAACTCGGGGAGATTATTCGTTCGGGGAAATTCAGAGCTACAGGTGATTTTTCTACGCTCAAAGATGTAGATGTGGCAATTATTTGTGTGCCAACTCCGCTTGATAAATACAAAATTCCCGATGTTAGTTATATTATTAACGCTGCCAAGGAAGTTAAGCAATATTTACATCGAGGCATGTTGGTCGTTTTAGAAAGTACAACTTATCCGGGGACAACCGAGGAGGTGGTTTTACCTCTACTTGAGGAATCGGGATTGAAAGCCGGGAAAGATTTTTATTTGGCTTTTGCGCCAGAGCGCATCGATCCCGGCAATAAAATGTCCCTTGAGGATGTGCCCAAAGTTGTTGGTGGTATTACGCCAGAATGCACTAAAATTACCGAAGAATTTTATAAACAGTTTTTGAAACACGTTCATCCTGTTACGGATACAAAAACAGCAGAGATGGTAAAAATTTTAGAAAATACATATCGATTAGTAAATATTTCCATGATTAATGAATTAAGACTTTTGTCATGGAAAATGGGAATAGATATCTGGGAAGTGATCGATGCCGCCAAGACTAAGCCTTACGGGTTTACGGCTTTTTATCCCAGCCCGAAAGTTGGGGGGCATTGTATTGCTATAGACCCATTTTATCTGTCATGGAAAGCTCGGGAATACAATTTTTGGGCGAGGTTCATTGAATTAGCGGGGGAGTTAAACGAGCAGATGCCCCATTATGTAGTAACCAACGTTACTTCTGTCCTAAATAAAAATGGTAAACATTTGAAGGACAGTAAGATATTGATTTTAGGAGTGGCCTATAAAAAGGATGTTGGTGACCCAAGAGAATCGGCTGCCTTTGATATAATACCGAACTTAGAGAGAAAGGGTGCGCGGGTTGATTATTATGATATGTATATTAAAGAATTTTTTTATTATGATATGTTTCGGAAGGCCTGTAAGACAATAAAAAGTATAGATTATTCTGAATCAATATTAAAAAATTATGATTTGGTTTTGATATTAACCGACCATTCAAATATGGCCTATGATGTTATAGCGAAAAAAACCAATATTGTTATTGATACGAGAAATGCTATTAAAAGTCGGAAATATAAGAACGTTTATCATTTCTAAACATGAAATTCGCGATTATTGGGAAGGGATTTATATATCCGCGCCATCTCGATGCTATTAAGAGTGTTGATGGGGAGATTGTGGAAGCTATTGATTTAAGTAATGGAGAAAATTATTGGCAGGAATTGATAAAAAGAACTGATGCGGATTGTATTGTTGTTTTGACTCCAAATGATTTGCATTACCCGATATGCAAAATGGCTTTAGAAAATAATAAATTCGTAATCTGCGAAAAGCCCCTGACAATAAACGCGGATAATTGCATAGATTTGGTAAAATATGAAAAAATATTTTGTGTATTACAATTAAGACACCATCATTTAATAAAAGAGTTAAAGGATAAATTGGATCTATCGAAGAAAAACGAGATAGAAATGGACATTTCTGTTTATAGAGATCAGGCTTATTACAATTCATGGAAAGGTCAAACGCAAAGATCGGGCGGAGTATTATTTAATCTGGGCGTACATTATTTTGATATGATCTTGCATTTGTTTGGACCTGTAAAAAAGATTTCCGAGGTTAAAATTGATAATTTAACGGGTATGGGTACGTTAGAAGGCGAGAATTATATATGCAGGTTCAAAGTAAGCACTGCCGCTCCTCAAAATAGCCAGAGAAGGGTATTCAAAATCAACGGAACGGACTATAATTTTTCCTCCCAAGATAACCTTTCCTATGAGGATTTACATAAATATGTTTATAGAGATTTTATGGATGGAAAAGGTGTAAAACCAAGAGAGGCATTAAAGGCCGTACAACTAATTGAAGATATAATAAGCCATGGAAAATAAATATTGGGTACACGAAACGGCCTTCATTTGTCCAGAAGCGCAAATCGGCCAAGGAACAAAAATTTGGAATCATTGCCAAATTTTATCCGGATGTCAGATAGGGCGGAATTGTACTATTGGGCATAATGTTTTTATTGCCAATACGGTTAAAATTGGCAATAATGTCAAAATTCAGTCTAACACTGATGTTTGGCAGGGGGTAGAATTGCAAGATTATGTTTTTGTCGGCCCAAGTGTTGTTTTTACGAATGACCTTAACCCACGCGCTGAATTTCCAAAAACTAAAGAACAATACTTAAGGACCTTGGTAAAAATTGGAGCTACGCTGGGCGCAAATTCTACTATTGTTTGTGGGCACGAAATAGGAAGTTACGCGTTTATTGGGGCAGGATCAGTAATAACTGAAAATATTCCTGATTATGCTATTGTTGTTGGTAATCCAGCAAGAATAATAGGGTGGGTGTGTCGATGTGGAGAGAAGTTGCATTTTGAAGATGATAATGCCGAATGCGTAAAATGCCAGAGAAAATATATGAAAAATGGAGAAAGGGTAAGTGAAATCTAATATGAAGTTTTTAGATTTAACCAAACAGTACCATCAGTTAAAAAGTGAAATAGATAGCGCTTTGATGGGCGTCATGGAGAATTCTGTTTTTATTGGCGGGAAAGAAGTTAGCGATTTCGAAAAAGAGATAGCTAGTTTTTGTAATATAAAACATGCGATAGGAATGAACTCTGGTACTGATGCATTATTTTTAGCCTTAAAGGCGATAGGTGTAAAAGAAGGGGATGAAGTTATCACCACTCCATTTACTTTTATTGCCACATCAGAGGTGATTATGGCTTGCGGAGCAAAGCCTATTTTTGTTGATATAAATTCTACTACTTTTAATATTAATCCTGATTTAATAGAAGAAAAAATTACAGATAAAACAAAGGTAATTATTCCGGTGCATATTTTTGGCCAGATGGCTGATATGGATAGAATTATTGAGATTGCTAATAAATATAAGCTTTTTATAATCGAGGACGCTTGTCAAGCAATTGGT
>CAZQSQ010000027.1:0-10178 GCA_964596325.1 uncultured Candidatus Saccharibacteria bacterium
CAACTGTGCTTTTACCTGATCCCGCCGGCCCGTCAATGGCAATAATCATAGAATAAAATAATTATAGCAAAATGGCGCCTAAGCGCCATTTTTACTCAATCACCGCTCATATTTCTTGATTATTTTGGGCAAGTATAGTGCCAATATTGCCCAAATCATTCTCGGGGATAATCTGGTCCGCTAGGCAATCGAGCTCTGGCTGGCCGGTTGCGGCCAAGAAAATCACTTTCTTCCCCGCACCCTTAGCATAGCCAATTTCAGTTTTGACCGAATTGCCAAAATATCCCCCTGGGTTTACCACCAAAACAATATCGGCCGCGTTAATTTTTTCAAAATGCTCAAAGACAAGATTGGAAACCATTTGCGGTGTTATAGTCTCTTGGGCTAGCCCCATGGTTGGCAAAAGGCATTCTACTCCATTGGCGGCAAGCGCCTCGCCAACTTTTTTGATATTTTCTTCAAACCTTAAACTGCCGCTTATACAAACCTTCATAGTTTTAATATTCTTTAACTTTTTCTTCTTTGGATATTATCCGTAGGGCACCATCGCGCATGGCTTCCAATTCCTTTTCCCCCGGATATACGCAAACGCCGATGCCCAAAGCAAATAAATCCTTCTTGATGGACTCCACCAAGAGCGGCCAACGCGCCGCCCCGCCGGTTAAAATTATCTGTTCAATCTTTTCTCCCTCAAAATCCGGGATAAGGGAACAAATAGCGCGGGAAATCCCGGCAAACATCTCATCCACCACATCCTTTTGCTCCTTATCAAGGCTTGGGTATTTTTTTTCCAGCTCAATCAAGTCCTTTGTGCCCAGATGAGCATAAAGCCCACCCCCACCGGTGACTAAATGCAAAATTTCTTCCTTGCTTTTTGTTTTAGAAAAGCACAGCTCAACCAAAGCCTGCAAAGGCACGGCGCCGGACCTTTCCGGGGTCATCGGCCCTTCGCCGGCTACGGCATTAATAACATTAATTGCCCGGCCATGGCGGTGTGCGCCAAAGGAGGAGCCGCCGCCCAGATGCGCCACGATTAAATTCAAATCCTCATATTTTTTACCGATGCTTTGGGCATATTCCCGGGCTACGGCCTTTTGGTTCAGTGCATGCCAGCCCGCATAGCGCGTAATTCCAGGGATGCCAGTTATCTTGTGCCTTGGTTCAATTTCATCAGAAGAAACCGGATCAATTACAAAAGCCCCCTGCTTAGCGCCAAATTTTTCAGCCAGCCCCCAAGCCAGCTCTGCCCCCAGGTTAGAAGCGTGCTGCGCCAAGGCGTGGTGGCGCAAAACATCCATCATTTTGGCATTAACCGCATAAGTGCCTGATTCGATATGGGGCATATTGCCTCCCCGGCCCATCACTGCATCAAGTTTTTCAATTCCCTTTTGTGCTAATACTTGAGAAATGGCCGAAAGGCGAAAATCAAATTGCTCAAAAATATCGCCAGGCTTGGAAAACCGCGCTTGGAAATCCGCATCCTTGGCATGATCTATTTTGAACTCAAAAACTAAGGCCTTATCTTCAAAGACTGCAATTTTAGTAGTTGTTGACCCGGGATTAATAACCAGTATTTTCATAACCCTTTCAGCTTAGCGCAATTCCCCAATTTTTCAAAAAAGCTCCTGACTCATTTTTACCCTCTCCCTAATGAAAAAACGCCCATAGGGCGGTTTATTTATTAGTCATTTTTTTAATCTCGCTTTTGATTCCTTTTGCAAGTTCGCCTTTGTTATTCCGTTCATTTCCAGGATGTTCGGAAGTATAAACTTCCCCCTTATCCCTTACATACGGATCTTTGGTGGCTCCAACTTCGCCGGCGACTCGCTTGATAGTTTTGGAGGCTGTGTCGATCTCATCCTTGCTAGAATTATGGTCAAGATTTCTGGTCGCTATTTTCAAATCGCGCTTCTGGTCGCCAGACAAATGGACGTCACCTTGCCCGACTCGATTATTAATGCCGGAAGTGTATTGATAGGTTTCCTCCAAGTCTGATACTCCACTTGCTTCCGATCCGCCTCCTCCGCCGCCTCCGCCACTAGCACCACTTGCCGCTCCACCAAAAAAAATGAAATAGTAAAGCGCCAAAACAATAACGGCGAAAATCAGCATAGGAACGGCATAGAGTCCGACAAGGATGACAACAAAAATCAAAACTCTTTTCCAGGGTGCGTCCACCGTTCCTTCATACTCCGATGTAACGAAATAGGCGATAAAATTATTCAATCTTTTCGTCTTGACTTCGTCTCCCTCTTCCCAGGTGTATTCTCTGGCTCCAAAGATTCCCCTGATAGCATCAAGAATTCCTTGGCCAAACCACCATCCAAATAATCCTACCGGAATCAGATAACCCCAAAAAAGCGGTGGGCTTAACCATTGCCATAAAGGCGGTATCTTGCCGAAAAATACAACGACTCCGAAGAATCCCTGGTGGCCAAATAGCGCATACCAGAACGCAAAACAAACCAATGAAAAAATGCCAAGAAGCGGCACAAGCCAAGAGTACTTGCTTTTATCCTTCACAACTCCTCCTTTGTATTACAAATATTACGAACTGACTATATTCAAACACTTTTTTCTATTTTAGTCAAATTAACCTCCCAACCCAAAAGCCCGCTCTCGCGGGCTTTAAAGATTTATTTTCTTATTCATTTTCTGCAATTTCAGCTGCCGACTCCTCATCCAACCCTTCATCAATCAGTTCCTGCGCGCGCTCGGCTTGGTCAATGTCCAAATCATACTCCTGCATCAATTCTTGAATCTCCTCCGGCGCCAATATTTTCTCAATTTCGTCAGCCATATTTTTATATCTTTATTTCAAACTTTTCCCAACTTTTCAGAAAAATCCTGATCACTTTTTACTTTTTACATTGCTTTAAATCTCGTCCGAAGTATTTACTTCAAAGTGAATTACACTTGTTAGCTCTCTTGCTTCGGCCAAAATAGTTTTAGTAAAACTCTCTAAATCTTTAAAATTAACTACGTCGACAAGAAAATACTCTTCTCTCGCCGTATGTGAAACTTGATCGTTGTATGCATAATTTACCTCTGTCAAAAAATTATTTTTTACTTCCCTTGCGGTACTTTGACAAAAATCAGTCCTATGAAATTTATCAAAAGAGCTACAAATAATTACTGGATAATTCAAAACGCTGGCTATCGGGATTCCATTTGATATCATAGCGATATTTTTGTTTCTATAATATATCATTGCATGCAACGGCTGGATAATAGCTGGAAAAAATCCAGAGGAATCATGGAACAACTTAACAACATCCAAATTTTCTCCATAATGTGTCTTCGTAATATTCACTTGCTTATTGCCGAAGTGCCTTTCTCTAAATTTTTTAATCTTTTCTCCATCGACACGGTCAAACCAAAAAATGGCATCTTCGTCTATATATTTACATTCAATAAACAGTCTCACAAATACCTGCGAGATCATTTTCCCAAAGTTATTTTTTATTGGTATCGATTTGCAACAAATTATATCAATCTCCCTGGGAACGTTTTTCACATTATCGTTATAATATGGGCTAATCTCAACAATCCATCCATCATTTCTAAAATGATTTACAACTCTACATTGAAAACTATGCCCATCCTCCGCAATAATTTGATCTATGAATTCTTTTGTAACTATTTTGGTTTTGAATCCTTTCTCATTATGCTTCGCCATATTTAAGGTAGTGAATTCTTATCATCTCTTTCTGCATCATACCCCGCCAATCTAGCCTTGCAACCCCCACCAAAAAGCCCGCGCGAGCGGGCTTTAATGTTCTGCCAACTTTCAGAAAAAGGCTCCTGACCCCTTTTTCCTCTTTTCTACACCCGCTCTGCTTGTCTGGCGGCAACATTCCAACAAGGTAAGTTGCTTTTCGCACTGTTCGTAGTCACCCAAATATGCTAGCATCAGGCTTTTCCAAAGCTTGCTATGGTTGGGAGCCTTGAAGTGAAGCAGCTCGTGAACTATTACATAGTCGCCGATTTGCTGGTTAACCGAAAGAAGTTCAACATTAAAATTCATATTGCCTGCCGTTGAACAAGACGCCCATTTTTTCTTCATAGGCCGCAGCGCAAGAGTTCGTACTTTAACGCCAATCTTCTTGGCAAAATGATGAACTCTACCCTTGAAACTATCTTTTGTGTTAGATCCTTTTTTCATATATTTGCGACAATACACCGAATAGAAAATCAATCACCTTGAGCTCTTTATCCTCTCCTAAGTCGGCGTCTTTAAGAGCAGCGTAAAGTTCCAGACGCAAATCTCGCATCTGGTTTTCTCGGTCAACGAAATTCGAGTACTGCTCAAACGTGGCGGCTATCTTCTTGGCAAAATCCTTCGCATCCTTCACACCGTAATCAGACAAAGTTTTGAAAACGAAATACTCCCGTTCATTGAGTTCTTCCTTCTCTCGGTCATCCTTACTGGTCATTTCCTTGCCAGCCAAGTCCAGAAGAAGCTGCAAAGTTTCCTGGGTTGTAATTTGTCGGTCTTCGTACTGCTCTTGAATCTCTTGCGCCCGTTGCGCCAGTGAAATCAGGAACGGGTCGGCGTGTTCTTCGGCATATTTCTGGATGCCCTTAATCAGGTTGATAATTTTGACGTTATCATTTTCGTGACTGTCTTTAATCTTCTTCAACGTCTCTTTGTTAATCTCAATCACGTCCTTGCCGCCGGCGATAGCGGTCACATCAACCTCTTTCTGTACGAGCTGGTTAGTCTTTCGTAAAAATTCACGGTCAACCAAAATCCTCTTAGTAAAAGCGTTGCGAACAATTAAGTAAATTTGCGATAGCGTGGCGTAGCTTTCAATATACGGGCGAAGAAACGCATCGGGCGAGATAATCTCATACAACGCTTCCAGCTCCTTGTAGAGCTTAAAGAAGGTCTGTCGCTGGGATTTGTCCTTGAAGTAATCAATCAGCCCGTCCGTGGTCTTGTCCGTGAACTTTCCGCTTGCCAGCCTGGCATACTTTGGCGCATCATTCTTCATCTTCTGCTCAAACAGATTTTTCAAAAGCCCCAGATCTTTAATGACGGCGTTCACTTCGTCACTGTCAAAGGCAAGAGCTTTTTCCAGCTTGTCAAAAATTCCGATGAAATCCAGTACAAAACCGTGCGGCTTCACCATTCCCATCTGTTCGTTTTCGTAGGGGCGATTAACACGGGCAATCGCTTGGAGTAAGGTGTGGTCACGCATCGGTTTATCCAGGTACATCGCATAAAGTATCGGCGCATCGTAGCCAGTCAAAAGTTTTTCCGTAACAATTAAAATCTTCGGAGTTACGCCATACTTTGTAAATGCTTTGCGCACTTCTTTTTCTTTGTCCTCGGAGATATGAAATTCCTTTAAGAGCTCAGTGTCGTTATTGTTGCCCGTAAATACAACTTGCGAATACTCTGGCGGCAAATACTTATCCAACGCCTTCTTATAGAGGGCGCACGCCTCTCTGTCCACGCCAACCAGAAAAGCCTTGTAACCCAGAGGCTCAACGTTTTCCTTATAGTGGTCGGCAACGAACTTGACAATCTTATCAACCCGTTTCTTACCCTTGAGAAAGTTTTTGATATTAACCGCCTTGTCCAGAATCTTGTTGAGCTCTTCAATGTCGCTCACACCCTCGGCTTCAGCCAGGCTCAAAAATTCCTTTTCCAAGAGCTCTTTGTCCAGGAGTAACTCATTCGGGGCGAGGGAGTAGTAAAGCGGCACGGTAGTACCATCTTCAACCGATTCAGCGATTGAATACTTGTGTAAATAACCTTGTTTGTCATCAACGCCGAAGGTTTTGAATGTACCTCTGCCGTAGGCGGTCTTGTCCACGGGAGTGCCCGTAAAGCCCACGAAAGTGGCGTTTGGAATCGCCGCAAACAGGTAATTGCCCAAATCGCCCTGGGTGGTACGGTGCGCTTCATCAATCAGACAATAGACGGTTTTCTTGGTGTTGATGCTTTCGGGCATCCCTTGGAACTTGTGAATCATTGAAACGATAATGCCTCGGTAGTCGCTCTTGAGTAATTTATTCAAGCCTTCAATGCTATCCGCCAGCTCTACGTTCTCAATACCAACAGAGCGCAAATTGCCTACAAGCTGCCCCTCCAGTTCGTTGCGGTCAATGAGCATCAAAATGGTTGGTTTCTCTTCGGATGCCTTAAAAAGCATCTCGGCAATCTTAATCATTGTGAAAGTTTTGCCAGAGCCTTGCGTATGCCAGACCAAACCACGGAACTTTGCCTCATCGTGTGCCCGCTCAATTACTTTCTGAACTGCCGTAACCTGGTGCTGGCGCAAAATATACTTTTCAAGCTCTTCGTTCTTCTCGGCAAAGAAGATGTAATTTTTGATGTAGTCCAAAATCCGCTCCTTATAAAAGAAAGTTTTAATCTTGTGTTCCAAGTTGCCAGTTTCTTCGTCCTTCCAGTTAAAAATGTTGCGGCGGGACAAGCTCCAGGTAACGCCGTAGGAAAAGCCCAGAGACTCGGTAACGGCGAAAATCTGCTCTGGCACGAGCATTTCGGGCGTCTCTCGGTGGTAGCGGCGTATCTGGTCAATACCCAGGGCAATGGCTTCCTGTTTGTTTGCGCCCTTGCATTCAACTACCGCCACGGGCAAGCCGTTAATCAAGAACACCACATCCTCACGGTTACCGAATTTGTTATTACGATAGTAATACTCATCTGTGACTTGGTAGATGTTGTTTGCGGGATTATCAAAATCAATCAGCTTCAAGTTCAGCTCTCTCCGTTCGCTTTCATCAAAGAAGGTTTTTTGTCCTTTCAAAAATTCCAGGAACTCCCGATTGCCAGCAATAGAATTTTGAAGGGTCGAAATCTGCCGCAGCAAAAACTCCTTACTCTCGGCGTACTTCGGATTAAATTCTCGGACTTTCTGATACAGCACATCGCCAAAGAAGAGCGGTGTTTGTACTTCAAAGAACGCCCGCAGCTTCTCAGCTTCGGCACGGGAGACATATTGCCATCCCAATTCTTGTGCGTATTTGATTATAGGGTTTTGAACCCCGCTTCGTTCGCTCATAGTGTTATGTTGTTAACCCGAATCTCGCCCGACATCAAATTGTTGAGCGTTGATTTGAACAGGTCGGTTTTTACGCTTGTTAATTTCTTGACGTTTTCAATCTTGGCGTCAACAGCGGAAAATACTTTTGCAATTTCTTGCTGTTCGCTCATCAGTGGTAACGGCAGCAAAAGCTGCTTCGCCTTAGCTAAAGTAAAATGTTTGAAAATCGTCTTATCCATTATCTTCTCAAGTGCATTCGTCCTTGAAAATACCAGTGCGTAATATAGGAACTCCGTATCTACTGTATCTGACTTGATTATGCCAAGCACGTTTTGAGTCGGAGCTACGGGTATCGTGTTAATCGTGACTTCGCCAGCAGTACCGTACATCGTGAATAGAATTGAATCAGCGGGCAACAAATATGCACTGGAGTTGTTCAGTCCGTCCTCTGTTATATTCAGATTGGTTTTGGTCAAATACTTACGAGCATTCACAACATCCTCAACTTTTACCAGCGGGACGTTGCCGCCCCAGAAATTCTTGTTTCCAGTTTTGGGAGTCCCGCCAGCCTTCAGCTTTTGGCTAACTTTTTCCAGGGTTGTAACTTCCCAGCTCTTCGGGATTTTGCCAATCTCGGTTTCCTTGAGCGGTTCGCCGTTCAGCCCCTCGGTAAAAATCTTCTTCATCAGAGCGGCTTTCAGCTCCGTAGTAGTCTTAATAATGCTGTTCTGATTTTCAATCGCTTCCTGAATTTTTGAGAGGATGGTGGCGATGGTTTGCTGTTCTGAAAGTGGTGGCTGTACAACCTCGTACTCTTTCAGAATTTTGAAATGCCTATTATAACCTCTGCTTGGGATGTTGAGATTTTTGAAAAAGTAATATAGGAACTTAGGATTAAAAAGTCTCGTATTTGGCGTAAGCACTTTTGTACCATCAGCCCCAAGTATGTAAGGGAAGTCAACGTATTTGAAAATTCTTGTGTGGTCTCCGAAGATTATATGCGGCACATCGTGTTTAATCACTCGCCCATCCTCATCGGAATAACCAGCAATGTAATCTTGCCCCTGGTCAACTACGGGAATACGCCCCGTTTTCTTGATCTGTGAGGTATTAATTTGATGCTCCCGTGAAATTTGATTTTTCACAATCGCATCCGTAAATTTTTGTGTTGCCCAGGTTGTCATAACTGCATCTTGCCAAGGATTTTTTTCAGTTCCTTGTCTATTGTTACACTCTCGGCTTCAAGCGTTTCTAGTTCCACCACAATTTCCCTGACTGGCTTTAATTCTTCACTGTTGCCGTTCTGGATGTAACGGGTTGGTGAAAGGTTGTAATCGTTCTTGATCACGAGCTCCTTGGTAACGAGTTTAGCCTTACCCTCAACGTCTTTCCAACCATTAAAGAGCTCAATAATTTCTTTCTGCTTTGTCGCTGGAATAAAATTCTTCGGCTTGCCCTTTTCAAATTCCGCTGTGGCGTTGACCAGGAAAATTTTATTTTGTCGGCTCTTCGGCTTTTTCTTGTTCAGAAATACAACCACGCCAGGGGCGGTTGTGTTGTAGAATAGATTATCGGGCAAATACAAGATTGCTTCAACAAGGTCGTGCTCAACAAACCACTTGCGAATTTCTTTTTCTTTATTTGTTTGGTTATTACCCGAACCACGGGAGACCGCTCCAGTGTCCAGCACAACAGCAGCCCTTCCCGTATCCTTTAATGAGGCGAGGACGTGCTGCATCCATCCCCAGTCCGCACTGCTGTGCGGTGGCTTACCTCCAACGAAACGATTATATTCGTCATTTTCAAAATCAGTCTCGGTGAAAATATCTTGATTCCACATCGGATTGGTCACGATGCGGTCAAACCTCTTGAGCTTGTTACCATCCTTGAATTTAGGGCGGCGCATCGTATCATCCAGTTCAATCTTGCACTCCATATCGTGAATGACGGCATTCATATTAGCCATTGCCCAGGTACTGGCAATGGCTTCCTGTCCGTAGAGTTTGAGCGAGCAGTCATCCTTCTTGCCTCGGCTTTTTTCAACCGCTAGCTGTGCTTTAATAAGAAGACCAGCAGAACCGCAGCACGGGTCATATACTTCCATTCCCGGCTCGGTTTCTATAATCTCCGCCATCAGCATCCCAACTTCGCCAGGCGTGTAGAACTCACCAGCGGATTGGCCGCCGTCTTCAGCGAATTTACGAATCAGATACTCATAACTTTTACCGATGATATCTGCCTCAACTTCATCCAAACCCAGCGGCTTCTGGCTGATTTTTTCAACTAAACGGATAAGTCCCTCATCGGTAATGATGCGCACGCCGTGCGTGGTGGCATTGAAATGTGCTCGATCAATGATTCCCTCAAGGCGAGGATTCTCGCGAGCAATCTCTCGCATTATGTCGTCCAGTCGTTCGCCAACTTTGTCGGTAAGGTTGCGTACAACGCTCCAGATTGGTTGACTCTCTAGGTCGGCGGGCTTGAGTGGAATGTAGAAGCGCACCAACGTGTGGTCTTTTTCAATCAATGCCAACGCTTGCCCTCGGCTCTTCTTGAGCTTCGTGGCTATACGGTTAATTTCATCATCAAAAACATCACAGAGACGCTTGATGAAGACGAGCGGCAAAATGAAATCCTTGTACTTCACCGCATCAACTTCGCCATGTATAGAGCAAGCAGCATCCCAAAGCCAAAATTCTAAAGATTTTTCTTTTTGCACTTTTATCCTTTTTACCATAAATTCAATTTATTCTTGACAATCTTCCTTAATCTTAGCCTTTCGGCATTGTTTTACAAGCTATATTACAGCCTGGACAACGGCCTTCGCCGGTCTGATAAATACCACATTTTGCCACACTGCGGTCGGCTTGAAAATTACCTAATTATTCAATCCTCCCAAGACACCCACGGTTTCTTGTCGCCGCTTCGCAAGCTCGCGACTGTTTTCCTCGACGAGGAAATTTTCCCAAAATCTCCCCGGCCCCTTCCAACCGCAATGGTTAAAATATGGCTATTACCAAAAGAACCCGCCAGCTGGCGGGTTCTTTGTTGATAATTAGCGTTTTGCCCATTGCGGTGCCCTTCTTGCGCGTTTCAAACCAAATTTCTTGCGCTCTCTCATTCTTGAATCTCTGGTTAAGAATCCCACTTTCTTGAGCC
>CAZQSQ010000028.1:0-8836 GCA_964596325.1 uncultured Candidatus Saccharibacteria bacterium
CTCAACATCATCGGGCGTTTTGACCCTCATCAAGCCATCGCGCAATTCTTTGGCCCCGAAAAATCCTTTGCAATAGGCATGCAAATGCTTTTTGACACTCTCAAAATTCCTTAAATTAGTTTCAGTAATTCCGTAAAAATCACAATGGGCCTTGGTGTGCGCCAGAATCACTTCCAACCTTTGCTTGGTTGTGGGGGTCTCTCCGGTAAAAACCCAGGGATTACCAACGGCGCCCCGGCCGATCATTATGCCATCGAACTTTGATTCTTCGGCCATTTCTTTGGCTTGGGCGTACGATTTTATGTCTCCATTGCCGATTAAGAAAGTGTCCGGGCAGTATTTGTCGCGCAACTGCAAAATCTCCGGCGCCAGCTCCCAGTGGGCCGGAAGATGGAACAATTCCTTTCTTGTACGCAAGTGCACGGTAACAGCCGCCACACCCTCTTCTAAAATATTTGGCAGCCACTCTCCAACCTCATTTTTGCCATAGCCGATACGCGTCTTAACTGAAATCGGAAATTCGGGCACAGTCTTTTTTATGGCCCGGATAATTTCCCTAGCCAAGCCGGGATTTTTCATCAAGGCCGCCCCGCCGCCTTTTTTCTCAATATCCTTATTGGGGCAGCCCATGTTGATATCTATTCCGTCAAAGCCTAGTTCCTTTAGGATCTGGGCGGTTTTGGCAAAATACGAAGGATTGCTCCCAAAAACTTGAGCCACTATCGGATGTTCGCCCTGCCCAAACCGCAAAGTCTCTTTCAAACAATGGTCTTTGCCTTTGGAAAACAACTCTTGGTCGGAAATAAATTCAGTCCAAAAGACATCCGGCCGGCCGTATCTTAGAAACATCTCCCGAAAAGGTTCATCAGTTACATCCGACATGGGCGCAATGGCCAAAAATTGGGATGGTAATTTTTTCCAAAAATTCATAGACATGTCGCGCTTCCAGTTTAACCTAGAACAATATATTGGCAAGTAATATAATATTTGCGGCAAAAACCGGTAATGCTATAATTAACTAAATACAATTATGAAAAAAGAAACAATAATCGTCATAATCGCATTGCTGGCCATTGTTGCCGCAGTCGGTTTTTATTATTGGTCTGGCCAAGCGCCAAAGATTATGCAACCGCAAGCCAAACTTACGCCCGAGCAACAAGCTGATAAGGCAGGTAATCCTTTTAGCGTCAATGTTAATCCCTACGATGGCTATACAAATCCATTTGCCAAATAAAACTATGAAAAAAATATTTATTTCTTTAATTTTCTTCGGCTTATTCTTAGGTTTAGCCGCTTTAGCCGCTGACGATCCCGGCCAGCGCATAGGGCAACTGGCCTTCCCTATAAAGGAACTTGGTAACTGTGAAAACCAGCAGGCCTGCAAAGTGTTTTGCGATGATCCAACCAACATGGATTCTTGCATTTCCTTTGCCGAAAAGGAAAACCTGATGACTCCGCAGGAAATCGCGCTAAGCCGCAAAGTATCCAAAAGAATCGCTGCCGGCACAATGCCGGGAAGCTGCAAGACCAAAGACGAGTGCGAAAAATATTGCAATAATACGGCCGAGGGCATGGGCGATTGCATTGGACTAGCCGAAGAACTAGGCATACTTTCCGGCGAAGAGCTGGCTCAAGCCAAGCAAGTCATGAGCGCACTAAAAAATGGCGCCAATTTGCCCGGCGGCTGCAAAAATAAAAAAGAATGCGAAACTTATTGCGCGGACGTAAACCACTTCACTGATTGCGTGGGGTTTGCGGAAGCGGCCGGATTCGTCTCCAAAGAAGAAGCGGAAATGGCGCGCAAAGTCGGCGGCAAAGGCCCGGGAGATTGCCGGGGACAGAAAGCCTGCGAAGATTATTGCAAAGATCCGGCGCACCAAGATGAGTGTTTCCGATTTGCCAAAGACAAAGACTTAATCCCCCAGGATGCTATCCAAAAAATGGAAGAAGGCAAAGCCCAGATGGAGCAGGGTCTCAACCAAGCCCCGCCGGAAATGAAAGAGCAAATCAAAAAAGACACCGAAGAAATCCAACAAAAATATATGCAAGAAAAGCGTGCCCCAACTGCCGAGGAACTTGAACAGATAAAACAAGAAATGATGCAAAAGTATATGCCCAAAGATATTCCGACTGGCGCTCCGCCTTCTGGCATGCCTTCAAATATTCCTTCTGATTATCAAGGTGGCCCGCCGCCAAATATCCCAGACATCCCGACTGGCTACCAAGGAGGAATGCCCCCGCAATAAAAGCAATCAAAAAGCGCCCATTAAGGGCGCTTTTGCCTTAACCGAAAAAGACATCCGGCCGGCCGTACTTTAGAAACATCTCCCGAAAAGGTTCATCAGTTACATCCGACATGGGCGCAATGGCCAAAATCGGGCGCTTCAAATTTTTCCAAAAATCTTCAGGCATAATCCATGCTGCAGTTTATTTGTCATCGTCCTCGTCGTAACCGAATTGATAATTGAAAATATCTGACTTGATCGGCCCGATTAATTGGACATAGGCTTCTGATAAAATATATTTTACCGCCGTCTTCATCCTTCCATCCTTTTTAAGCCTCCGAACAGAAACAAAAACAGGATACGACTTTAATATCCCAAATTTACCCAGCTGGGTTGCTCGTTGGGCATAGTCGTGATCTTCGGATAATTTCAACTCTTCATTAAACCCATTTATTCCCCGATGGATAGATTTGTCTACTATGATGCAACAGCCCGGAATATGCGGCACTATTTTACATGAGGCTTTAATAAACAAATTAACCGCCTTATGGAGAACCTCATCTATCATCTTTTCAGAAATTGGCCTGATAACGCATGTCGCAATCTGCAAATCCCTTTTTTTGAATTCTGCTACGCAGCGCCTCAAAAAGTCTTTTGCAGGCAATATCACGTCGGCATCCAAAAAAATCAAAATTTCCCCTTTTGCTTTTTTTGCCCCATTATTCCTTGCTTGCGCAGGCATCCCTCCCGGGATTACCCTGGCCCCGTATGCTTTGGCGATTTTTCTTGTCTGGTCGCTTGATTTATTATCAGCTACGATTATCTCGTAATTTACCCCTTTCTGCCTTTTTATTGACTCAAGTAAATCGGGAAGCAATTTCTCCTCATTAAATGTTGGGATTATGATGCTCAATAGATTGTTCTGGAAATTTTTTGGCATAATCCCTATTTTTTCCATATCATTTTTTCTTTTCTTATAATACATTTTTTCTGTTTTCGATTCAAATTAAAAGCCGCTTATTATCTGGTAAGCGGTTCTGCTTTAATTTATTTTGCTATAGAGATGAGACTATCAAGCCCCCGGACATCCAAACCTTTTGTTTCGGCAATTTTTTTCAAAAATTCGGCATTTTGCCGCAAAGTTCCATACATTTTTTGAAAAACTTCCTGTCCAAAGGCGCCATCCACAAATTGCTGGAGATTAGAAGCCTCACCTCGTGCGAAATAATCCACCATCTGCTTTTTTGTTTCAAGTGCGGTTCTTCCACGCGAAGCTGCTACATAGCCGACTATTATATCCAACAATCTTCCTTCCAACCAATAACCAGATATATGCGATGCCCAATTTGTTTCTTTTTCTATATTGTCGGTTATTTGCTCAGTCAAAGTTTCAAGCCAAAAAGAAGGCATTTGCTCGATTGATTGACTGGTTTGATAATGGATAAATTCATGGGCTGCAACATATCCGATCTGATCCGGCTTTACGCTGGAATATTCCTGAAAATTTCCGACAGAATAGCTTGATAATGCCAAATAGACCAATCCATCCTTATAACGGCCATTATGCAAGCCATCCGGTCTGCTAGCTCTGACCATATTCATAGACATCGGTTTGCACGGATATCCATGATTTTGGAAATATTCCCGGACCAAATCAATCGATTCCATTATCCAATTCTCTTCTTGTGCGGTGAATTTTCGTTCTGCATCCGCTATTCCCGGCCGTGGTTTTACTTGTTCGTCGGAAGTAGCTGTTGCTTCATTTTCCGATCTTTCCGCTTCCGTATCCACAACAATATCGGTATTAGTATTAAAATCTTTGGGAACAACCGATATCTCCTCCGAACCCTTGCCTTTTTCTGTAGTATTACTAGACTCTTCTCCGCTATTGTATCGGCACCCCGTTAATACAGAAATACCACCTATTAGGAAAACAAAAACCATCGCTAAAACCACCAGCTTTCTCATCTTTTATCTTCCTCCTTTGTTTTTTAAGATCTTTTAATCCAAAAGCTTGGATTAAATTATAATTAATTATAGCATATATAATACAATAAGTCAATTTCTCCGAGCTAAAACCCGAAGGCTTGCGGCGGTGAGAATATCAATAAAAATATGGCATTTTCTCAATATAAATTTAAAAACCGCAAGGGCATCGCCCTGCGGTTACTTTTGAGGCTATCTTGTCATCATGCTCATATATATTCCTTCCCGATAAGGGATGACTCCTTCTTCCACCGGAGAAATATCATAAACCGTAATAATAGTTGTTATTGATCGTCCTTTGATATTGTTGTATTCTGCCGGAAATTCAAAATCTTTTTCAAATATCTCCGGATCTGGCAGGTCGCTGATGTTAAAAACTTGATTTTCAATTATTTTGATAATCTGGAGTTCCTTTTGGCCATCTTTTCTTGGCAGTGTCATATTCAAAGAAAATTTAAATTTCAAATTTTCTAATTTGGCATCGGGCGCTATCTCAAAATTAGCGGCATACTTGAATTTTTCCTTAAGCTTGAGCATACCCACGTTGCCAAGCCTGATTTTGGGTTCAGAAATTTTAACGCTTACCTGGACCACTTCTGTTTCGCAAATGACTTCGTCATCAACAACTAAGGCTGCGCTGGCGCGCACATTAGGCGTTTTGTAAAGCTGCGACACTGCCAATGTAGGTGAAAATGTGTAAACTTCCCTGCCTTCCTTAAGTTTGGTGACCAGCTCTGGCAAGTATCTTCCAGCATCTCCGTCAAGCTTTAACATCAATTTTATTTTTGCCTTGGCCGGATCGGAAAGTTTGAGGTTTTTGGCCGTGACGTCAAAAAAGAATTCAACGCGCGCATTGGATATTTCGTTACTTGCCACAGGTTTCCCCGCAGCAATACAAAACTCTCCGCCTTCGCAATCATTTTCCGCATACACTCCAATCCCCATCGGCGACAGGAGCAAAAAGGCCGCAATAACAACGCATAACATTCTTTTCATGCAATAGACCTCCCTTTCAAAGGATTTTTAAGCTGCTGCTTATTTATAGTATAAGGCTCCAAATAACACAACCTACTTTCCCCGGCAAATTCGCAGCAAAACCTTACAAAAAAACCGCTAAAGTTTTAGCGGTTATTAATTTTATTTATGGAATTCTTTACGAATTAATATTCTTTTACTCGTTCTTGGCCACTCAAAACCCTCAATACACCATCACGCAAAGCTTCCATCTCTTTTTCGCCAGGGTAAACTGATATACCGATATTAAGCGCGGTCAAATCTCTTTTGATGGATTCAACCAATAATATCCAATTAGCAACTCCACCAGTCAGGATTATCTGATCTATTTGTTCCCCTTCAAAATCTGGGATTAAAGAACAAATAGCCCTAGAATTTCCAGCTATCATTTCATCGATTACATCTTTTTGATCTTTACTGAATTCTGAATATTTTTTTGATAACTCCTCCAAATCTTTTACTCCCAAATGCGCGAATATCCCACCCCCGCCTGATATTAAATGCAAAAGCTCTTTTTCTGTTTTTCTTCCAGAAAAGCAAAGTTTTATCAAGGCTTGGGCAGGTATGGCGCCGGATCTTTCCGGGGTCATCGGGCCTTCTCCTGCTACAGCATTAATAACATTTATTGCTCGACCTTTTTTATGGGCTGCAAAAGATGATCCTCCTCCCAGATGGGCAATTATCAAATTCAGATCTTCGTATTTTCTCCCAATACTTTTGGCATATTCCCGCCCTACGGCTTTTTGATTCAAAGCATGCCAACCGGGATATCTTTTTATTTCAGGAATACCCGTCAGTTTATGCTTTTCTTCGATTTCATCAGTAGAAACGGGATCGACTATAAAAACTTTTTTTCTTATCCCAAAAATTTTTGAGATTTCAAAGGCCAGAGCCGCTCCAAGGTTAGAGGCATGGACAGCTAATGGTCGATTTTTTAATGTTTCTATAATCTTGGGGGTTACCAGATAAGTTCCAGAAACTACATCCGGCAGGTTACCACCCCGCCCAACAACAGCGCCAAGCTTTTTGATTTTATTATCAGATAAAATCTGCCTTATGGCATTAAGGCGAAAATCAAGTTGGTCGAAAATATCTCCGGGACTTGAAAAGCGCTCTTGAAAGTCTGCCTGGTTATGATTGATTTTATGCCCAAAAACGGAATTTTTGCCTTCAAAGACGGCGATTTTTGTTGTAGTTGATCCGGGATTAATTACTAAAATTCTCATAAAATAGACCTCCCTTTCAAAGGATTTTTAAGCTGCTACCATCTTATAACACAAAAAATGAAAGAAGCAACTATTACTTAAAACCCAATTTCCAAATTGAAAAATTAAGAAAAGCGGCCAAACCGACTTGATGGTAGTGCATATCCCCCTATATACTCCTACATTTATGGATAGAAAAGAGTGTGCATAATTGTTTCTATTTGCCGGTTTTGTTGCGTTATAATTAATATATAAAATCCTAGCAAAATAATTGAGCAAAACTTAGCAGGTTGAACCTAAATAAAACTAATAATATGAATTTTCTTGATAAAATTAAATTAGGAGGCATTCTAATTATTTTGGCCAGCGGACAATGTTTGCCAATAAACGCAAAATCTTTGGCTCCCTGTTCTAATAGCCCTCTTAATTCCATTTCTTTTATTAAGGCTTACCATTTGCTAGAAACAACCAATGCTTACGGCATTTACCAAACAAACGACAACGGATATCTTTTAACTGGAGATACGATTGCCGCCGGAGGCATGGCTGTACCCCATGCCTTTTCCATTAAAACCGATGCCTCAGGCAATGCTCTATGGATGCAGCAAGTAAGCAGTCAAAGTGCGGCGCAAGGAACTGATGCGGACGCCAAACGCCTGGCCACACAAACAACCGATGGTAATTTTGTTTTAGCCCATGACATTATTGATTTCGTTAATGATGATTATTTTAATCGAAAGGAATTATGGGGAGATATTTTAGTTTCAAAAATCAGCCCCGCTGGGAAACCCATTTGGTCTGTTTTACTTGGCGATTACAGCATGGAGCTTCCTCAAAAATTATGGCCGACTACAGATGGCGGCATTTTGCTTTTAATTAAATCTGCATCCACGGGCTATGGAAAAGAAATCGCCGATATCCAAGCCATCCCCCATTACGGCGCTTTGATAAAAATAAATAAAAATGGGCAAGTGGCATGGTCAAAGAAATTAAATTTTCCGCTCAAGGATATGCAATATCTGCCAGATGGCAGCTTTATTGCCTTGGCCGATATAACCCTGACCCCGGCGCCCCAAGCTAAAAATATTCTCGGCCCGGAAATGTTTGCCGGCGCTTTGCCCACAATAATTAAATTAAACAGCAAGCTCGATGTTGAGTGGGCCAAAAGCTTAGAAATGATACCCTCCGAAATTAAAAGTATTACCGGCATCACGGAGAATAAATTCACCACCGGCATTACCAAAATACGGGCAGCGGGAGGAGATTTCAAATCCGTGCAATCAACACCCGACAATGGCTTTTTAGTTTTCGGCTTCGATAACTTCTTATCAACCATAGGGCTAAAGGGCGCAACAAAACAAATTACCCAATTCGACCCCCGCCCGATTGTGGCGGTTAAAATTGATGCAAAAGGAAATTACAAGTGGGCGAAAAAATTGACTCCGGGTTTTGCCCCGGGAATTTCGGCTACCGAGTTAAAGGTAACTAAAACTTCCGATAATAATTTTGTCATTATGCAGGATGCAATACGCTCAAGTTTTAACCCGTTACAACCGCTTAATGCCTCAAACTACGCCGCTATATCTGATGCTTGGGCGACTAACGTCGGGATTATAAAAATTGATCCGGACTTTAATCCTCACTGGATAAAAAAAATTGATGTGGAAAGGCATATCGTCGGATATGATATTTCCCCAACCAAAGATAATGGCCTTGTTTTGGCCGCCAATATCGCCACCAATAAACTCCACCAAACTTTAAGTGGCAAAGAGCCATACAATGAAGCGGTAATAGTGAAGATTGATGCCAATGGCCACGCAGGCGATTGCTCCCCTGTCACCGATATCAAAAAAGCTTTAGTCCAAGACCAAAGCAGTTATCTGATAGTGCAAAATATGAAGGTCCAAACCAGTGATTTCAAGCTCCCAATTAATAAATTTGTTAATCCGAAATTATTCAAACTTACAAATACTACCCGCAGTATTTGCTCGCGGCAAAATAAAAGTATCATTCCTGACTGTTCATATCTTGGAACCAGCGGCACACCAACTTCTTCGCCAGTAGCCTTAACGTGGGCACGGATAAATTTTGATAATGCCAAAGAAGGAAAGATAGAAACGGAAAAAAGCCGCCAAATCCACCAAGAGCTTCTACCGATTCTCAACTCAGTATTCAACAATAAGGTAAAGATGACCGACAACACAAGCGGATTATGGCTAACATACTTTTTTGATCGCACAGTAACACACGCCGACATAGAGGCGATTCAAAAAAAATATTTGGAGCTGGGTTACAAAATTGATGAATCAAGCAACGGTCATTTGTATGTTTCAAAAGTCGGCCGTTCTCTGCGTTTTAATTTTTCGATGGAAGGCTCCATGGAAGGAAAATTGGAATTAATGCTTT
>CAZQSQ010000029.1:0-5965 GCA_964596325.1 uncultured Candidatus Saccharibacteria bacterium
TTGAAAGCGATAGAGTCCCATTTGGCGGGGCTAAAAACTTCCAAATCCAAAGTACCAGCGGCAAAAACATTGCCAGTGGACTTTTCTGTATCCGTAAAGTAGGCAACCGTGACGCCTGTCAAAACGCAAGCAACAAGCACGATAGCAACTACAGATAATATAACTTTCTTTTCCATAATTATTTTGTTCTCTTGCCGCATTACTTTTCCCCTGCACCCGCGGCTGATACAGGTTCTATATTTGATGGATTTTTCTATTCGTAAGTGACTCGACCTTTAAGGGTGTTTATTCCGTCTTTGGGGCCTGCCTTCAAGTATATCCATCAAACTCCAAGGCACGCTCCAGAGACGGAAAATTATTTTATTTTCATGCCGTCCTCCTTACCCAAGGGGTGACGGCGGCTATTAATTAATTAAACAAAACTCTCATACTGGGCACATCCTCGCGGATATGCGATTGCCCATTTACAAACCACCAGCGCATCGTTCCCGTAATCTCAAAGGGCTTGGTCAAATCGAATCCGCTATAAGTAATGTATTTGGAAATACAGTAACCCACTTGATTGTTCGGATAAGCACAGCTGGCTGTAAATGTCTGATTAACATTGATTATCTTGCTTTCATCGCAGTTCAGTTTCCGATAAGTTTTGAAATCAACCGATACCCCGCCGCAATCCGGCGCATCCAAGGCAAAAATTATCTGGGTCGCGGTATGCGGGACATTGTAGGTTATCAATGTTGCGCCCGGCCCGGTATAATCCACCCACTTGAAGGTAAGGGTGCCATTGCCATCGTGAGTCAGGATAAAACTATACGGGTGGTAAGCAGAGCAGACCCACGCATAATCCCGGCCCGTGGCTTCATAGCCATTCTTGAAAAGCCGCAACTCATTGGGATAGCCGGCTCCGGCATTGCCCCATCTGGCTTGGGCGCCATATTTGCCATACCCGGGGTACCAACCATTATATTCCGTATAAGTGTAGGTCTGTTTGCAGAAGTAAGCGCAATTAGCACTAGTATCATAGCATTTCTTGCCCGTAGCCGACTCGCATTGGCTTCTGGTTTGATAAGAATTGGCGGTTTCCGAACAAGTATAACAATCCGTATCGCAAGTTTGCCATTTTACTGCCGGCC
This sequence comes from uncultured Candidatus Saccharibacteria bacterium, assembly GCA_964596325.1. Lineage (GTDB taxonomy): Bacteria > Patescibacteriota > Minisyncoccia > Minisyncoccales > JAGOPM01 > JBAZJI01. Next base: position 1,134 of record CAZQSQ010000029.1, read on the forward strand.
TCTGGCAGGCGGTTGTACAGTCGGCCTGCGCTTCAAAACACTTGAAGCCCGTCCCCAATTCGCAAAGCGCTTTGGAAAAATATTGAGTATAGGTTTGCTTGCAGGTGTAATTGCCAAAAAGGGTATCGTCGCAATAATAGTATTTATATGAAGGCCTCTGGCAGGCGGTTGTACAATCGGCCTGAGCCGCATAACAAACCTTGCCCGTGGCCGCTTGGCAGGCTGAAGCTGAAGTATAAGTTTGCGTGGTTTGGCCACAAGTATAATTGGCCGTATCGCAGGTGTAGTAGCTGTATTGGGGCACTTGGCACATAGCCGTGCAGGCTTGCACATCGGGCATGCAAGGCTGGTGGGTTTGCTCTACACATTGGGCAATATCTGTAAAGTTCCCGGCCAAGGCGCAAACTGGAGCGGCCGGATTTTGCCTATTGCAATAATAAAATGGCACCAAGGGCTTTTGGCAGAATGGCGAGCAGGATTCCTCAGATTCGTAACAGGTTTTTCCGGTCGCAGTGGAACATTCGGCGGGTGTAGTATAAAGGGCAGTTTGGTCGCAAGTGTAAGTTGCCTCGTTGCAGGCATAAAACCTTTGTTTGGGGATTTGGCAAACCGCTTTGCAGTCAGTTTCATTCGCATAACAAGGATTACCCCCGCTTGCCAGCTCACAAGCCTGCTTGGAAGTATATTGCTGCGTGGTGCGAGCGCAAGAATTGGTGGACGGATCGGTGCAATTATAAAAATAATATTTTGGCGGTTGGCAAATGTTATTGCAGGCCTCCGAAGTTAAATAGCAAATTTTGCCGGTTTGCAACTGGCACTCCTGTTGGTTTTTATAAGCAGCTGTCTGGCTGCAGGTTTGGGCCGTGGTGTTGCATGTGTAGTACTGGTATTTGGGCACTTGGCAAACAGCCGTGCAAGCTTCCACGCTCTCATAGCAAACACCATTGGTGGCCAGTTCGCATTGGTGGCTAGTCTCATACAGGGCGGTTTGGCTACAACCTTCACTGGCCAAATTGCAGGAAAAATATCTCCGGGGTTCCGGGTGATCATTGTTGCAATTTGGTGAGCATTGCGAAAGGCTGTCGTAGCACTCCGTTTGGTTGGCGGCGCGGCACGCTTCGCGGGAAGCAAATTTCTGAGTGGCGCGGCATTGCCAAGTAACCGAACTGCAAATCACATACTGGTTGCCGGTGGAAGTGGTGGAAGTGCTTGGCGTATCGAAATTATTGCAAATGAAATTGAGATTGTTCCTCTGCTGTACGGCATAAAAAGCAATATCGGCTTTTAACATGTCGCTTTGCGCCAAATTGGAAACATTGACTCCGTCGCAAGAAAAGTCCTCGCGGAAATTTCCCAAGCACCAGATTTTTTTGATGCTCTTGGTGAGGCCGGCAGTGACTGGGCCGTTTATGTCCCAAACGTTTTTATTGGCATCGGCCAAAGCTACCGGTGTCCCCGAAGTAGAAATGCTACTCCCTTTGCCCTGCAAGATTATCTCCCCAAGCTCGGGGATGCCATTGCTGTTATTGTCGGCGTAGGCGATAAAGCTGATTTCCTGTGCCAACTCTCCATCAAACAAATCATTGGGGTCATCAAGCAAATCACCTTCCTTGAATTCCGGGTCCTGCGTCACATTCTCATCATTGGCAGTGAGCTTTAATTGTCCGCAAAGCCAAGCCGGGTTACTCTGCACGCTCAAATCAATTTGGTCGGCACCACTGTCACCGGGCTTGATGTTGGAAAAATCGAAAAACTTTTCAAAAGTCAAATCACTCAAAGGCCAGCCCGCCACACTGGTGGTGTTAAAGCGAGAATTGGTGTCGCCAACTTTGAGGTCAATCATACCGGCCACAAACTGATTGTCGCGGGAATTCTCCAGATCGGTATAAAGGCCAATCGTGCCCTTAATGGCCAAAGAAGCAATTAAGCACACCAAAAGCAAAGCCAAGAAGCGATAGCCGCCCAAAAATTTCCAAACTGAATAAATTTTATCCTGAATTTTCTTCATAAAATGTCCCAATTAAAAACAAAAAGCCAGCGACATTTTCGATCGCCCGGATTTTACCGACAAATTGTTTAGGGAAAATGTGTACATCATTATCCTACCAATTTGCAAACACGCACAGTCCACCGCCATCTATTCTGAGGCGGCGTTGAGGTCATTTTTAGCCCTCGCTTAGGTCTGCGTTTTTATATATGCTTTATGGCTAAAATAGTATCGGGTTTCCGCCCGCCTGTCAAGAGTTTTCCACAGGGTGTCGAATTCCCAATATTTCCTTATAACACAATGATAATTTGGATTTTGCACAGGGGACAAAATATCTTCGATGTCCCCTATGTGTCCCCTAATCCGCTGTTTTGATTTTTATCCTTGTAATTTATCGCTTTTTAGGGCATTTGATATATGAATTTCTGAGTCCAAATTTGCTCGCGATTGTCCCCTATATGTCCCCTATGTGACCGCAATACCTGAATCTTAAGCATTTTGACAATTTTATTTATTTGTTTTATCCTGCTTTATTAATAATAAAATACGCAAGGAGGTCATTAAATGCTGTTTCGAAGTGGACAAAGAGTAATCATTAGATATGGCGACTATGGGGGCTATAAGGGGCGTATTGCGCCAAGCTCTCGGGTTGTCCGTAGAGGCCTCTACTATGTGAAGCTGGACAATGGCCAAACAATTATTGTGCCCAAATATAAAATTGGATCGCTGCGGCGCAACTCGTGTGCAGGGATGTAAAAAAACTCCTGCCAAGTGCATCCTGACTAATTGTTTCAGTAAAATATTTTTAGCAGTAAGATTTCTTAGGCTAAAACTAATAACAAAAAACCCTCCCGCAAATGCCGGAGGGTCTTTTTATTTTTTTAGCGCATTACCAGGAACCAAAATACTATGGCTAAAATTATTCGATACCAACCAAATGCGGTAAAATTATTTTTCTGCACATAACCGACAAGCCATTTCACCGCTGCCCAAGCCACTAAGAAAGAAACTAAAAATCCCACGGCCAAAGCGGCCAAATCCGAACTGGAAAATTGCGGGGCGCTTTTTAGCAGATCGTATCCAGTGGCCGCGGCCATGGTGGGCACAGCCAGTAAAAAGGAAAATTCAACAATCTCTTCGCGCTTTATTCCCAAGGCCAAACCGCCTAAAATCGTGGCGGCGGAGCGCGAAACGCCGGGAATAATTGCCACGGACTGGCAAACACCGATAAGCGCCGCCTTTTTGTAACTGATGCATTCCAGCCCGCAAGTTGGATCGTCTTTTTCTTTATAGAATTTTTCGAAGATTATTAAAAATAAGCCGCCCAAAAACAAAGACCACAACACCACTGAGGCGTTACCCAACAAAACCGTTTTAAGTGTTTTATAAAGCAAGAGCCCAATAATGGAAGTCGGGATAAAGGCGACAATTACCCTCTTAAGCACAGCCAAATTGGAAAAAAACTTTTTCCAAAACAAAATCACAACCGAAAGAATGGCGCCGAATTGGATGGCGATTTCAAAAGTTTTCAAAAACTCCGAATTGCCCAATTTCAAAAGCTCTCCGGCTAAAATCATATGTCCGGTGCTGGAAATCGGAAGAAACTCGGTTAAGCCCTCAATTATCCCCAGAATTATTGCATGCAATATCTCCATTATTTTTTACTTATTTCTTCAATTAATTTTTTAATTTGCGGGACCGCCGCTTTGCCGGCCGCCTCGCCCTCATTAATAATCTGCACCATATTTTTCTGCACCAATGATTTGAGATCAAAGATTCCATATTCCCCAACTTGCGGCTCAATAGTTACATCGGCCAATTTCAAACAATCCTTTGAAAGGCGATATTTAAGCGTTTCGATGGCCCTTACACCGGAAGTAACCATATTCTGTCCTTGTCCCATTGTTTTTAAGAGCGTGCTCTGATTGTCCAAATTGACCCCTATGACAATACTAATATCACTTAAACCGCGGCAAGTATCGCAAGGCACCGGATCACTCATTCCTCCGTCATAAAGCCGCCTTTCTTGCCACAAAACAGGCTCGAAAACAAAAGGAAAAGCCGCACTGGCGTGGATAGCGGGCGCCACCTTGCCCTCCATTATCTCTACCCGTTCACCGGTTTCATAATCGGTCGCAATGGCCTTGAATGGCACTTTAAGCTCGGCAAAAGATGTGTCCTCCAACACTTCCCGAAGATAACCCTCAAGGCGCTGTCCTTTGACCAGGCCGCCAGCCAGAGAAATGTCCCCTGTGGCGAAAAAATTCCGCCAGTTGGAGGAAAAAATTATTTTCTGCACAGTATCGGCGCTCTTATATTTAGCATAAAGCGCGCCAACCAAGGCCCCGGCACTTACCCCGGCAATAAAGTTAATCGGAATATTGCTCTCCTCTAAAGCCCGCAAAACACCGATATGCGCATAGCCGCGCACTCCACCACCGCCCAAGGCTAAACCAATACCAATTTGATTTGACATTTTGTAATTTGGATTTGGCTATTTGATAGTTGCTCCTTCCCCGGCCTCGCGCTCCGGACGCAAAACAATGGCAACGCCCTCGCTTCCCGTGGCTGCCAAAAGCATACCGTTAGATTCTTCGCCCATCATTTTGCGCGGTTCTAAATTGGCTACAACCACTAATTCTTTACCGACGAGCGCCTCGGGTTCATAGGCTTTGGCGATGCCGGCTAAAATTGTCCGCTCTTCGTTGCCTAAACTGATTTTCAGGCGCAAAAGCTTTTCGCTGCCCTCTTTGCGCTCGGCGGTCAAAACCTTCGCTACTTTTAATTCAATTTTAGCAAAATCCTCGTATTTTATTTTTGGTTTTGCTTCTGGCACAATGGGCGC
>CAZQSQ010000030.1:0-5853 GCA_964596325.1 uncultured Candidatus Saccharibacteria bacterium
GCCTTCGGCCACTCAGCCACCTCTCCAATTTAATTGTTATAATATATTTTCCGATAAATTTCAACTGGCAGGCCGGCGGCTAATTCTCTGTAATGCCGGAATTTTTAAGTTGAAAAACAGGGTGGGGATGGATATAGTTAGTATTACTGGATTCGTAATTATTAATTTGATGGATTTTTGCAGTGACGAACAATTAGCAATGGCTGGGGCAAATGGGGATGATAAATCCTTTGAGATTTTGGTGGCCAGATATCTCCATTCGATTTATAATTTTGCTTTCCGCTATGTGGGCGATTCTTCTCAAGCCCAGGATATTTCCCAGGAGGTCTTTTTGCGGGCCTGGAGAAATTTGAAAAAATTCGATTCGGAAAAAAAATTTAAGACTTGGCTTTTTGCCATTGCCAAAAATGCTTGCATTGATTATTTGCGCCAAAGAAAGGTTTTGCCATTTTCGTTTTTTGAAGACGAGGCGGGGAATAATTATGTAGAGGAGGGGATAATTTCCGAAGACATTCCTTTAGAAGTTTTTGAAAAAAATGATTTGGTAATCCGGCTTAATAAGGCAATTAGTGAGCTGCCGCCTCGCCAGCAAGAAGTATTGAGTTTGCATTATTGGGAAAAAATGACTTTTGAAGAAATTTCTCAAGCCTTACATGAGCCGCTGGATACGCTAAAAAGCCGTTGCCGGCGGGCCGTGATTTCTCTGAGAGCTAAACTTAAATAAAAATGCACCAAAAGTGCATTTTTTTCGTATTACTATATATATGGAGAATAATACGGAGAAATTGATGGCTTATCATAGCGGCCAAACTCTTCCTAGCGGTTTGCTGCCAAGGATAATTTCTGCCCTTAAGGAGCAGCGTCGCCATGACCTAAAAATGCGCCTTTATGTTTTTGGCGTCTTTTCCTTTATTTCCGTGCCGCTTTTAATCTGGGCTTTACTCTTTACCAGCCGGGCCATTGCGGCCAGCAACTTATCGGTCTACTTATCTCTGGTATTCTCCGATACCTCTGCCGTGGCTGCCTATTGGGATAATTTTTCTTTATTGGTCTTGGAATCTTTACCGGCTTTGGGTTTGGCTTTGAGCTTGATGGCTATCGGTTTTTGTTTTTGGTCTTTGCGCACTTTGGCGCGCAGTTATTATTTTTTCAACAAATTAGCAAAACAATAATATGGAAAAGGAGAGTTTGATTCAATCAAAAGTTTTCTGGGGTATTTTAGCTGGTCTTTTAGTATTAGCCTTGATGTTTTTGTCCTTTCAGATGGGGCAAATGGTTGGTTTTCGGAAGGCGAAATTTTCTTTGGATTGGGGCAATAATTATCATCGCAATTTTGGCGGGCCGCCCCGCGGCTTTATGAATGAGATGGAAGGGCCGGAATTCATGCCCGGCAGCGGCACCTTTGGCCAGATAATCAAAATTGACGGCAATAATTTGCTCATTCGGGATAAGGACGGGACGGAAAGATCTTTGCTTTTGCAGGAGGAAACTTCTATTAGAAAATTTCGAGATGATATCAAGTCTTCCGACTTAAAAATTGATGATTTAGTGGTAGTTATCGGTTCACCGAGCAGCAGTGGCCAAATCGAGGCCAAGTTTATCAGGGTCTTGCCTCAGCCGCCTACCACCACTCCAAAAAAATAATTATTAATATGATTGCAAAGATTAAAAATTTTGTGCTCAGGCACAAATGGCTTTCCCTCTTGCTTATTCTGGCTGTCGCTTTTATTTCTTATTGGATTGCAACTACTGCCGGCAAGGGTTCAAGTAAAGAAAAATATGTTTTTGCCCAAGTTAAAAAAGATCTCTTGGTTTCGACAATTTCAGGCAGCGGGCAGGTGGCTGCCTCCAATCAAGTTGATTTGAAATCACAGGCCAGCGGGCAGCTTGTTTATCTTAATGCTCTTAATGGCCAAGAGCTGAAGGCTGGGGAGGTAATTGCCAAGCTTGATGATAGTGAAGCGCAAAAATCCATCAGGGATGCGCAAACGGGTTTGGAATCGGCTCAAATATCTTATAAGAAGCTCCTTGAGCCACCTGATGCTCTGTCTTTAATGCAGGCGGAAAATAATTTGGCCCAAGCGCAGGAAGCGGCCAAAACGGCCGAAAATAATCTCGTTAAAGCCTATGAAGATGGCTTTGCTGATGTGGCGACGGCTTACATTGATTACCCGGTTATTATGAATGGCCTGAATAGCATGTTATTTAATAGTTCTTATGGGGTGAGCGGATTTGATATTGATTATTATTCGGACAATATCAAGTATTTCGATAAGAGCACTAAGGCTGATTTTTATCAGAGTGCGGCGCACTCTGCCTACGATTCGGCCAAAGATTCTTATATCAAGAGTTATGACACATATAAATCGACCAGCGCCTTTTCGGAAAAAGAAAAAATCGAGCAGCTCATTTCTGCTTCTTATGGCTCCTCGAAAAAAATAAGCGAAGCCGTTAAAGGAGCGGCGGCCCTTATCCAGCTTTATAAAGATACGATGGTGGCTAATAAGGCCAATGTGCAGGCTTTGGCCGAAACTAATTTGTCTTCTCTTAATTCTTATGCTTCCAAGGCTAGCACGCACCAAAGCGCTTTGCTCGCGGCCCAAACAGGTTTGGAGAGCGCGAAAGCTTCTTTGGAAAATGCCAAGAGAACCCTCGCCGAAAAAACCCAAAGCTTAGCCGATCTTAAAGCGGGCGCCACTCAATTAGACAAGGAGTCTTCTGAGCTTTCCTTGAAACAAAAACAAGACGCACTCTTGGATGCCAAAGAAAAACTCAATGACTATTATGTCCGCGCGCCATTTGCCGGTTTAATCGCTAAGGTTAATGTTTCCAAGGGTGATACGCTTACCTCAAATACTTCGGTAGTTACTTTTGTCACCAAGCAAAAAATTGCCACCATTGCGCTCAATGAGGTGGATGCGGCCAAAGTGAAAGTGGGGCAAAAGGCTAATATTACATTTTCCGCCATCAATGATTTGAACGTGACCGGAGAGGTGATTGAAATTGATTCCATTGGAACTGTGTCTCAGGGTGTCGTTACTTATAGCGCTAAGATCGGTTTTGATGTCCAAGATCCTCGGGTTAAGCCGGGCATGTCCATTTCGGCTAAGATTATAATTAATTCCGCGACCGACGCCCTTATCGTGCCCAGCTCTGCGGTTAAAACTTCTGCGGGCCAAAAATATGTGGAAATGGCTGATGAAAAAATCGACGCCAATAAGGCCACAAGTGGCACGGGGATAGAATTAAAAAACAAAACCAAAAAACAAAACATTGAAACCGGTTTGTCTAATGATTCATATATAGAAGTTGTCAGCGGGCTTAACGAAGGTGATTACGTGATAATAAAATCTAGCAGTGCCTCTGCCCGGACGCAGACCCAAAACAATCAGAAGAGCCTTTTTGGCGGGGGAGGGCCAATGATGAGGTAATACTATGATCGAGTGCAAGAACATAATTAAAATATATCAGTCCGGCGATGTGCAAACCCAAGCCTTAAAGGGCGTCAGTTTTAAGATTAAGGACGGGGAATTTGTCGCCGTTACGGGGCCTTCGGGTTCGGGTAAATCCACTTTAATGCATGTGCTTGGAGCTTTAGATACTCCCAGCAGCGGTCAATATTTTTTGGATGGCCAAGACGTTTCCAAGCTTTCCGACGATGAATTGGCTGACATCCGCAAAAATAAGATTGGTTTTGTTTTTCAATCGTTTAATCTTTTGCCGCGGGCCACGGTTTTGCGTAATGTCATGATGCCTTTGATTTATGACGGGGTGCCACCCCAAAAACGCAAAGAGAGGGCTATTCAATCACTTAAATACGCGGGCTTAGATGAGGAGCATTTTAATCATCTTTCCAACCAGCTTTCTGGCGGGCAAATGCAGCGCGTGGCCATTGCTCGAGCTTTGGTTAATAACCCCTCGATAATTTTGGCCGATGAACCAACGGGAAACTTAGATACAAAGACTGGGCAAATTGTTTTGGAGTCTTTTCGCGAGCTCAATGAAAAACAGAAGAGGACTATTATTTTGATTACTCACGAAAAGGATGTGGCCGAATTTGCCGACCGCATGATAGTCATAAGGGATGGGCAAATTGTGGAAGATAAAAAGAAAAAATAAGCCATGAAAATATCCGATTTAATAGAGGAGATATATTTTGCACTTTTAGCCAATAAGGCCCGCTCGGGGCTGACGGTTTTGGGTATTGTCATTGGTATTGCTTCGGTAATTTCCATGATTGCTGTCGGGGCGGGCTCGCAGAGCAGCATTGAATCTAGTATCCAATCTTTAGGATCCAATTTGGTTTTGGTAATGCCCAGTATGCAGCGGGGTCCCGGGTATCAAGTGAGCCAAGGCCGCGGTTCAGCCCAATCGTTAACCTTGGAAGATGCGCAAGCCATTAAGGAGGGAATTTTTACAGTCCAAGAAGTTTCCCCAGAGCTTTCGTCCCGCAGCCAAGTTGTGGCTAAGGGGACAAATACTAACACTTCTATTGCCGGGGTGACTCAAACTTATCCGGCAGTGCGCAATGTAGAAATCGATTCCGGGTCGTTTATTACCGCCCAACATGTCGATTCTATGGCCAAAGTGGCGGTTTTGGGACCGGCGGCGCGCGACGATCTTTTTGGCGAAGGGGTTGACCCTTTGGGCCAGACCGTCACGATAAAATCAATTGATTTTACGGTTATTGGTGTGACTAAATCCAAGGGCGGAAGCGGGTTTAATAATCAAGACGATATGATTTATATTCCTCTGACTTCGGCGCAACAGTTTTTGACCGGTAATAAATATGTTTCCACTATCGGCGTGCAGGCCATTGACCAACAATCTATGGTGGCCATGCAGGAGGAGATAACTTCGCTTTTGCTTTCTCGGCATAATATTGCCGATGCGAGTTTGGCGGATTTTAGCACGGTCAATCAGGCCGACATCGCTTCGGCCGCCTCTTCGGTTACCAATACTTTCACTTTGCTTTTGGGTTCCGTGGCCGCCATTTCACTTTTAGTGGGAGGCATTGGCATTATGAATATGATGTTAACCACGGTGACGGAGCGCACACGCGAAATCGGTTTGCGCAAAGCTGTGGGCGCTAAGAAAAAAGAAATCAGCCTACAATTTTTGGCCGAGTCCATCATGCTTACGGTGGTTGGTGGTCTTTTGGGCGTTTTTGTCGGCTGGCTTATCTCTGTTGGTATTTCTGTTTTTGGCGGTATTGCCACAAAAATTTCTTTTGAGTCGATACTTTTAGCTTTCGGAGTTTCGGCGGGCATCGGCATTGCTTTTGGCTATTATCCGGCGCAGCGTGCCGCCTCGCTTAATCCAATAGAGGCTTTGAGATACGAATAATTAATCAATAAATAAAATATGAATACAAAAAATATTGCGATAGTGGCAGTGCTAGTAGTTTTAGTTGGCGTCGGCTCTTTTTATGCCGGTATGCAATACTCTTTCAATCAGAAGAGGGGATTTGCCAATATGCCCGGCGACTTCCAGGGCCAGCGCATGGGCAACCGCCAAAATGGTAATGGTCAAAATGGCGGCTTTGTGAGCGGCGAAGTGATTTCTAAGGATGATAAAAGTTTGACGGTAAAATTACGCGATGGTGGTTCTAAAATTATTTTTATTTCCGAAAAAACGACCGTGGGTAAAATGTCTACGGGCTCGATAAGCGATGTAGCTCAAGGCGCCAATATAACCGTGATGGGCGCGGCTAATGCCGATGGCAGTATTACAGCCCAAACCGTGCAGTTGCGCGATGGTGCTCTCGTGCCGGGCCGCGGCCCCCAAGACCAGGAGCCGCAGCAAAATGCGCCCCAGCCGCAGTAATAAAACTGCCCCCTTTGGGGGCTTTTT
>CAZQSQ010000031.1:0-5512 GCA_964596325.1 uncultured Candidatus Saccharibacteria bacterium
AACCCCAAACGTTTTCATGCTCCTTTGGTGGAAATGAAGCAACAAATTGACCGGCACATCAAAGAAAGAAACGTCCAAACGATTTCTATTGCCGGCGGAGAGCCGCTTTTATATCCGCAAATTCTAGATTTGGTCCGCTACGCCTCATCTTTGGGCCTAAAAGTGATGATCTACACCAATGCCGTGGCCCTGAACAAGGAAGGGCTTATCCGCCTAAAGGAGGCCGGGGCAACAAAAATAGTAATCCATATCGATAGATTCCAAAACCGCCCCGAAGGGAAAAATGAAAAACAATTACTCTCACTGCGGGAAAAATTTTGCTCCATGTTCAGGGAAGTCCCGGGTATCGGGTTGGGGTTTATCCAACCGATATCAAAAGATAGTTTGGCCGATTTGGACATTTTAATCCCTTATTATCAAAAAAATTCCGACATAATCAGTTTGCTGGTTTTTACGCTCTATAAAAATATTCTCTGGGATGAAAAAACAGAAAAGGCCATTGATACAAATATATCGCTCAACGATATCATCGAACGATTAAGCTCAATTTATAACTATCGCCCCTGCTCAATATTGAAAAATACAGGCAGCGGAAAAGAGCCGACTTGGGTTTTCTCTATGAACCTTCTTTCTAACGGCCGATCACTTGGCTCTTTTGATTCGCAAATGGCTCAAACTCTCGGCCAAAGGTATTATGCCAAAAAAAATAGGTATTTATTTATTACTCTAAAACATATTTTTCCAAAAAATGCTTTTATAAAATTTTTTCCCAATCCCTCAACTACCAGGGCCCTGTTAAACTACTGGCGCTTGGTTTTATTGGGAAAAATTCCGCCATTTTCAAAAGTTCACATGCAAACCACACTGCTTTTGCGAGGGCCAAATAAAACTAATAATGGTTGGGACTTATGCGCCGGTTGCCCTGACGCCATGTATCAGGAAGGTAAGCTCGTGCCCTCCTGTATCTTGGAATATTTACGTAACAATGAATGATATTTGGAAAAATTCGATTCACTACAGCCAATGCTGGGAAGATCCCGACATTCTTCGCCAAGCCCTGAAATTAAACGAAGCCAGCCGCGTGCTCTCTATTACTTCGGGCGGGTGCAATACTCTAACTTTGCTTTTAGATAATCCGAAAGAAATTATTGCTATCGATGCAAACCCGGCCCAAAACAGCTTACTAGAATTGAAAATTTCAGCCATAGAGCAATTAAAATATCACCAATGCCTGAGCTTTTTAGGAGCGGCCCCCAGCTCTGACCGCCTGCAAATATATAAAAATAACCTGCGCCCTAATTTAAGCCGGAGCGCCAAGCAGTTTTGGGACAAAAATGAAAAGCTAGTCGAACGAGGAGTGATCCATTGCGGAAAGCTCGAAAAATATTTTGCACTATTTCGAAAAATAATAATTCCCGCCTCAATAAAAGGAAAGAATTTGGAGAAAATTTTCCAAATTCATGACCCGGGAGAAAGAAAAAAATATTACGACACAAAGTGTTCAGGTTACCTTTGGCGCCTATTTTTTACGAGTTTTTTTGGCGAAGGTTCCATGAAGTCACTTGGGCGCAACCGTGAACTTTTCAGACACAACAATGTTTGCGACCTTGGCAAACACTACTTGGATTTATTTGAAAGGATTATCACCTCTCAAAATCTGCCCCAGAATTTTTTCCTTGATTATATAATTACCGGATCGTACAAAGACACGATACTGCCCTCCTATCTCCTTGAGAATAACTATCCAATAATAAAAACCCGCCTAGAAAGGATAAAAATCGTCACCAGCGATATTGGCAGCTATCTGGCACAGGCACCGGATAATTACATTTCACAATTCAATCTTTCGGATGTTTTCGAACCATCAACCGATAGCGAAACAAAAAGAATTTTTGAACAAGTTTGGCGCTCGGGCCAGCCAGGCGGAACTTTGGCCTTTTGGAATAATCTCGTGCCCAGATTTGTGCCTACGGCTTTAGCCGAAAAACTTCCCTTTGATGCTGCAGCCACCAGATTAAAAAAAGAAGACCGTGTTTTCTTTTACGGCAATTTTTTCATTAACCATATAAAAAAATAATGGGCTCACTTGCAAAAAAATTTTATCAATATCAGAAAGAACGCTTCCCCTTGGCCTTCATTTCAATCACAACTTTAAGCGTAATATTTAGCTCTTTTGCCGTTCTTAACTCCCAACTATCGTGGCCGAGTACCCTCGCCTGTTATTTTGCCGTCTTGTCATATTTATTGCATATCAGGCTGATTGACGACCAGCGCGACCTTGAACACGACAATCTCCACCACAATAATAATGCTTTGCAAACTGGGGTAATCAATCTTTCCGAAATCAAACAGTTGGATATTTTTACCCTTGTGATATTTTTTGTCTGCTCGATATTTTTAGGCACTAAAGCCGGACTCTTAGCCATTGGCGTAGCCATATTCACCCAATTCGCCAGCACGCCAATGATGATGGGCCTTAAAAAGTATATGCTGACTTATAATATTTTTAATACCATCCAAGCGGCCCTCCTACAAATCTTTATTTATTATTCTTTTTCTAATAACATTGCCATAGCTTCTCTACCCTTCGCTCACCTGGCTTTTGTTTACCTCTCAACCTTTAACCTGGATATCCTGCGCGGCAGCCAATCGCCGGAAGAAAACCATTCCGGAAAAGATTCCTACACTTGGCGTTTCGGTTTCGCCAAATCATTGGCTTTAGGCGCGTTTTTTGAAATTATCATTTTTATTTTATTTTTATTTATTTGCAAATTTAACCTTCTGGCTTTACTTGGAGCGACAACGACAGCAATACTTCTAACGATTTTGTGGCAATACAGAAAAAATTATAAATTATTTAATTTGCTGCTCGTCGGCAAAATGGCTAATTACGCCACCCTCAATTTCCTTATTTATTTTTCACTCCGATGAATGGAAACAAATCAAAATCATTGGAAGTTTTATTGCGCCATGGCCTACCAGTCCCAGCCTTTGTAACTGTGGACTCTGATAATTTTACCCTCCAAACAATCTCTGCCCTGCTCGAAAAACAATTTAAGAGCTGCCAATATTTTGCAGTGCGTTCCTCTGCCCATGGCGAAGATTCACAAAATACATCCTGTGCCGGAAAATATTATTCCGCGACCGGAGCAACAAGGCAGCAAGTCTTTCAAGAGTGTCAAAAAGTTTTAGCCTCTTATGCCGGAAGTAAAGGTGGGATAATAATCCAAGAATTTATCAGTTGCGAAAAATCCGGAGTGATTTTCTCTAATGCCGGCCAAAACTTATCGGTTGTTAATGCCAATTTCGGCCTCTGCGAATCGGTGGTCCAAGGTAAAAATTGCGATCAATTCGTTTTGATGCGCTCGGGAAAAATTCTCAGAGAAAGGGTTGTCAAGGAAAAAAAATTCATCTCTCTGGAAGCGGGCCGCAAAGTATGCTCCCAATCAGAAAACAAAACTCTTTCCGAGAAAGAGCTCAAGCTAATATTATCAGCCGCTCTTGAAATCGAAAGAATATTTTCCGCCCCCCAAGATATTGAATGGGGCTTAAAAAACAATCAACTCTATATTTTCCAAGCGCGCCCTATCACAAAAAATATTTTTTCCGAAGAATTGGAATATTTTGACAGTGCCAATATATCAGAAAGCTACTCGGGAATTGTGCTGCCGCTTACCTGCTCATTTGCCTCTTTGGCTTATGAGGTAATATATAAAAATTTGATTAAGTATTCTGGCGGCGATCAACGCATGATGGCTAAGCATGAAAAGATATTCCAAAGCCTTTTAGGCTTTCACTATGGCCGAATGTATTACAATATGGGTAACTGGTATAAAATGATGGCTTTTATACCCGGGTATGAAAGGAACAAAGGGAACTTCGAATTAATGATAAGCAGTAACGTTAAGGAAGGCTGCCAAGCAGAAATCGCACCTTCCCCTTTGCTCAAAATTTCCTACCCACTAATTCTGCTTGGTAAATCTATTTTTCATCCGATTAATATCGCTTTATTTGAAAATAGAACCCGAAAACTCATTCGCCAAGCCAATGCAAAGCTTGACGCAACCCAAGAGCTTAAGCCCTTAATCGATTTTTATCACAAGCTAAGAGACAGTCTTCTCAAGGATTGGCACATCGCAATAGAAAATGACTTTTTAACCATGACTCTTTTTGGGGCGCTACAAAAAAGCCTCAAAAACCAGCCGCTCGGGGACAAAATATCCTTTCATAATGTTAGCGCCCAACAGGTTGAAGAGCTTACCAAGCTAGCCGCTCTCATCAAAGCCAAGCCAGAATTATCAAAAGTAGTAGCTGAAAATAATGAAAGAGATTTTAATCGCCTAATAACCCTTTATCCCGAAATTAAACTCGCAATCCAAAACTATAAACAAAAATACCAAGGAAGGTCTGCCAGCGACCTCAAACTTGAATCCCCGGACTTAAACGACGACTTTTCTTCCTTCGCCAAGCTCATTAATCTCTACGCCCGCCAAGGGGAGATTCTCAGAAAAGGCGATAATAATTCTAACTCTCTTAGCTTGCTGATTTTTCTTTTTAAGAAAGCCGCCCAAACAAGAGAAACCCAGCGCCTGTTACGCTCAAACGTTTTTGCCATCTTCAAAAAATTGTTCAGAAAAATCGGCTCCACCATGCAGGCCGAGGGCCTATTAGAAAACCCTGATGATATTTTTTATTTTCAACTTGAAGAGATAAGCAATCCACCCGCTAAAATCAAAGAACTCATCAAGCGCCGAAAAGAACAATATGCCGCCTATCATTCTTTAGTCCCACAAAAATACTTTGCCATAACCAGTGATGAGCTTGCCCCATTGGAAAAAAATTCTCCGCATTGCGATAAAAAAATATTCGCCCTGCCCTGCTCGCCGGGGAAAATCTCCGGAAGGATAAAAATTTTCCATGAATTCGAACTGCCCCAAAATATTGATTTTGATATCGCCGTGGCCAAAAATACCGACCCGGGCTGGACGCCTCTTTTCGGCTTGGTAAAGGGGCTAATAGTGGAAAATGGGGGTATGCTTTCGCATGCGGCAATCGTTTCCCGCGAGCTGGGTATTCCGGCTGTTATTGGCGCCGAAAACGCGCTTAACATATTAAAAAACGGGCAAGTCGTGGAAATTAATGGTAATATAGGAGAGATATCCGTAATACAATGAAAATAGTCGCCTTAAAAGCTGCAGCATCCGCCTCGCCGTATTTAGAGCTTGTCCGTGAAAATTATAAAGGATACAGCCAATCTTTTCTTACCACCATCGAAAATCAATTCCAAAAAGCCTGCTCAAAAAGCGGCACTGAAAGCATTTTGGTGATGGATGATAAAAAAATATTGGCGCACGCCATTTTGGACCAAAATCCCGGAATGGGGCAAGGAATCGGATCTTTTGGGTTTTTTGAATGTATAAATGATAAGCAAGTTTGCTCTCTGCTATTTGAAAAAATATTCCAACGCGCTAGAGAAATTAACCTTAGCAAAATTCTCGGCCCCATCAA
The DNA here is from genome assembly GCA_964596325.1 of uncultured Candidatus Saccharibacteria bacterium. Lineage (GTDB taxonomy): Bacteria > Patescibacteriota > Minisyncoccia > Minisyncoccales > JAGOPM01 > JBAZJI01. The sequence goes on from CAZQSQ010000031.1 coordinate 5,509, forward strand.
CCTG
>CAZQSQ010000032.1:0-4752 GCA_964596325.1 uncultured Candidatus Saccharibacteria bacterium
AACTGCGTCCAAAATAGCCAAATTGGTTACGGAATCTGGCGGATCTGCCGCCGAGTAAAAACGCCTCATTCTGGGGCGTTTTTTGTTTGATCAATAAAAATATATGAATCAGAAAGACGAAGTTTATAAAATGGGCGAAGAAATTACTAAATGCGAATGGCAATGTGATGGCATGTGTAAAGACAAGGCTAATGGTATTTTGCCTCGGGGTTTGTATTTAGAAAAAAGATCGGGTAATAATCCGATAATTATTTTAGGATTAAACCCTGGATCGGCAGATGATAAGGAGAAGGCCTATTTTAAAGAATTCGGAGAGGAATATTATCATAAAGAAAAATATTTTTTTGAGCGCTACTTGAATTATCCTTTTTATAAACGTTCAAGAGAATTTGCAGATGCTATAGGTTATGATGGTGACATATTGTGGACAGAATTGGTTAAATGCGAGAGTATTAATAAGCGCGAAATTCCATTGATTGCTATGAGGAATTGTATTAATAGGTTTTTGATCAGGGAGATCGCATTAATGCCAGATGCGCCAATAATTGCCTTAGGAAATGAAGCATTTCAATTCTGTTCCCTCGCTATCCCTAAAAGGTTTATAATTGGCGTCCCTCACCCAACTGGCTCATTTGGAGCTCAACTACCAAGACTGACAAAACAGATTTTATCTAATCGCGATTATTTCTTAAAGATCATTTCGGAAAATAGAGATGCGTATGGAAATCCGAAAGCTATCAAATTAAGTCCAAAATCAGTTGAAAAATAAATAGTATATCATATGAAGAGAAACATCAATTTATTTATTAAATTATTGTTGATTATTATTTTCCCAATATTTTTAACCCTAACCATTATGAAGAGTAACCATATGCCCTATGAGTTTATTGATAAAAATACTCATTCAATGGTTGCGCCAGCAATTAATCACCCATATTTGCCAAAATTATTTTCTGATTTGTTAAATAATCTGCAAATTCCGTGGCATAATTTCTGCGTCAGAAACAACTCTTACTCTAATGAACATAATATGCCTTTTGACTTAGCGATAAAATTAGAAAATGAAGTTGATTTCACTAAAATTCATTATAAGGATATTAAATGTTATTCCGTATTAAATAACGATATCAAATATGATGTAGCGTGGGGTGGGTTTGTAATACCAGATAAAAATTGGGTAAAGCAGAATTTCGATTGTAGTAACGGGCAATGCTCGCTAAAATTCAAAATAGAAGAAATGATAAGTTTTGAAGTATATTCAGAATTCAGTTTATTTATGGTTTTGACAATTTATTTGATATTTGTATCTTCAATGGCGGCCATATCACAAACATTTATATTTGTCTGGAACTTCATTTTTGGGAAAAATGATTCGATCAATGGAAATAAAATATAATTAAGAAAAATGGAGTCAGAGGAGCCTTTTGCAAGGCTTGAAGGCGAAAAGTATCCGACCTGAGATGGAATCAGGTTAATTTTGTGAAATTGGCGCTGTGAACAAGTTAAGCCTAAACTGTTGTGAAGAATATGTTAAAATAAATAAGGTTGAGTATCTTGATAAAGCTCAATATTATTAACTTAATAAGTATATGAAAAATAAAATTGTAATTGCCATTTTAATTATTGCAGTTATCGCGGGGGTGGCGATAATTGGCTTTTATTTTGGTAAACAAAATAAACAATCCACTGGTCCTGCTGAAAGTACCGCAATGCCAAGCCAGACTGAAGCGAATAATCCAATAAGCAGCGGACAACCCCAGAATAAACTGGTAACTGATGATTTTGAAATTAATCTTCCTGCGGGTTGGCAAAAAACTGCGCCTCCAATAGGAACTTCCGCAATGGTCGTTAAGACAGATGAGCAAGTTACTGATTCTGCGGCCCGGAAAATTAATTTTAGAAGTTATTTTACTGTAAGCTATGATACGACACAAGGGAAAAGTTTGAGCGAATATATACAAGCCATAAAAATTCAATTACAGCAAACAATTCCTGGCATTATTTTCGCGCAAGAACACGACACAACCATTAATGAAAAGCCGGCCAGAGCATTTGAGGCGGACTTTAATCAGAAAGGAGTAAATTTCAAAATTTTAATGGTAGCGGTTAAAGGTTCGGGAGATGATGTCTGGGTAATCTCGTTCAATACTCTTCAAAGTACTTGGACAGAATATCAAAAAACTTTTTCTGATATCGGTAACAGTTTTAAGTTGAAATTAAAAAATTAGTTATTTTTAAGCGGCACATCAACCGCTGCCAGTGCAAAATTATTATGGCCGCAATTAGATATTATAAAGACGCTGATTACGAAGAAGTAAAACAAGCTCTCGAGGAAGGAAAGTTGTATGATGAGGTTTGGGAGGATAGGGAAAACCTTAGGCGTAAAGTAGGGCGCGATCCGGAATCCATACTTTTGGCAATTGATGACAACAAAATTATCGGGTGTGTTTTTATTGTTGAGGATGGGTGGAATGCTTTTATATGGCGGCTGTCGGTGCGTGAGAAATATCGCAAACAAGGGGTTGGAAAGATGCTGATGGAAAAAGCCGAGGAAATAATAAAAGCAAGGGGGATAAAAGAGTCATCAATCTTTGTTAGTGCCCAAAATGATGATTTGAGGCAATGGTATAAGCAGCGTGGCTATTTACAAACATCCGATTATACTTTTATGTATAAAGAGCTAAGCGAGTAGGGGCAGCCGAACATATCTTTTGGTGCCCGCCTACCGATAGGCGGGATTTTTTGGTAAAGTAAGTGGAAATACAATGAATCTGGAAGATTTAGGATACAATCAATATTTTGAGACATCGCGCCAACAATTAGGTTGGGGCGGCTTTGGCGTGGCAAGGGTTATTGCCGAATACAAAGAAGCATATAAGATTTTGAATGCCAATGGAGAATATCTGGCCAAGATAACCGGCAAACAAATGTTTGAGGCCGGATCGCGCGAAGATTATCCGGCGGTTGGCGATTGGGTGGCAATGACCGACTTGGGTAATGCGCAAGCCGTAATACATGGGGTACTCCCTAGGGCGACGATAATTAAGAGAAAGAGCGGGGATAAGAATAAATTCGGCAAGAAGAGCGATATCCAAATAATTGCCACCAATATCGATATTGCCTTTATAGTCGAATCGGTTGACAGAGATTATAATCTTAACCGTTTTGAAAGGTATTTTGCCTTGGTGCAAGACGGCGGGGTAAAACCAGCTATTGTTTTGAATAAGACAGATTTGCTCACCACGGAGGAGAGGGCAAAAATAGTAGAAGAATTGAATTGTCGGTTTCCAAACACGGATATAATTTTAACCAGTATCATAGAAGAGCAAGGCTTGGACGAATTAAAAAAACATATAGCCAAGAGCAAGACGTATTGTTTTCTGGGCTCATCAGGAGTTGGCAAATCATCATTGATCAATAAGTTATTGCAAAGGGAAGAAATCAGAACGGGGGAAATTGGGCTTCAAACTGGGCGCGGAAAGCATACGACTACTGCTCGGCAAATGTATTTTTTGTCTGCCTTGTCGGCAGGCGAGGGAAACGGGGGGATAGTAATCGATAATCCTGGGATGCGAGAAGTCGGCTTGCTTGACGCCAAAGCCGGGATTGATCTTGTTTTTGATGAAATAGCCCTTTTGGCAAAAGAGTGCCGTTATGCCGACTGCACACACATCAATGAATCCGGTTGCGCGGTTTTGGCGGCAGTTGAGCACGGGTTATTAAATAAGGACAAATACTCCAATTTTCTTAGACTGGAAAAAGAAAGGCAATATTATTCAATGGATGAGATGGAAAAGCACGGGAAGGATAAAAAATTCGGGAAATTCTTAAAGAACACCAAGAAACAATTAAAGGATTTAGGACACAAAGGGTTTTAATGCGAGATAATAAATAGTACCGAATTTATTAGACTCGTAAATAAAAATTTTAGTTAATTAATTTTATGCAAAAAGAAGAAATCAAAAAAATAGTTAAAGATAAATATAAAGAGGTGGCCACGAAGAATTGCGGCTGCGGTTGTAGTTGTAAAAGCAATAACAGCATTGCCCAAGAGATCGGATATTCGGACGAAGAGATAAAAATGGGAGAAGGTGCGAATTTAGGCCTTGGCTGTGGCAATCCTGTGGCTATGAGTAGAATAAAGGAAGGGGATACGGTTTTGGATTTGGGCTGCGGGGCGGGATTTGATTGCTTTTTAGCGTCAGAGAAAGTTGGTAAGGCGGGGAAAGTAATTGGGCTGGATATGACCCCAGAAATGATTGAAAGAGCCAAAATAAACGCCGAAAAACTGGGCAAAAATAATGTTAAGTTTATTTTGGGCGAAATAGAAAGTATTCCATTAGAGGATAATTGCGTAGATATTATCATTTCTAACTGCGTCATCAATCTTACTCCGGATAAAGCGCAATCTTTTAAGGAAGCGCATCGGGTTTTGAAGACAGGAGGCAAAATTTATCTTTCCGATATAGTTTTATTGGGAGAGCTTACAGAAGAGCAAAGAAATGACAAGGATTTATTGTCCGGTTGCGTGGCGGGCGCACTTTTGAAAGAGGACTATTTGCAAAAAATAAGAGACGTGGGATTTAAGATCAATATTCTTTCTGAAAATACGGCAATCAGCAAGCAGCAATATCAGGGCATTGCCTTGGAAAGCATTGGGATTGAAGCGATAAAGTCGGACTAAAAGTTTGGCGTTCAAAGCATTAATTCCAATTTTCCTTCCATGGAGCCTTCCATCGAAAAATTAAAACG
>CAZQSQ010000033.1:0-4672 GCA_964596325.1 uncultured Candidatus Saccharibacteria bacterium
ATATCGAATCAGGCACTTATGCGGTTAATGCCAAAATGATGGATGTTTTGCGCCATCACCCCTTGGCGCAGCACGCTTCCAATTTGGGGGCAGAGCTGGCTTGGGGGCTGGCTGAAAAATTTGGTGCTAAGCAGGGGGCTTTTGTGGTTGACCCTGTTTCTTCTGATGAAATTGAACCAAGGCACAAGATAACCGGCATCCCCGGAATTACGCGCTATGCGGGCTGGCATGCGCTAAACCAAAAGGCCGTAGCTCGGGAATATGCCCAAAGCATCGGCAAAAGATATGAGGATTTGAATTTAATCGTGGCGCATCTGGGCGGCGGCTCCTCGTTTGGCGCGCACCGCCATGGCCGGGCAATTAATGTTATTAATGCCGTAGCTGGCGAAGGGCCAATGACGCCGGAAAGGTCCGGCGCCGTGCCTTTGCAGGCTTTGGTTGAGCTGTGTTTTTCTAAAACAAAAAGCAAGGAAGAAATTTTGCATTTAGTCACCGGTGGTGGTGGGCTTTATGCCCATTTGGGTACAAAGGATTTGATTGAGCTGGAAAAAAAATACCCAAGCCTTGATAAGGAGCAAAAGGATGTGGTGGATGAGATGTTTGCCGGGATTTCCCGCGCTATTTGTTCCCTTATCCCGGATTTTGAGGGAGAAAAGATTGAACAGATAATTTTAACCGGCGGGGCGGCGCGTTGGCCGCTCTTGGTGGAGTCCATCAAGAAGGATTTATTTGCTTTGGGCATCGGCGTTTGCGTATATCCGGGGGAAAAGGAATTGGAAGCCATGCGCGATGGTGCCCTACGGATAATATCCAAAGAAGAAAAAGTTAAAGAATATTAAAACTATGAAGGTTTGTATAAGCGGCAGTTTAAGGTTTGAAGAAAATATCAAAAAAGTTGGCGAGGCGCTTGCCGCCAATGGAGTAGAATGCCTTTTGCCAACCATGGGGCTAGCCCAAGAGACTATAACACCGCAAATGGTTTCCAATCTTGTCTTTGAGCATTTTGAAAAAATTAACGCGGCCGATATTGTTTTGGTGGTAAACCCAGGGGGATATTTTGGCAATTCGGTCAAAACTGAAATTGGCTATGCTAAGGGTGCGGGGAAGAAAGTGATTTTCTTGGCCGCAACCGGCCAGCCAGAGCTCGATTGCCTAGCGGACCAGATTGTCCCCGAGAATGATTTGGGTAATATAATTTAGAAGAGAAAAAGAGGTTAGGAGTCTTTTTTCTCTGTCAAAATGACATTTTGACAGGGCTAATTTGGCAGCTAAAATAAGGCACTATCATGCTGACCAAAGAAGATATTGAAAAGTTGCAAAAGACTTTTTGCTCTAAGGAAGATTTGGTTTTGGCCAAGGAGATTGCGGCATTAAAAAATGACTTGAATTCCTTGGTTGAAAAGATTGAACATTATACAAAAAGAGCAGAACAGTTCTTGCAGGAAATAAAGAATATTGATTGATGATAAAAATGGCGCTTGGGCGCCATTTTGCTATAATTATCCTATTCTATGATTATTGCCATTGACGGGCCGGCGGGATCAGGTAAAAGCACAGTTGCCAAACATTTGGCTGCGCGGCTGAGATTTTTTCATCTTAACTCGGGGCGGTTGTATCGTTGGGTAACATATAATGTACTTAAAAATAATTTAGACACTGCTGATATGGCGGGGATAGAAAAGTTGGCTAACGGGCTTTCTTTTGAAAATATTTTAGACGAAGAATTGCACAGCGAAACAATCAATAAGCTGGTGCCCTTGGTGGCTAAATTTGCGGGCGTGAGAAAGGCGGTATTGGCGCAACAAAGGCGCTTGGCTGCCGGCCGTGATACTGTGGCCGAAGGCCGGGATATAGGGTCGGTTGTTTTTCCCGAGGCGGAACTAAAAATATTTTTGTCGGCTAGCGCGGAGGAGCGCGCCCAAAGGCGCTTGCAGGAATATGGCGCAGCTGGGCGGCAGGAAAGCTTTGAGCAGGTTTTAGCACAGATAAAAGAAAGGGATTTGCATGATAGTGAGCGCGAGCATTCTCCTTTGGTTAAGGCTGATGGGGGGATTGAAATTGATACAACCTCATTAAGCGTTGAGCAGGTTTTAGAAAAGATAGAAAAATTAGTGGAAAATATTAAATAATTTCCCCTGATTTAGGAGGATAATTTTTAAGGCAAGAATACAGGCCATATAGAATTGTCTAGCATTCCTTATTCGGCACACTCTTTGCAGGCTCCGCGGGAAATATTGCGGCCATTAAATGAGGGGTCTTTTAAGCGGCAACCACCCCACTTGGACTTCCGGAATTCGGGATTGCCAGACATTTTATCCCAGATTTTATAAAGCTCAGTTTTCCGGATATTGCCAAAGCTGACATGGTTAAAGTCGCAGGGGAAAATGTCGCCAAACGGGCTGACATAAAAATATCTCACTCCGCCGGCGCAGCCCAAGCCAAGATGGCTGGCGAAGCGCGAATAAACTAAAATTCCCGGAGTGCCGCTCTTGGAATTATATTCATCGGCTTTTGCAATGAGGGAATCAATCCAATCCCTTTCGCCTATTAGATCGAGGCGGTTTTTATAATTCCCGGCCGGAGTAAAATCAAAAACGATTATCTCATTAACCCCAAGCTCTTTGGATAATTTGACCATTTCATCAAAATGCCCTTGCTCAAATTCTTTTTTCCCAAGGCAAATGGATAAGCCGGTAAGGAGCTTGGCCTTCTGGGCCGCTTTTAGCCCGGCTAAAGCTTTTTGGAACAATCCATTGATTTTACGGAAAGCATCATGCCTTTTTGCTTCCGGATAATCAAGGCTGACATAAACGCCATTAAGCCCGGATTTTTTTAAGTCGGCGGCCGCCTCTTCTAAAAAATATCCATTCGTATAGAGAACGGTCGAGGAGAGATCTCTATTGATCGAGGATATGATTTCTGGCAAATCTTGCCTTAGGAGTGGTTCGCCGCCAACAAGATTGATCATTGAAACACCAAGGCTTTGAGCTTGGGCAATGACATTTTTGATTTCTGGCAGGCTTAATTGCGTAGTAGGGGGCTGCGGATAGCAGCCCATAAAGCTGCAATGTTCGCACTTGGCATTGCAGTGGGCGGTTATAGCCAAGCTCATGGAATCAGGCAGGGGCCGATTTTGAATGGCCTTATTTAATATGCGCGATAAATAATTGGCACTAGCTTTGCTCAAAAATGGTGGAGTGGAAAGAGAATAGGCATTATAGCCATCTATTGTGCCAATGACTTTGCTGTGCCCAAGGTAGAGACGGTAATTTTGGGCAACCAAAAAATCAAAATATTCTTTGGTTTGGCGTAAATTATCCAGAGGATTTTTCATATTTTTATACCGATAAAAACATAAAAAGGAGGGCGGCCAAGGGTGCAATCACTAAATTATCCGACCCCCAGTAGAAGATTAATTCAGTGCCAGCAAGGCAGAGTGAGATTAAAAATAGTTTTACCAAATATAGGATATTGATACTAGGGGCAAATATTAAACCGATGATAAAAGTAATTAATGAAAATGCCAAAAATCCTCTTTTGGTTTTGGTGTGGTTGGCGTTTTTTGTGCGGCCGACAAAAAATGCTCCAGTATCGGCAAAGGCAAGAACAGCAATGCCAAACCGAAAAGCCCCTGCCTTATCTGGCAGAGCTACTAGGGCACAAGATATTATCCCGAGAGTATAAAAAAATTCTCCAAAAGAAAGGCGTTCAATATTATGTATGCTTTCAAATATTTTGTATTTTTTGCTTATTGCAAAAGCAATACAAACGCCGGTACAAATTAAAATAAGGTCAATTTTTGATAAAAAAGTTGAAAGGTAAATACAGAGTATACCGCCGATCACATGCACGGTCTTGCGGGTTAGCTCTTTATCGAGAGAAAAATGGCGTTGGGCCTTTTCGATTATTAAAAAGCCTATCAAATAAATTACGAACCAAAAAATCCAATTAGTAATCATATTTCGAATTCGTAAGCTTTATATCTTCTCATAACTATGCCGTTTTCGGTCGGAAAATTCTTGATTTGGTTGGTATTCCGGATTAACGCGTAGATTATCTTGGCACAAGCCCCTTTTTTGGCATCCTTGTGAATGCAGTAAACTAAAGCATTGCCCAAACCCATCCCGTGGAATTTTTTCTTTAGGGCCAGAGTCTTTACTATGCGTTGGTTATTTCCTGAAATGATAACCGAGCAAAAACCTATAACCTCCTCTTTGAGCGAAGCAGTATATATTAATTGACTTTTATTATCTGTATTCAATATTGGATAGAGCTCACTGAATTCCTCATAATTAATCGGCGAGTACGCCCAATTTTTCGAGAATATTTCACTTGATATTTGCCAAATTTGGCGATGTTGTTCTGGGGCTATTGCTACCTGAGCCTTTATAGAAATTCCGTTGTTTAGAGCTTGCAGGTAGGATTGTTCGGTAGCCTCAATCATATTATCGTATTTTTCTCGATAGGCAGAATAATAATTTATGGTATTACTCGGGTTTTGCGAATCGATAAGCTCGCTATAGTAAGAAAGGCAAAGAGGTTCCCCCCAAAAAAGAGGGGACTGATCGCCTTCACTTATGACCCTGTATGTGTGCCAAGTATCCAGGTTAATGGGGCTGAGAATTTTGCTAAGGTTAATTTCTCTAGCGCGTTGGAATATTTTTTCAAATAG
>CAZQSQ010000034.1:0-4120 GCA_964596325.1 uncultured Candidatus Saccharibacteria bacterium
CGGGTTTGATATTTGGCGGAGGCGGAGAGTATGCCCAGATTTCTCATGGTCTTGATGGCCTTGGAAACCTTTCTTTGGTGGGTGGCACACAAACCGGTTTTGAGCCTGCTTTTAATCTTACCGGAAGCGGAAAGATAATTGCGCAGTAAGCCGACATTTTTGTGGTCTACCTTATCAATGTTTTTTCTGCAAAAATAGCAATCCATAGTTTAATATTTTTTCTTATTATAGTGGTATATCGTTAATATCAATATCTTCCTCGTCTTCGTTGATAATGGGAATATCTTTCAAATTTTCTTCTTCACCTTCATCATTATCTTTGGCTGTCGGCTTGCTGCTAGCGGGTTTGCTGCTAGTGGCACCCGGGTTGGCCGCGCCTTTGGGCCCAAATTGGAAATTCTCGACTACGATCTCGGTGGCGTAGCGCTTGGCACCTGTTTGCTTATCGTCCCAAGAGCGGGTCTGTAAGCGGCCCTCCACCATTATCATATTGCCTTTGCGTAAGTAGGTAGAAATGGTTTCGGCCTGTTTACCCCAAGCCACGCAAGTGTGGTATTCGGTCTGGGTTTGCCGCTGTCCGGACTTATCATTCCATATCCGGTTCGTGGCAATCCTAAAAGAGCAGACACTTTGCCCGGAGCTTGTTTGCCTCATTTCCGGGTCAGCTACCAAATTTCCTATTAGGAAGACTTTGTTAAGATTCATTTTATTGAGTGTTATTTTTTCACTCACCTAACATTTTTTCTAATTGTTTATCCAAATCGCCGATTTCCGTTTTCTTTTTGTGTTTGGTTTCCACCGGCTTTTCTTCAACCTTAACTTCTGGTGCAGCCTCCTCCTTAACCTCTTCTTTTATTTCCGGGGCAGGGGCGGCAGCTTCAGCTTTGGTCTCCTCTTTGACCGTTGTTGCTTCCTCTTTGGCTTTGGGTCGGCGGTCTTCGCGCTGGGTTTGGGTGGCCTTGGTTTCTAAATTAGAGAAAGGCTGTTTGGGGTCTGCGACTACATATAATGCGCGCAAATTACCGGGGATTTCTTCGATAAGTTTTTTAGCTTCTTGCAATTTGCTTTCCTCGCAATAGAAGAAAAAATTGACCACGAAGGCCTCTTTATACTTATCAATAGGATACCCTAGCTTGAGGCGGACAGAGCTGGAAATGTGTTCCACTTTGCCCTCGTTTTGTTCCAGAATGCCTTTGATTTTCTGGGAAATCTGTTCGATTTCATTCTCGTAATCCGGCCTGATTAGGCAGTTTAATTCGTAAAATTTCATATAACTTAGTTGATTTTTCGGCTTCTCTATGATATAACAAAACTGCATGAAAGTCAACACTTCTATATTCAAAGCCTATGATGTCCGGGGCATAGTCCCTAACCAGATAAACCCCGACGTGGCCTTTCGAATCAGCCAAGGATATGCTGATTTTTTGCGTCGGAAAGCCCCCCAAAAACAACGTTTTGTGGTGGCGGTCGGGCGCGACAATAGGCCCTCTTCCAATGCCTTGGCCGATGAATTCATCAAGGGGCTTTTGAATGCTGGAATTAATGTGGTAGATGTGGGCTTGGTGGCCACCCCTATGCTTTATAATTGCGTTGGACAAAGCAATTATGATGGCGGAGTAATGGTGACGGCGAGTCACAATCCACCCGAATATAATGGTTTCAAATTTACTCGCGATCAGGCTATTCCCGTTGGGGGCAATAGCGGTTTGAGCGAAATCGCCGAATTCGCCACTTCGGATAAGATTGTGCATGGCCGTGGTGTCGGCAATGTGATGGTCCGCGATATTTTACCCGATTACGCCAGTTTTTCTCTAAAAGAGATTGATTTTTCCCTGATGAGGCCGTTAAAAGTCGTAATTGATACGGCTAATTCCGTTTCCGGCATACCCGTGGAAAAGATGTTTGAGAATGCCAAAAATTGTGAAATGGTGCACTTGCTCAAGGAGTTGGACGGCTCTTTCCCGGTTCATCATCCCGACCCTTCGGTGCGCGATAATTTGGTTTATTTGGCCAATGAAGTAAAGCAGCGGAAAGCGGATTTCGGGGTGGCTTTTGACGGGGATGGAGACCGGATTGTTTTTGTCGACGAAAGAGGCAAAGTGGTCCGCTCTGATGCTATCACCTTAGTCGTGGCTTTGCAGCTTTTGGAAAAAAATCCCGGAGCGAAAATCGCATATGATTTGCGCTCTTCCAAAATTTTACACGAAGAAATCCTCAAGCACGGCGGCGAAGCCTTAATGAATAGGGTGGGGCATTCATTTTTCAAATCACGCATGCGCCAAGATAATGTTTTGTTTGGCGGTGAAACCACTGGACATTATTTTTATCAGCCGAATTTTTATTGTGAGGCTCCTTGGTTCGTGCTTTTCAAGGTCATGGAAGCCATGTCCGAATACAATGTTTCTTTATCCAAATTGGTCAAGCCTTATTTGGTTTACCCTAATTCCGGAGAGATTTATTTCCAAGCCGACGATCCCAAAAAGGCGGTAGAAATTTTGGAAGAAAAGTTTACGCCCGGCCAAATCAATAAAATGGACGGTTTGCGCGTCGACTTCCCGACTTGGTGGTTTGTGATGCGCCCTTCCAATACCGAGCCGGTCATCAAGCTAGTTATGGAGGCCAATACGCAGGCAATCTTGGATACTAAGTTACGTGAAGTGGAGGAGATTATGCACAATTTAGGAGCGAAGATAATAAAGAAAGACGAAGATACTAATTAAAGAATCCTGGTTTCGGCCAGGAAAAAGTGAAGCCCCGTTTTTAGGCGGGGCTTTTTGAACGGTTGTAAACCGTATTGTGTGGGCAGGAAAGTGAGAGGTGACGCCAAAAGCAGTTTCTATACGCACGGCGTGTGTAACGAAGCTGCAGTTTCGCGTCGGAGTTACTGAGACAAGACGATGTTGGCGATGCCGGTTTTGGCAACCTGGCGGTATTCTTCCAAGACTGGGCAAATCTGCACATTGGAAGTGAGGCTCTCGTACTCTTTTACTTCCAATTCTGTGTTGCGTGGTAGAGCATAAGGGTCAATGAGCGTGCCGCTTTGGTAAACAGCCGCGATCGTCAAGGGCTCCTTAAATGTAAATCCAGGGCCAAGCTCAATCATAGCGATTGGCAAGTTGAGCGGCTCGGTGGGTTTAGCTTCTTCACCATCAATAGCAATTATTTGGGAAGAGGAAATCGGAAGTTTGGTTAGGTAGGTCTTAAAACCATTGCAATTGGGTGCCTTTTCTTCAAAGTTGAAGATGCCTTTTTTGATGTAAGGCTTTTCTTCTCCTGGGAAGTAGAGCCATAGCTCTTGGTTACCAGCAAACTCAATTTCAGCAGAGTTAACAAACTGGCATTTTTCCACTCGGGGTGCATTGGCTAGCTTGGGATTATTCTGCATTACCCTGTGGGCTAGGCCAGCGGCTTGTTTGAAGGCCGGCTCAAAATCTGAGAAAACGGCTTCATTGTAATCAAGCAGCGACCTGGGGTGGTAGAACTCGCCAGTTAAAGCATTGATGATGCAAAACTCCTCACTGTGCTCCACCAAGAAGTTATCGGCAATCTTTCCCTTAATTTGGGCAAAGAGGTCTTCGCCGTATTTGACGTGATAGGCCGGGTAGCCGATGTTGTTGTTCAGATGTCCGGGTAGCGGAATTAGCTGCCCAGAGGGCGAGACGATGCTGCGCCGTTGCGTGACAAAGTAACATTTGCCATCCAAAGTGGTGACAATGTTGCTTGAGCCTCCGGAAGGCGTGAGCCTTTCGCCGGGTGCAAGCAATTTTTTCACTTCGCCGAAGAGTTTTCCCCCTACCAGAATCCTGGATTGGGGGCCAACTTCATAGCAGAGAATTTTCTCTGTGCTTTCTGGCCTTTTGAACATGCTCAGAGTGAGAATGGTTTGGCCGTTGGCTTTCAACCATGCCCGGAAGATCGGATCCTTTTGGGCATTTTCATACCTTAAGTAATCCGGGTCGGGATTGGCTGGGTCAAACTCTTTTTTGATGAGCGGCTGTGGGAAGAAGTCTGGTGGCAGTATCTTTGTGTCGTTTTTGCTTTCCTCCTTTTTAAGTGGCTCTGTTGGCGGGGTTTTGTCAAAGCCCGCAAACGTGGAACTGAACTCTTCGAAGATGGCAAT
>CAZQSQ010000035.1:0-2635 GCA_964596325.1 uncultured Candidatus Saccharibacteria bacterium
ACAAGTCGATTAAGTTAAATTTTTTCGGCTAACTGAATATTGGCTCGACCTTTTATCGCTAGGCTTTCGCCTTTGCGATGGAATTTTCCATTGCCCGCCCAGAAACGCGCTTAGCGTGCTCCCGAGTGGGAAATGGAATAATTATTAATTTATTATTGGCTATTACTTAAGAAATAAATTTTCTCGGCAGCACTCTGTAAATATTGCCAATCACCTCCTTCCTGATATTTAGCAAAATCAAGTTTCGCCTCGCTAAAAGTTTTTTCTTGAGAGGTACTCAAAGTGGAACTGGAAAGGTTAGCAATCTCATTTTTGACAATCTGCTCTAATTGGCTCTGAGCATCATTAATAGTATTTTGGATACACTCAGTAGCCTTGGCCGCCAACACTTGTTGCTCGGTAGTGGCAAATTGGGTCCCAGCTTCCTTGCGCGCAGCCTCAAGGGCCGCGGCGATATTTTGCACTTTCTTGGCCAGCTTCTCCCCTTCCTGTTTAGAAGCGATTTTACTAGGCATATTCTGAGCGGCTTTCTGGAGTAATTGCGTACTATCGTTAATGGCAGCGGTCAATTTTTTCTGATCTCCAGCTTTAGCAATTTCTTGAACTTCTTGCGCCTTCTGTTGGGCAGCATCCAAATAATAATCAGAACTATTGGCAACTTGGTTGATGGAAATTATTTTCCCATTCTGAGAAAATAAAACTGAAATGCCCAAACCAAAAATTACAAGCAACAAGGCCGCCGTAGCATAACGCGGGACAAAACTTAACCTGAAAACCGGGCTAGGCTGAACAACAATGTCCCCATTCATAATGCGGGACTTAAGCGAAATTGCCCAATCTTGCCTTGGTTTGATGTCCTTAATGGCCCTTATTTGATTTTCGATTTGATTCTCGGAAATCATGTAATCTTGGTGAAAAATGATTGACCTTTCAAAAAAGATGACGTCTAAACGTCACTTTTGTTACAGTACCATATTTTACCAATAAAATCAAGCCTTTTGAATCTTAACCCTAACCTGTTCCATGGCCCGGCTAAGGGTAGTCCGCACCGCACCTTCGGATTTATGCAAATTACGAGCGATTTCAGGAATACTTAACTCATCTAAATAATACCAGACAATGACGGTCTGATATTCATCCTTTAATGAGGACAAAACATTAACAATTTGTCCCATATTAAGGGCGGTTTGGGCCCGACCTTCCAAATTCTGATTTTCGTCAATAGGTTCACTGACTATCTCAGAAGAAACAATGTCAGTGCGACCGCGCTTGCGATAAAAATCAATAATTGTATTTCTGGCGCATTGATACAAAAAGGCGCGGGGATTTTTTATATCCTTACCCTTGATAAGTTCCTGCCAGTATTTGGCAAAAACATCAGAAGTGATTTCCTCGGCTTCAAACTGTGAATTAGTCTTTATGTATGCAAAACGGAAAATACTATTCAGGTATTCTTGGTAGTTTTTCTCAAATTCAATTTTAGGGTCAAATTTAATAGACACAGCAATCATTAAATCAGGACTGGAAAATTAATTCCCCCTGCATCTAAATATAATATCAAACAGATTTAATTTTGTAAAAAGTCAACTTACCAACATCATAACGCTCTAAAACATTTTCTTCCACCAATCTCGCTACGTCGCGGCGCAAAGTCCTTTTGTTAACAGCCGGAAAATTATTCACTAATTGGATTAATCGCATTGGGCCTTTTTGGCTCAAAATTTTTTGAATGTCTGATTTGCGCGTTATGTTTCCGTTAGCTTTTTTAGCACCACTTAAGGAACTATCATTTTTCTTTTTGGCCTTGGCCGCTTCTTTCTTTTTTGTTATTTTGTCCTTAGTCTGAATATTGCGATCCACAGATTGAACATGGGACATTGATTGATTATCAGTGATTGGCTTAGTGGATATAACATAGGCTTTTGTCCCCTTAACAATTTTGTCCTCTAACAATTTTTTCTGAATTTCCTCCTCTAAGGCCAAATAACCTTGTGACAAAACAACAAAATTACGTTCGTTGGCCCAATTATGCATTCTGGCTAGCTCTAAAAATGCATTAAGGACACTAAGATCATTCAAAATTGCCTCACAATTATTTCGATTCTCACAAAAATTAGAGGTAGCAATACCCGCATAGATATCATCGGCTTTTTCCCTTATTTTGTACCTCAAGGGCTCTCTTTCCGGAAACAATTCCGTGACCTTATAGAGGCCAAGGGTAAGTTGAAGAATATAGTTTTTGTCCATATTCCGGATTGCTTAATGATACCAGATTTTGACCCATAAATCAAGGGGCGTTGGCCCCTTTATTTACTTGCCTTTTCTGGCCAAAATGCGCTAAAATTAGGTATGGAAAATGTCCTCTTAAAGCAAAAATTCCCTGAGCTCTGCTATGCTTTTTTGGGCTTGATTTGGGCTTGGCAAGCTCAGTCATTTGGCCAAAGCTCAATGGCCATCTCTCCGCTTTCGCTTGTTTTGCCAATTTTGCTCTTGGCCATGCTTCGGAGCTTCTTACGCAAGGAAACTGGCGGAGTTCAAATCCTAAAAAGCATTTTCTGCGCCGGGCTCTCTTTTGTTCTGGCCCAAGCGTTTACGATTTCCTCCCTGCAGCTGTCTCGGGTCTGGAGAATCCCCT
>CAZQSQ010000036.1:0-2629 GCA_964596325.1 uncultured Candidatus Saccharibacteria bacterium
ACAAGTCGATTAAGTTAAATTTTTTCGGCTAACTGAATATTGGCTCGACCTTTTACCGCTAGGCTTTCGCCTTTGCGATGGAATTTTCCATTGCCCGCTCAGAAACGCGCTTAGCGTGCCCCCGAGTGGGAAATGGAACAATTATTAATTTATTATTGGCTATTGCTTAAGAAATAAATTTTCTCGGCAGCACTCTGTAAATATTGCCAATCGCCCCCTTCCTGATATTTAGCGAAATCAAGTTTGGCCTCGCTAAAAGTTTTTTCTTGGGAAGCGCTTAGAGTGGAGCTGGAAAGGTTAGCAATCTCATTTTTAACAATCTGCTCTAATTGGCTCTGAGCATCATTAATGGTATTTTGGATACATTCAGTGGCTTTGGCAGCCAACACCTGTTGCTCAGTGGTGGCGAATTGGGTCCCTGCCTCCTTGCGCGCAGCCTCAAGGGCCACGGCAATATTTTGCACTTTCTTGGCTAATTTCTCCCCTTCCTGTTTGGAAGCGATTTTGCTGGGCATACTCTGAGCAGCTTTCTGGAGTAATTGCGTACTATCGTTAATGGCGGCGGTCAATTTTTTCTGGTCTCCGGCCTTGGCAATTTCTTGGACCTCTTGCGCCTTTTGTTGGGCGGCATCCAAATAATAATCAGAACCTTTAGGAGTTTGGTTAATGGAAATTATTTTCCCATTTTGGGAAAATAAAATCGAAATTCCCAAACCAAAAATTACAAACAATAAGGCTGCTGTGGCATAACGCGGGACAAAATTTAATCTAAAAACCGGGCTAGGTTGAGCAACGATGTCCCCATTCATAATGCGGGACTTAAGTGAAACTGCCCAATCTTGCCTTGGTTTGATGTCCTTAATGGCCCTTATTTGATTTTCGATTTGATTCTCGGAAATCATGTAATCTTGGTGAAAAATGATTGACCTTTCAAAAAAGATGACGTCTAAACGTCACTTTTGTTACAGTACCATATTTTACTAATAAAATCAAGCCTTTTGGACCTTGGCCCTAACCTGCTCCATGGCCCGGCTAAGAGTAGTACGCACCGCCCCCTCGGATTTATGCAAATTGCGGGCAATCTCGGGAATGCTTAGCTCGTCCAAATAATACCAAACAACAATAGTCTGATATTCGTCCTTCAATGAGGACAAAACATTAATAATTTGTCCCATATTAAGGGCGGTCTGGGCATGGCCCTCCAAATTCTGATTTTCGTCGATAGGCTCGCTAACCACCTCTGAAGAAACTACATTGCTGCGACCGCGCTTGCGATAAAAATCAATAACCGTATTCCTGGCACATTGATACAAAAAGGCGCGCGGGTTTTTGATATCCTTTCCCTTGGTAAGTTCCTGCCAATATTTGGCAAAAACATCAGAAGTGATTTCTTCAGCTTCAAACTGTGAATTAGTCTTTATGTATGCAAAACGGAAAATACTGTTTAGGTATTCTTGGTAATTTTTCTCAAATTCAATTTTAGGATCAAATTTAATAGACACAGCAATCATTAAATCAGGACCGGAAAATTAATTCCCCCTGCATCTAAATATAATATCAGACGGATTTAATTTTGTAAAAAGTCAATTTCCCGACATCGTAGCGTTCCAAAACATTTTCTTCCACTAATCGAGCTACGTCGCGGCGCAAAGTTCTCTTATTAACGGCTGAAAAATTATTCACTAATTGAACCAATCTCATCGGCCCCTTTTGACTTAAAATTTTCTGAATATCAGATTTGCGCGTTATGTTTCCGTTAGCTTTCTTGGCGCCATTCAAGGAACCATCACTTTTCTTTTTGGGCGCTTCTTTCTTTTTTACTACTTTGTCCTTAATCGGAATACTGCGGCCAACAGATTGAATATGGGACATGGATTGATTATCAGTGACTGGCTTAGTGGACATAACATAAGCTTTTGTCCCCTTAACAATTTTGTCCTCTAATAATTTCTTCTGAATTTCCTGCTCTAAAGCCAAATAACCCTGCGACAAAACAACAAAATTACGCTCATTGGCCCAATTATGCATTCTGGCCAATTCCAAAAACGCATTGAGGACACCAAGGTCATTCAAAATCACCTCGCAATTATTATGACTTTCGCAAAAATTGGAGGTAGCGATACCCGCATAGATATCATTGGCCTTTTCCCTTATTTTATACCTCAAGGGCTCTCTTTCCGGAAACAATTCCGTGACCTTATAGAGGCCAAGAGTAAGTTGAAGAATATAGTTTTTGTCCATATTCCGGATTGCTTAATGATACCAGATTTTGACCCATAAATCAAGGGGCATTGACCCCCTTATTTGCTTGCTTTTTCGAGCCAAAATGCGTTAAAATTAGGTATGGAAAATGTCCTCTTAAAACAAAAATTTCCTTGGCTCTGGTATGTTTTCTTGGGTTTGATTTGGGCATGGCAGGCTCAGTCGTTTAATCAAAGCTCAATGGCCATTTCCCCACTTTCGCTTATCCTACCCATTTTACTTTTAGCCATACTCCGGAGTTTCTTGCGCAAGGAAACCACCGGGATTCAAATCTTGAAAAGCATTTTCTGCGCCGGAGTCTCCTTTGTGCTAGCCCAAGCGTTTACGATTTCCTCCCTGCAGCTGTCTCGGGTCTGGAGAATCCCCT
>CAZQSQ010000037.1:0-2149 GCA_964596325.1 uncultured Candidatus Saccharibacteria bacterium
TTGATTTACCCGAACCCGAAGGCCCCATGATGGAAACAAATTCCCCCCTTTCAATTTTGAAATCAACGCCATCCAAAGCAATAGTCGGCTCCCCTTCATTGGAGCAATATTCCATCCGTAAATTTTTTACCTCGATTAAAGCCATATTCATTATTGGGAAACGATAACATCACCTTCATTTAATCCTGACACAATTTCAATATTACCATTAGTGTCCTTGATCCCGGTTTTAACCTCTACAAGATTAATCTTGCCGTTTTGCATGACTTTCACCTGAATTTTATCACCTTTAATAAGACTCCTATTGGGAATATAAAGGACACCCTCCTTAACAGCGGTCACAATGTCGATATTGGCCGTCATGCCAGACTTGATTTCATTATTCGGTTCGTTGAGTGCAAAAGTCGTTTTATAAGAAGAAACACCATCAATTACCGTTTCAGCCGGATCTATCAAGGCGACATTAGCTTCGAATTTTCTATTTGCGCCCAGGGCATCAAAGGTAAGAATACAGCGACTACCGATAGTAATCTTAGCAATATCATTTTCGCTTATATTAGCCTCGATTTGATAAGGATCATTGGACATTATAGAAATATAGCTTTTACCCGCATTAACATTTTCACCTACTTCCGTATCAATGGCGGAAATGATCCCGTTTATCGGGGCAAATAAATAAGTCTTGGAAAGCTGGGCCTCGATTAAATCCAAACTGGCCTGAGCCTGGTCTATCAAGGCCTGCTGATACCCTATTTGGTCTTGGGTGGCCGGCGCTTTCTTATAAGCTAATTGGCTTTGTGCGATATCGAGAGTTTTCTTGTAAGCATCAATGGAATTATGCAGGGAGATAACTGTAGTTAATTGGGTATTAAGGCTAGTAATAGCACCCGAAACCAAGGGGCGTGCCACATCCAAGGCCGCATCTTCAGCCGTGCTTAATTGGCAATCAACGGTCAGGGTTTCGCTCATGACATTTAGAAATCCTATTAACTTCTTTAACCGGGTTTCAGAATTGGCAATGGCGCTATCGAGCTGCTCGTGAGTATTCTTGTCTGCGGCTATGGCGTTAATTTCCTTTTCCCAATCATTAAGGTCAGTGTCCAAGCTTTTGCGATTTTTATCGGTTTGCCGGCCGGCGTTAGAATTGCAATAAGTATAATTGAGTTGATAATCCACATCGGCCGAATAATTAAAAGTTCGGAAAAGCGGAGAAATTGTCTGGTTAAGAGCAGTGTCAGAAGCGACAAAAGCGGCTTTTAAGGTCGAAGGCGCACCCAAATAAGCGTTATCCAGATCGGAGCTGGCTTTTTGGTATTGGCTTTGGGTAATCTGCACATCTTCGGTTCTGGCACCGCGCTTCAGCTCATCTAAACGCACTAATTGGGCATCCAAAGCGGCTTTCGCCTGCTTTTTCTGCGCTAGGAGTTCGGAGTTCTCTAAAGTAATCAATAGCTGCCCGACCCTTACTTCCTGGCCGGTTTTTACACTTATACCCTGCACCCGGCCCCCGCGGTCAAAAGCCATGGCAATGCTTTTGGCTGGTTTAACCTTGCCGGTTACTGAAACGACCTGTTCTAAACTGCCCCGCTCAACCTTTACGGTCTGCATCTGGGAAAATTTTTTGTTATTAGAAATAATATTATTAGCCACGACCAACACTACCAATAAAGCAACCGCGCCGATAATTATCTGTTTTTTTGAAAATTTGAAATTCATATTGTTTTATTTCTTTTTTGCTCTTTTACCATCCTTTCGATATCTTTAGTGTGATTAATCATGGCTTTAGCCAAGCCTTGAAACTTACTCGCCGGCATAGCTATTATCGCCTTGCCTTGGCAGAAAAAAATCAAATCCTCTCTAGTCTTAAGGTTGAGTAATTCCCTAATCCTTTTGGGGATTACCACCTGCCCGCGTTCCCCCATTGGGCTTATTCCGAAGGCATGCCCATAATGTCCATTCATACTTTTCATATTTGATAAGTATAATCCGTCCCAGGGCACTGTCAATCATATTTTACACACAAACAAAGCCCCCGCCAAATGGCGGGGGCTTTGGAGTAATAACCCTTTTAATTAAGGCAATTACGGAGCAACGAGGTTGACCTGGCTGGTCTTCCAAGTGGTGGCGATATCCGGCCAAGTCATAGTCT
>CAZQSQ010000038.1:0-2109 GCA_964596325.1 uncultured Candidatus Saccharibacteria bacterium
TGGGGAATAAGTCATTCATGGGGACCTATCTAATGTTCAATGCTTTTTTTGCCCTCTATCTTTTGATGGTAGCCATTTTTGATAAGACGCGCTTAGGTTTGGAAAATATTTCCAATAGCCAATTTTGGCGTAATTTTGTGATTGGGCTATCCGGTTCGACTTTGGCGATTTTGGTCCTAGTATTAAAGATGGCCAACGCTAGAGCGATGTTCTATTCGTTTTTGGGTGGGGCGGCACTTTTTCTGATTTTTGCCTTCAGCAAAAAAGTGAATAAAAACATCGGTCGAATTTCTTTGGCAATTTTTGCCATATTGGCCCTGCTATTTTTGGTGTCTATAATTTATAAGGATTCTCCGATCAACAAGATTTATAATATCAATGAGGTTTTTGTTAAATCCGGCGGGGGAGCACGGTTGGTAATTTGGCAGGATATGGTGCCGCAAATTTTGAAAAAGCCGATTTTAGGCTGGGGCCCGGAGAATTTCGAATTGGCTTTTTATCCCGTTTTTGATCCTAAGTTATTTTTGCCGGAAAATGGCGGTGAGGTTTGGTTTGATCGCGCGCACAATGTTTTTGTCGACAATGTTATTTCGACCGGCTTTTTAGGCTTGGCGGCTTATTTGGCCATTTTTGCTATCGTAGTTTGGTTTCTGTATCAGGAGTCCAAAAAGGAAGATGGGGATTATTGGGCTTTTGCGACCATGGTTCCTTTAATGGCGGCTTACTTTGTCCAAAATGCCACAGTTTTTGATATGGTTTCAAGCTTTTTAGTTTTCTTTTTTGCTCTGGCCTTCATTGCCTCTATTGGAAAGTATGAGGAGAAAGATGTTGTTTTGCGTGAGGCCCCGGTAAACAAGCAGATTGGTTTGGTTTTGGTCGCGATAACTTTTATTTTGTTTTGCTTTGTTTTTGTTATCAAGGGCTTTGAAGCCAATGTTGGCGTAATTGATGTGATATTTTCTTATAGTGCCTACGATAATATGCCGACCTATTGCAAATTGGCTAATTTGAAACGTTCGGTTTTGACGCCAGAACAGGAAAGGTTTATGGCAGAGTTTGGAAAAACGGCTGAGAGCCTTATAAAAGTTTATGGGCCTTGCAACCAATACCAATATCGTAATAAGTTTGAAGATAAGGATTTTCAAGCCAGAAAAAAATATTTCTTAGAGAGCGTTTCGGCTGGGAGATACGGGATATATCAGAACCGCGACTTTTTAGCCGATATTTACATTACCAATATCAGCGGGTTTGATCGGACGGCAGTAGAGGCTGCCCTTAAGGATAAAGACCCAGTCATGATGAAAAATATTTTGACCGGCCTAAAAAATGAATGTGATTTTTGGATCGGAGAATTACAAAAGAGCTCGCAGGAGTCGCCGCAAGATTATAGGGCATTTTTGAAGCTGGGCTATTCGGCTGCTTTTTGCGCCAGAAATACTGGACGTTCGGAATATTTGAATATCTCTAAACAGGCGCTGCTTAAGGCCCAAGAAATATCCCCTAAAAATCCCCATACTTTTTGGTATATGTCGCAAGCACTTGTTTTTGAGGGGAAGCGGGAGGAGGCTGCCAAATGGTTAAAGGATGCTTTGGCCTTAAATGATAGCGTGGTAATGTCTTACCAATATTTGATACAATTTTACGCAATGGTGGGCGATTTTAATGCGGCCAAAGGATATGCCAATCAGGCGATCGCCAAGTTTGAGGAAAATGCCCAAAAATCGATTAATCGCAAAGAGTATTGGTTGCAAGAGAGTGAGAAAATGAAGCAGGCTCTTCTGCAAATTTCGACCTCGACGCCGGCTAAGGCTGTTAAAAACTGAGGCTTGACAAAAAGCCGGAAGTTGATATCGTAATAGTGTGAGTGGCCCTGAATAAGGGTAAGTTCAATTCTAGGACAGCAGACCTTCCTCGAGCAAGGTCTGTTGTTTTATATTAATAAAAGGTTATTTATTGACTTGGGCGTAAAGTGCCTGCTACAATAAATTGCTGGGGCTGGCACTCACATTAACTAGAATTGGAGTTTTAACCCCCCAGCATTTTTAATTGGAAAAGAAAAGCATTATAATCCAGTCAAGTTTTATGGCGGCAGAGATTAAACAATTATTG
>CAZQSQ010000039.1:0-1960 GCA_964596325.1 uncultured Candidatus Saccharibacteria bacterium
CGCCTTGCGAGAGGTAATTGAAGAGTGTATTGTGGTTGATAAAGACAACAATAGACTCATCCCAGACGTTTTTCTCAAGGGTAACAACGAAAAGGCCATTCTGGCTAAAGGTTTGGCGGGCAATGAAGAATTGATTAGCCAATACGCCTCCAGATTCGCCCTCGCCTACCCCAAGGGAATCAAAAACTGCAAAAGTTACTTCTTACCCCTCAGAAATGAGGCCGGCATAACTCTGAAGATTCAAGGAAAAATCTGGACTCGCCGCGGCATAAAAGTTTTTGGTACCAAAACGCAAAATCTGGATATCGTCCGGGTGCTAGTCATGGAATTTGAAGGCAACCTAGATGAACTCACTTTTTACGATGGTGAAGCGCTTGGAAATACCAAACAGCCACTTAACCTCGAGGTTGGTATGGGAAAATTTTCCAGCCAATTCTATCCGCTCCTGAATGATCCGGAAAAACCAGGAGAGATGGAAACTCTGCGCGTGCGCAAGGTGTTCAAATCCGGAAGCCCAATGGATGTGGACATGGCGCCAATCAAATGCAAAAGCGTTCCCGCCCTGCAGGTTCTTATCGAGGAATTGAAGCAATATTCGCCGTTTTCAGAATTAAAGCCCTAGAAATAGGGCTCTTTTTATATTAAAATCCGCCCAGAAACCTTGATTTTCTTACCCGTTTCGCCAATTGACTAATATAGGCATATTATGGTATAATATATATGAATACTGACAATTTGCAGTATATCCTTTAATAACTAAAAGGAGGTAAACAGATGGATGGCAATGGAGACATCTCCAGCGGGCTGACTTCCCAAGAGCGCCCAGATCTGGACCTAGCTGTTCAACACTGGTACCCGCTGCGAAGTTCGCAGCTAAACGATGAGGATTTGGAAGGAATGTCGGGCTATGGAATGATTGCTAAAATCGAAGAAATCGGTGACAAAACAATCCGGGTGTTTATAGAGGACGATCCCTTTATCTCCCCGGCTGACAAGGAGTATGTAATCAATGGATTTGGGGAAAAATGGACACAACGCCTGGCTTGGGAAAGCCCTGAAGCGCAAGCCAAAAAATTTCCCCAGACCAAACCCCGTTATATTTTTGCTTCATCGGGGGCGGCGATTGAATTAAAAGATGCGGCTGGCAATTTGTCATTTGTGGCCAAGTATAGAAATACTCCCAGCCAGAATTATGACGGGATGTGGAATCTGACAATCGGCTCAGCTTCATACTGTAAGAATCACGAATCTTCACCACGCTTTGCTGAACACCTCGGGCTTGTCAGCACGACCATGCGCCGTGTTTTATACGGCATGGCCATTGTCGATAAATTCGCCCAGCTCATTGTGCCCAGCCAATATGTCGGCTCAATGACACAGGAGCAAAAGGACCAGTATCTGAAAGAAATTCAAGCCGCAATTAAAAAGCTTGGAGGCGCCGTCATCCCTAATATTATCCGTGAAGTTCCAAGCGAATTTGTCGGCCTTGACGCTGAAAATGATATAATAATCTCTTTTCGAGGCAAGGAATACAAAAGGCGCGGCATTCTGGTTTTTGGGGATAAAAAACAAGATTGCAACATTCTTCGCAGATTGCGCTACAATGTTAACAAATCTTCTCCCTACGACCTAACGATTTATGATCTGATGACAAGCAGAAAAACCGGCATGTCATTTGATCAGCCAATGGGACTTTTCAGGCTCAATGGCTCGGGCCCACTGATGATAAACAATAAGCCCTGCGCCATCACCGCCTGCCAAAGCGGCAAAAGAATGGATGCGGATGCAATCCCACTGAGCCGCGGATTTGTCCCCTCTGTCCACCAAACCTTCAAGTATTAAAACAATAACCCCGTCGCAAACGGGGTTCTTTTTTGTCGTTTATTGCCAATTATGCAACCAATCCTTTAATTAGTATCTTCGTCTTTCTTTATTATCTTCGCTCCTAAATTGTGCATAA
>CAZQSQ010000040.1:0-1628 GCA_964596325.1 uncultured Candidatus Saccharibacteria bacterium
TTTTAGCAAAATCCTCGTATTTTATTTTTGGTTTTGCTTCTGGCACAATGGGCGCGCTTTCCGGCTTGGGCGCCTCAAAAGCCAATGGCGTAAATTGAGTGTTATCCTGTTCCATATTAATTAAAATTATCATAGTTTGGATATTTGCACAAATAAAAAAGCTCGCCAAAGGCAAGCTATTAGTAAATCTCGGCTTGAAGCTCCATGCCAAAGTCATTTCTGACGCAAACCGGCAAGTTGATACATGCCACAGAATTAACCCCAGCCAATCTTTTTTTGTGGTGCAAGAATCCGCTGCTACTATCCCCGGTATTTTTGCGCTGCCACTGACTTGAATCCCCTACGCAGGCAAACCGTGTCTTGCCCAATCCCCTAGTCATAACCATTTTCAAATCGTTATGGCTGATGTTCTGCGCCTCGTCGACAATGACAAATTCATCGATAAGGTTTCGGCCCTGCATAAAATTGACCACGTCGACAATTACCGGCTTTTTAGCTTTAATCGCCTGCTCAGCTTCTTTGAGCTCGCCTGTCTTGTTGCCATTGCCATTACCATTACCATTGCCATTTTCTTTTCGGCTGTAAAGCTCTTCCTCGGTAATCATGAGCGGATATTCATGGGGATCGAGTTTCAAAACCTTATACATCAGGTCATAAACAACCATGGAAAATGGCCCGAATTTTTCCTGTAAACCGCCTTTTCTATATCCGAGCTCATCGCCACCTTCTTTTGTTGGTCGCAAAACGCGCACGGTCGGCAATTTGTAAAGGATGCCGGCATTTAAGGCACAAATAGTCTTTCCGCTGCCCGCCACACCATCGGCATAAACGGCTGTAATATCACCACATTTCATAAAGGCATAGTAAAAGGCCTGTCCTTCATTTTGGGGCGCCAGCTCGCCGACAGTTTTGATGCTATCCAAAATATTGCCCGGGTTGCTTACTGGCTCGCGCACGCGCCGAAAACCATCCAATGACCACTTATAATACGCCAAAAGCCTCTCGCCTTTTTCTGAGATAAAAGCGCAAGGCGCATTGGCATAAATGTCATAAAATAGCGCATCAGAATCGGCTGAGCGCATTGCACTGATAATCTTACCGACCTCCATCACCTTATTCTCGGTCCCCTGGCCGGCAAAATGATGTTTAATCATCTTAAAAACATCATTGGATACCGGCAAAGGCAGAATCGCTCCCGGCTCATTAGCTAAGCGACGGAAATACCTTTTCCCCTCTCCTCCATCGCGTAAGTCGATTTTTGCCAAAACCTCGACGCGGTCATCTCCACACCGGAAAGTAATTGGCGTATTAATTCTGGCCGTCGAAAGCTTCTTGTCGCGCTCAGAAGCATTATGATCTTTAGGGCTGAGAGCACCCAGCAAATCAGTAAATTCGCAATGCGAACGTTTTAGGAAAAACTGTTTCTTGATATTCTTTAGTTCACTTCGATCCACATCAAAAACAAGTGGCTCATTTTTTTCCGCCGCTTCACTGGAGCCCTGATAATTATCGGTCAATTAATACCTCCTTTAGTGTTTAGATTTTCAAACTCCTGCCCTTCTTATAGCACACAATTAATTATGGGCAAGCCAAAGGAATCGCTTGCCGCACCTTTGAAATAATCTCCT